>JACQYA010000115.1 GCA_016208425.1 Betaproteobacteria bacterium
CCTTTTCGGCGACCTGCTGCGCGTTGCCGGCCAGGTCGTTGGCCTGCCGGGCGTTGTCGGCGTTCTGCTTCACCGTGCTGGTGAGCTGCTCCATGCTGGAGGCGGTCTCTTCCAGGCTGCTCGCCTGCTCCTCGGTGCGGCTGGAAAGATCCTGGTTGCCGCTGGAGATCTCCTTGGCCGCAGTGTTAATGGCGTCGGCGGCGTTTTTGATCTGGCCGACGATTTCGCCGAGCGTGTCCGCAGTCTGGTTTGCATCGCTCTTCATCTGACCGAACGAGCCGGCGTAGTCGGCTTCGATGCGTTTGGTCAAATCGCCCTTGGCCAGTGCGCCCAGCACCTGAACCACATCGTCGAGCCCGCGCTGGCTGGTGTCGAGCAGTTGGTTGAGGTCGTTCGCCAGCTGCCGGAAGAAGCCTTCCTTGCCTTTGGTGGAAACCCGTTGGGCAAAATCGCCGTTGGATGCCGCCGAGACGATCATCGCGACTTCGTTCTCGACCGCAACTTCGCTGGTTCGATCCAGCCACTGGCTCGCCCGGCCCAAATACTCGCCCCGCGAACCGAGCACCGGGCTGGCCGTCACGCGCAGGTTGCGCTCGCACATCGCGAAATCCAGGAGGCGCGGTTCCGACAACTTTTGCCGGTAGCACTCCTTGACCTTCTCGTCGTCAAAAAAATCGACCAGCGAATAGTTCTTGATGTCGGCGGCACGGAAGCCGGGTATCCTCTGCGCCATCCCCGCCTCCATCCCCGTCCACAGCGCGGTCGCCGCGTTGTTCAGGTAAATCAGCGCGTTCGACGAATCGGAGATGGTGATCGGCATGCCGACACCATCGAGCGCAATCTTGATGCGCAGATTTTCGTCCGCCACGCGCTTTGCCTCGGCGACGTTGAAGCCCTGGTGGATCTGCATCGACTGCAAACCCTGCACGACCTTGCCCAGCTCGTCGTTGCGCGACACCTCCAGGTTGGTTTTGAAATCGCCTTGCGCAAGCCGTTGCACCGCCGCGTTGACGATGTCCAGCGGGCGCGTGATCGACCGCATGAGCAACCAGGAGACGATCACACCGGTCAGCAAAGCGGTCACGACCAGCAGAATCACCCACAGGCGGACGCTTCCGAAGTCTTCCTCGGACGCGGTCAACTGCTTCTTGCCCGCCGCGCTCAAATACTGGAACAGCTCGCCGGCTTTTTGTGCGGTCGCCGTGTAGGCCGGGTTGAGTTTTTGCAACAGAACCAGGTTAGCGTCGTGGAATTTTCCGTCCGCCACCGCCGCTCTGGCGGGCAACAGGCCTTCCGTCACGTAACGCTTGCGGGCGTCGACAAAGGCGTCGGCCAGTTCCTTGTGCTGGCTCGAATTGACGTTTTTCTCGTAGCTCTCCCAGCGTGCCGAAATTTCGGCAATATTCTTGTCTATGGTCGCCAGGTGGAGATCCACGCCGTGGTTGTGCAGGTTCGCATAAGCGCCTGCCGGGTCATGTTGCACGGCCAGCATCACCTGGGCGCGGTTGTCGGCGGTCAGTTGCATGATGACCGCGAGATCCTGCAACGGCCCGACACGGCGGTTGTAGAGATCGGCCACGGCTTGATTGGTTTTCCCCATGCCCCACAGGCCGAGCCCCGCCACCATCGCCACCGCGAGCAGCAGGGAGGCGAAACCGAGCAACATTTTCGCCCTTAACGAAAGGCTCGCCAGCAACCCGGCGCCACCTTTGACGACGGCACCATGCCGGATATGCGATCCGCCGGCCTTCTTCTCCCGGAACAGGCGATAAGCTTTTTCCGCCGCTTCGATCTGCTGCGCCGCCGCCTTGCGTCGCACCGAGATGTAGCCCGTTACCTGTCCGTTCTCCAGGATCGGCGTCGCGGTCGCCAAAACCCAGTAGAAATCGCCGTTCTTGCAGCGGTTCTTGACCAGTCCCGTCCACGGGCGTCCGTCTTTCAGATTGCGCCACAGATCTTCGAAGGCCTCCGCCGGCATGTCCGGGTGGCGCACGATATTGTGCGGTTCGCCGATCAGCTCCGCTTCGGTAAAGCCGCTGACATCGATGAAGTCCTTGTTGACATAGGTGATCTGACCTTTCAGGTCGGTCTTTGAAACGATCAGGGTCTCGTCGCGCAAGGACACTTCGGAATTCGTCACCGGCAAATTGTTACGCATCGTCGTGTTCCTTCTTGTTCGGTTTAGGATCTGGGGTTGTCACACCTCACTACCCCGGTTTCGTCGTTCCCGCGTAGGCGGGAACCTGTAGCGTTCAGTCTGCCCGCCGCCGTATGGATCATCCCCCTTTGCGCGGGAACGACGGGGTTTCCGGCGGGTCACTGTGTATCTGGGGCGTTACAACAAATATTGTGGAATGTTCGGGTTAGAACTCCGCCCAATCATCCTCGGCAGGCGCCGATAGGACAGCTGCCGGCCTGCCCCGCGGGTGCGTGCGAGAAGCGGGTTCCGGCGGCAGCTCGGCGTGACGGTTACGCTCCTTTTTCATTTCTTCGAGCAAACCGATCACCTTGCTCGATCGCTCGGAAAACTCGCCGGCCAGCAGCGCTCGCGCATCCCTGCTTTCGCCTTCCTGATGCCGGCGAATGACATCGGCCGCACAGTGGTGGAAGGCCGCGTGTTCGTGCTTCAAGCCGCCGTAGTGCACACCGCCCTGCATGGCCCGCCCATCGCCGTAGATCCAGCATCCCAAGGCGCATTTGTCGTCGCGTCCGACGATGGCGGGATCCAGTTCCTCGCCCTTGCCGCCGACAAATTCGAGAAGGCGCCGCTTCCAGTTTCTGTGCGCGTTGATCGCACCGTCAAAATCGAGGCCTTCCACCGGTGTGGCAACCGCAGCGGCGGAGCCGGCTCCCTCGTTTAACGCAAATACCGATACCGCCTGGGCCAGCGCCTGCGCCTGTTCTTCCAGGCTCTCGGCCGCCGCCGCCGCCTGTTCGACCAGCGCGGCGTTCTGCTGCGTCACC
>JACQYA010000116.1 GCA_016208425.1 Betaproteobacteria bacterium
ACCGGGTTTTCGATAGCATCGACACCCTCGAAAACCATTTGGAGGTCGCTCTCCGTGACATGGAAACTGACCATCAGCGCGTCCATTCCATCGTCGCTTGGCCTTGGATCATTAATTCACTAACGATTTAGAAATGGAATTACTTCTTCTTCAGCGGCGGTATATCCGTGCAACTCCCGTGCGCCACTTCTGCCGCCATGCCGACCGTTTCGCCGAGCGTCGGGTGCGGGTGGATGGTCTTCCCGATATCGGCCGCGTCGCAACCCATTTCGATGGCGAGGCAGACTTCGCCGATCATGTCGCCGGCCGATGGGCCGACGATGGCGCCGCCGACGATGCGGTGCGTTTCGGCGTCGAAGATTAGCTTGGTGAAGCCGGTGTCGGCGCCGTTGGCGATGGCGCGACCGGAGGCGGTCCACGGGAACTTGGCGGTGTCGACCTGTCGGCCTTCCTTTTTCGCCTGCTCTTCGGTGATGCCGACCCACGCCACTTCCGGGTGGGTGTAGGCGACGCCGGGGATGACTTGCGCGTCGAATGCGGATTTCTGCCCGGCTGCAGCTTCGGCGGCGACGTGCGCCTCGTGTACCGCTTTGTGCGCGAGCATCGGCTGGCCGACGAGGTCGCCGATGGCGAAGATGTGCGGGACGTTAGTGCGCATCTGCTTGTCGACCGGGATGAAGCCACGGTCGGTAACGATGACGCCGGCCTTTTCGGCGGCGATCTTCTTGCCGTTCGGCGCGCGGCCGGCGGCTTGCAGGATCATGTCGTATTTGACCGGTTCCGGCGCTATCCCTTCGCCTTCAAACCTGGCGTAGAGGCCATCGTCCCTAGCTTCGACAGCAACTGTCCGGGTTTTGAGCATGATTCGGTCGAAGCGGTGCCGGTTCTGCTTTTCCCATACTTTGACCGCGTCGCGATCCGGGCCGGCCATCAGCACGTCCATCATTTCGACGACATCGACGCGGGCGCCGAGCGACGAATAGACGGTAGCCATTTCCAGGCCGATGATGCCGCCGCCGATGACCAGCATTTTCTTTGGAACAAAGCGGATCTCAAGCGCGCCGGTCGAATCGACGATGCGCGGATCGCGCGGCAGGAAGGGGAGGTGCACCGCAGCCGAACCGGCAGCGACGATGCATTTCTGGAAGCCGATCACCTTCCTGTCGCCGGTCTTGTTTTGCGCCGCGCCTTCGGTGGTTTCGACCTCGATGTGATGGGCGTCGAGGAAGCTGCCGTAGCCGCGCACGATGTCGACCTTGCGGCCCTTGGCCATGCCGGCCAGGCCGCCTGTCAGCTTGCCGACGACCTTTTCCTTGTGCGCGCGCAACTTGTCGATGTCGACTTGCGGCGCGGCGAAAGTCACGCCCGTGTCGGCCATGTGCCGCGCTTCGTCCATGATGGCGGCGACGTGCAGCAGCGCTTTGGACGGGATGCAGCCGACGTTCAGGCAGACGCCGCCGAGCGTCGCGTAGCGCTCGACGATCACCGTCTTCATGCCGAGGTCGGCGCTGCGAAAGGCCGCCGAGTAACCGCCGGGGCCGGCGCCGAGGACGAGCATGTCGCACTCGATGTCGACCGTACCAGTAAATGTGCCGGCAGGCACGCTGACTGCTCCCCTCGCCCGTTGCGGAAGAGGGGCTGGGGAAGAGGGGGGAGATGCGGTAGCGGCCGTCTCGATCAACACCACCAGCATGCCTTGCGATACCTTGTCGCCGAGCTTGACCTTGATTTCCTTGACCACGCCGCCGGCCGGGCTGGGCACGTCCATCGTCGCCTTGTCGGATTCGAGCGTGACGAGCGCGTCTTCGGCTTTCACCGTATCGCCTACCTTGACGCACACGTCGATGACGGGAACGTCGCTGTAGTCGCCGATGTCCGGGATTTTTGCTTCAATGATCTGGCTCATCGCGCTCCCCTTTACAACAACACGCGGCGCATGTCGGCGAGCAACTGCGCGACATACACGTTGAAGCGGGTGGCCAGCGCGCCGTCGATGACGCGGTGGTCGGCCGAGAGCGATAGCGGCAGGATCAGGCGCGGCACGAATTCCGCGCCATTCCACACCGGTTTCATCGCCGATTTGCTGACACCGAGGATGGCGACTTCCGGCGCGTTGACGATGGGCGAGAAGGCTGTGCCGCCGATGCCGCCGACGCTCGAAATGGTGAAGCAGGCGCCGGCCATGTCGGCCGGGCCGAGCTTGCCATCGCGCGCCTTTTTGGCGAGTTCGCCGGATTCTGCGGCGATCTGCGTCACCGTTTTTCGGTCGACGTTCTTGACGACCGGGACGACGAGGCCGTTCGGCGTGTCGGCGGCGAAGGCGATGTTGAAGTATTGCTTCAGCACCAGGCTCATTTCGCCGTTCTGGACATCGAGCGAGCTGTTGAATTCGGGGAATTTCTTCAGCGCGATGGCGCAGGCTTTAACCAGGAAAGCGAGCATCGTGATTTTTACGCCAGACTTCTCGTTCTCCTTGTTGATCGCCACGCGGAAGGCTTCGAGGTCGGTGATGTCGGCGTCTTCGTGATAGGTCACGGCCGGGATCATCGCCCAGTTGCGGGCGAGGTTCTGGCCGGAAATCTTCTTGATGCGCGACAGCGGGACAAGCTCGACCGGGCCGAACTTGCTGAAATCGACTTTTGGCCACGGCAGCAAATCGAATCCACCCAACCCTGCGCCGCCAGCCGACGGCAGGGCAGCAGCCGGCGCCGGGCTGGCCGTCATCGCGCCCTTGACAAAAGCGGTGATGTCTTCCTTGAGGACGCGGCCTTTCGGGCCGCTGGCCGGAACCTTGGTCAAGTCGACGCCAAGTTCGCGGGCGAACGCGCGCACCGATGGGCTGGCGTGGGGTTTTGCGCCGAGGCCGAGGCCGGGAAGGGGGGCTAATGCTCCACTCTCCCCTTGCGGGAGAGGGGTTGGGGGAGAGGGGGGGGAGGTTGATGTTTGCGTGGTGCTTGCCCCCTCTCCCCGGCCCTCTCCCGCAAGGGGAAGGTCGCCACTGGCGACGTTTGCGATTGGGGAGGGAGCGGATGTCGCTGCCGTGGCCTCGATCAGCACGACCGTCGCGCCTTCGGAAACCTTGTCGCCGAGCGCGACCCTGATTTCCTTGACGATGCCGGCGGCGGATGACGGCACGTCCATCGTCGCCTTGTCCGATTCCAGCGTCACCAGCGCGTCGTCTACCCCGACGGTATCGCCGGCCTTGACGCAGATGTCGATCACCGGCACGTCGCTGTAGTCGCCGATGTCGGGGACTTTTACTTCGATTGTCTGGCCCATGTCTGCGCTCCCTTAAACCGTCATCGGATTCGGCTTGTCGGCGGCGATGCCGTACTTGGCGAGCGCCTCGACGACGACGTTGCGCGCTATCGCGCCGTCGTCGGCCAGCGCTTTCAGCGCGGCAACGGCGACCCAGCTCCGGTCGACCTCGAAGAAGTGCCGTAGCTTTTCCCTGGTATCCGAGCGGCCGAAGCCGTCGGTGCCCAAGGTCACGTAACGGCGGTTGATGAAGGGGCGGATCTGTTCGGCGTAGAGGCGCACGTAGTCGGTGGCGGCGACGATGGGGCCGCGCGTGTCGTTCAGGCAGCTCTCGACGTGCGACAGCTTCGGTTTCTCCATCGGGTTGAGCAGGTTCCAGCGCTGCGCGTCGTTGCCGTCGCGCGCCAGCTCGTTGAAGCTGGGGCAACCCCAGAGATCGGCGTCTACGCCCCAGTCGCTCTTCAACAGTTCGGCGGCGGCAATGACTTCGCGGAAGATCGTTCCAGAACCGAGCAGTTGCACACGCGGCGCGGCTTTCGGGCCGTCCGACACCATGCCCTTGCGTAGCAGGTACATGCCTTTGACGATGTCCGGCGCAGCGCCTTCCGGCATTTCCGGGTGCTCGTAGTTTTCATTCATCACGGTGAGGTAGAAGAACACGTCCTCCTGCTCGCCGACCATGCGGCGCAGCCCTTCGTGCATGACGACGGCGACCTCGAACGAGAAGGTCGGGTCGTAGCTGACGCAGTTCGGGATCAGTCCGGAGAGGATCAGCGAGTGGCCGTCCTCGTGCTGCAAGCCCTCGCCGTTCAGCGTCGTGCGGCCGGCCGTGCCGCCGATCATGAAGCCGCGCGCGCGCTGGTCGCCGGCCGCCCAGCACAGATCCATCGTGCGCTGCAGGCCGAACATCGAGTAGCAGATATAGAAGGGGATCATCTGCACGCCATGTACCGAGTAAGACGTGGCGGCGGCGATCCAGTCGCTCATCGCGCCGGCTTCGTTGATGCCCTCCTGCAAGACCTGGCCGTCCTTCGACTCCTTGTAGAACATTAGCTGGTCATGGTCTTCGGGCACATAGTTCTGGCCTTGCTGGTTCCAGATGCCGACCTGGCGAAAAAGCCCCTCCATGCCGAAGGTGCGCGATTCGTCGGGAACGATGGGAACCACATGGCGGCCGATCTTCTTGTCCTTGAGCAAAATGTTCAGGATGCGCACGATGGACATCGTCGTCGACACTTCGCGCCCTTCGCCGGACGCCTTGAGCAGCGCGTCGAACGACGACAGCTCTGGGATCTCCAGCGCGGTTGCGGCTTTGCGCCGCCGTTGCGGCAGGTAACCGCCGAGATCCATGCGGCGCTGGCGCATGTAGTCCAGCTCGGCCGAACCTTCCTCGAATTTGAGGAAAGGGATCTCGTCGAGCCGGTCGTCCGGCACCGGCAGGCCGAAGCGGTCGCGGAAGCGCCGCACGGCCTCGTGGTCGAGCTTTTTCTGCTGGTGCGAAATGTTCATCGCCTCGCCGGCGGTGCCCATGCCGTAGCCCTTGATCGTTTTGGCGAGGATCAGCGTCGGCTGGCCCTGGTGTTCGACAGCCGCCTTGTACGCCGCGAAGATCTTGAAAATATCGAGGCCGCCGCGGTTCAGCGCCCAGATGTCGGCGTCCGTCCAGTCGGCGACCAGTTCCTCCAGCTCCGGGGTGTTGAAGAAATACGCGCGCACGTAAGCGCCGTCCTTGGCCTTGTAGGTCTGGTATTCGCCGTCGACGACATCCATCATGCGCTGCTTGAGGATACCTTTCTTGTCGCGCTGAAACAGCGTATCCCAGTGCGTTCCCCAGATCACCTTGATGACGTTCCAGCCGGCGCCGCGAAACTCGCCTTCGAGCTCCTGGATGATCTTGCCGTTGCCGCGCACCGGGCCGTCCAGGCGTTGCAGGTTGCAGTTGATGACGAAAATCAGGTTGTCGAGCTTTTCGCGCGCGGCCATGCCGATCGCGCCCAGCGCCTCCACCTCGTCGGTCTCGCCGTCGCCGAGGAAGGCCCAGACCTTGCGGTTCTTCGCTTCGATGAAGCCCCGGCTGTCCATGTATTTCATGAAGCGCGCCTGATAGATGGCCTGGATCGGCCCCAGGCCCATCGATACCGTCGGGAACTGCCAGAAATCGGGCATCAGCCACGGGTGCGGGTAAGACGAGATACCCCGGCCGTCGACCTCCTGGCGGAAGTTCATCATCTGCTCGTCGCTCAGGCGGCCGAGCAGATGGGCGCGCGCATAAACGCCGACCACCGAGTGACCCTGGAAAAACACTAGGTCGCCGCCGTGCTCTGCGGAAGGCGCGTGCCAGAACCACGAAAAGCCCACGTCGTAAAGCACTGCCGCCGAAGCGAACGACGCGATGTGGCCGCCGACGTTGGTGTTCTTGTTGGCGCGCACGACCATCGCCATCGCGTTCCAGCGGATGGTGTTGTGGATGCGAATTTCGAGGTCGGGGTTGCCCGGATACTTGGGCTGTTGGTCGGACGGGATCGTGTTGATGTACTCGGTCGTCGCGCTGTAGGGGAGGTCGATGCCCTCTTCGCGCGCCTGTTCGATCATCCGTTCGATCAGGTAGTGGGCGCGGTCGGCGCCCTCGTTGACGATCACGCCGTCCAGCGCGTCGTGCCATTCTTGGGTTTCCTGCGGGTCGGCGTCGCGCGCCGTACCGGTCGCGTCATCCGTTTGGGCGTTCTCGGGAAGAGTTGCCATGACTTGTCTCCTGATCTGCGTAAATATTTTTGCCGCCCGTTACAACCGGCCAACCCGGATATTGCATAAAAACTGCCGCATCCCTGTAGGGGCGGCCTTGGCGGCGGTGGAACATCCATCGCGGCCAAGGCCGCCCCTACCAAGGGATGTGTCGAATTCATGAAATATCCGAGCCAAGAAGCTCGCTCGCCCGGCAGCGCCGCAACGTAAGCCGCGTAGGGTAAACCGTAGCCGCGACGCGAAGTACCGCAGTGCATCAAAGCCGCCGGTTCACCGCATCGTTTGCCACATTGTAAGATACGATTTTGTATTGCGCAATCGCACACCGCAGCAAGCGCTCGCCCCGATCGCCCGATGTGAAAACGTTACAAAAAAATGATAAATTCTCATTTTTTTGACACATCACGGCGAAGCGAGGAAAAACGATGGCAGTTGAAGCGATGGCAGTTGCGGCGGCGGCCTGGCCCGTGCCGGCGCACAGCCGGCACCTGATGTCCGGCAACGAAGCGGTGTCGCGCGCCGTATGGGAAGCCGGCGTGCGTGTCGCCGCCGCCTATCCGGGAACGCCGTCGACCGAGATTCTCGAAGTGGTGGCGAGCTATCCCGACGTGTACGCCGAATGGTCGGTCAACGAAAAGGTCTCGCTGGAGGTGGCTTTCGGCGCGGCGATGGCCGGATCGCGCAGTTTCTGCGCGATGAAGCATGTGGGCATGAACGTCGCTTCCGACGCGCTGATGACGATGACGCTGACCGGCGTCGCCGGCGGCCTGGTGATCGCCATCGCCGACGACGTGGGGCTGTCCTCGTCGCAGAACGAACAGGATTCGCGCACCTGGGGCCGTTTTGCGCACGTGCCGATCCTTGAACCGGCCGATTCGCAGGAAGCCTACGAATTCACGCTTGCCGCCTTCGAGCTGTCCGAGCGCTTCCAGACGCCGGTAATCCTGCGTTTGACGACGCGCATTTGCCACGTCAAGGGGCTGGTTACCGTCGGCGAGCGCAAGCCGCATGGCGCCGCCGGCTTCAAGAAGGAAGTGGCGCGCTGGGTGATGGTGCCGACGGCGGCGGGTCGACGGCTGCCGCTGATGTTCGAGCGCGAGCGCAAATTGCGCGCCGAAGCCGAAATTTCTCCGCTCAACGTCATGGAGTCCGGTAAAGACAAACGTGTCGGTTTCGTCGCTTCCGGGCCGGCTTACATGCACGTGCGCGAAAGTTTCCCGGATGCGCCGGTGCTCAAGCTCGGTTTTTCCTGCCCGGTGCCTTTCGCCAAGGTGCGCGAATTCGTTGCGCTGTGCGACCAGGTAGTGGTCGTCGAGGAAGTCGAACCGCTGATCGAGACGGAACTCAAGGCGCAAGGCATCGCCGTGCTCGGCAAGGAGATTTTGCCGCTGCAAGGCGAGCTGTCGCCGAATGTGCTGAAGCCCGCCATCGCCCGCCTGCTCGGCGAGCCCGTGCCGGAAATGCTGAACAGCGCGCCGATGCAGGTCTTCCCGCGGCCGCCGACGATGTGCGTGGCCTGCCCGCACCTCGGCGTCTATTACACGCTGTCGCAACTGCGCAACGTCACCATTTCGGGCGACATCGGCTGCTACACGCTGGGTTTCGGCCACCCGTGGAACGCGCTCGACGCCTGCATTTCAATGGGCGCGTCGATGGGCATGGCGCTCGGCCTCGACAAGGGGCGCGGCGATTCCGACCAGGACAAGAAAATCGTCGCCGTGATCGGCGATTCGACTTTCCTGCACATGGGCATGCAGGGCCTGCTCGACATCGTCTACAACCGGGGCAACGTCACCGTGCTGCTGCTCGACAACCGCGCGGTCGGCATGACCGGCGGCCAGGACAACCCCGGCAACGGCCGCGACATCCACGGCAACGAAGCGCCGCGCGTCGACTTCGCCCGGCTCGTCAAGGCGCTGGGCGTGCGCGAGGAGCGCGTGCATGTCGTCGACCCCTACGAGTTGCCGACGCTGTTCAAGACGCTGCGCGATGAAACGAAAATTCCCGAGCCTTCGGTCATCATCACCAACCAGCCCTGCGTGCTCATCAAGGATTATCACAAGCTGAAACCCTTCGCCGTGGTCGAGGACAAATGCACCGGTTGCGGCAACTGCGTGGACATCGGCTGCCCGGCGATCCACGTCACGCGCCGCGATCGCGTGACCAAACCGAGCGGAAAGCAGGTCGATCTATCCTTCGTGCGCATCGAAACCGCCGCCTGCACCGGCTGCGGCCTTTGCCTGCAACCCTGCGCGCCGGACGCCATCGTGCCTGCCGACCAGGCCGTGGTGCCGATCAACGTGATGAAAAAAACTCCCACCTCTTGCGGTGCCCCCCATGTCTGAAACCACCAATATCCTCGTCGTCGGCATCGGCGGTCAGGGCGTCATGACGGCGACCGAGATTCTCGCCGCAGCGGCCATCGCGCTCGGCCACGATGTCAAGAAAACCGAAGTCGCCGGCATGGCGCAGCGCGGCGGGGTCGTCTCCTCGCACCTGCGTTTCGGGCCGCGCGTGCTGTCGCCACAGATCACGCCGGGCAGCGCCGATGTTCTGCTCGGTTTTGAAGCGTCCGAAGGCATGCGCTGGCAGCACATGCTGCGCCCCGGCGGGCTGGCGCTGATGAACACCGGCCGGCTGGTGCCGCCGGTGGTCGATCTCGGCCTTTACGACTACCCGGCCGATCCGGTCGAGTCGGTACGCGCCGCCGGCACGCGCGCCGTCGCCTTCGACGCCACGGCCATCGCGAAAGAGCTGGGCGATATTCGACTCGGCAACACGGTGATGCTGGGCGCCATCTCCGATCACCTGCCGTTTTCTCCCGAAATCCTTGAGCGGTGCATTCTCAAACGCTTCGCATCGAAGAAACCGGAGATCGTCGAACTCAACCGCCGCGCCTTCGCTGCGGGTCGGGCGGCAGCCGAGGAGGCAGAGCGGGCAGAGGTGGCCGAGGCGGCTGAATAGACATGTTCAGGTTATGCAACCCGATAACGCGCCACCGACACTGAAAGGTGTCTGGCCAGCGCATCCAGTTGCGCTGCGGTTTCGTTACTGGCCGCCGCTGCCATACTGTTTTCTTCGGTCATCTGGGCGATTCTCTCCATGTTGCTGGCGACCTGCTGAACCGCTGCGTCCTGCTCGCGGACGGCATCGGCAATACCTCGCACATTTTGCGCCGCTGCATCGGAATCCTTGCCGACCCCGCGTAGCGCGAATTCGGTGTCGCCCACCAGGGCGAGGCTCTTCGCCGTTTGCTCGTTCGCCTGCTGCATGCCAGAGACCGCGCCGCCGATCTGCGCCTGGATATCGCCGATCAGACCGGCAATCTCTCCGGTGGCTTTCGTGGTGCGCTCGGCGAGTTTTCGTACCTCGTCGGCCACGACGGCAAACCCCCTGCCTTGCTCGCCGGCGCGTGCCGCCTCGATGGCGGCATTGAGCGCCAATAGATTGGTTTGCTCTGCGATCTCCCTGATGACATGGACGATGCCGCCGATCTTCTTTGAGTTGACATCGAGCAGTTCGACGCTGGCACCAGAATTCCGTACCAACATGGCGATGCCGTTAACGTTACTCACGGTATCGGCCATGACGGCAAGCGCACGCTCGGCACCGGCACGCGCACGGTTGACCACTTCGTTGGCGCTCTGCGCGTAGACGGCCGTTTCGCTGATGCTGACCGAGGTTTCCTCGACCGCAGCGGCCACCGACGAGGAGGATTCCGACTGGATCGCGGAACTTTGCGCCATCTGCTGGCCGGCACTCGCTAGCGCGTGCGCGGCATGGGAGATATTCTCGCTGGACGACTGGGTGTCGGCAATGATCTGGCGAAAATTCCCCAGCAGACGATTGAACGACTGGCCGGCGCGGATCGTCTCCCGCGTACCCATTTCCGGCAGAGCGCGAGTGAAATCGTCGTGCGTCGTGATGTATTCGGTTGCCTCCACAAAAGCCGAAAGCGAGCGCTGGATACCTCGCGCAATCCATAAAAAACCTCCCGCTGCGAGCGCCGCGACCAGCGCCAGTATGCCGGCAGTGTTGGCAAAACGTTCGGCAATCTGCGTCTCCATGGTATCGAGCGGGATTGATACCGTAACGGCGCCGCGCACGTCCCCCACCTTCCAGTCGCGTTTGGGCGAATCGGGATGGCTGTTGTGGCAGTTCGTGCAGGTCTCATTGACCATGACATCCGCCTTGGCTAGCCGCATGACCGGTTTACCATCGTGCTGCTCGATGCGGTGGAATTCTTCCTTGGGGGTTTTTTCCAGCCAGGCCAGCGCCTCCTGCTCGAAGCCGTCCAGCCGTGTGGCCTCACCCGTGCGGAAAGCGAATGGCTGGCGCGAATAGAGGCGCAGTTTGTTACCCGACTGGTCAGCCTCGGCCAGCGCAGCCATCAGACTGGCCGGCAGCGGGATCGCTTCTGGGTTGCCTTTGTATTCATGGTGGATGGAGATGCCCTTTGCCTTCGCTTTGGGCACGATTTCACGAGCGTAAAATGCGCGTGCGTTCCCGGCGTTGGCGAGCGCAGACCGGGCGGCTGCCAGGCCGGCCTGCTCCAGCGCGGCCTCCTTGAGGGAAACACCGTTCCAGGCAAGCGTTACGGCGATCAGCAGCAGCGCGCCGCCTCCCGCCAGGAACAGGCGAGCCGCCAACGTGCTTGCCGTTGTATTGGACAAAACAGGTGAAGCGACGTTCGCGTGCAGGGTCATGATGCCTCCAACAGAGGTAAGAATTGCGTTCTGGATGCTACAGACGAGACCGGGGGTTGGGGTGACTTGCACCAGGAAATGAACACGAAGTTTATTACGGAATGAACAGATAATTTCAATATCACATGGCAGAAAAGTAACTTTCTGTTCATGGACGAAAAAGCGGAGTTCAGCCAGCGGTTGCGCCAGGCTATGGAGGATGCCGGATATCCCGTGCGCCCCATCGTGCTGGAACGGGAGTTCAACACCCGCTACTGGGGGCGGCCGGTGACCGTGCAGGCGGTGCGCAGGTGGTTGCGCGGCGAGGCGATACCCTCGCAGGAAAAGTTGCAGGTGCTGGCCGATTGGTTGAAAGTCGAACCGCATCTGTTGCGCTTTGGCGAAGACGCCATCGAAGCCGTGCGGAAAAAACGCAAACTCTGGGACGAGGGCATCGGCTATCAGGAGCGCGAGGTCTTCGCGGCCTTCCTGAGTCTGCCTGCCCCGCAGCGCAAGGCCGTTCGCGAGGTGATCCTGGGGCTTGCAAAGGCTTGCGCCGACGGCGGACAGTGACTGTTCGCCGGTGTTACGCGGCAACCCGTAGCATCGTCTTACCGCAGGTCGTGCGGCGGTACGGTGCCTGATTTGCGGTAAAATCCGACACCACAAAAGGGAAAGGAGAGGATGCCCCGGCGTTCCGCCTTTCCCGTTTTGCTTTATTAACGGTCTGCGATTGGTTTCCCACGATGACGGCAAAGATTCTCGATGGCAACGCGCTGGCGCAAAAATTGCGTGCCGGTTTCAAGACGCGCGCCGAGGCACTGGCCGCACAGGGTGCGCGTCCCGGTCTGGCGGTCGTTCTGGTCGGCGAAAACCCGGCGTCGCAGGTTTATGTGCGCAACAAGGTGAATGCCTGTGCGCAGGCCGGTTTCCATTCCGAGAAAATCTGCTACCCGCCCGATGTGTCGCCGCAGGCGGTGCTGGACAAAATCGCCGAACTGAACGCCGACCCGGCGATCCACGGCATCCTCGTGCAACTTCCCTTGCCGAAACACTTCGACGCCGACGCCGTGCTCGAAGCGATTGCGCCGGAGAAGGATGTCGACGGATTCCACGCCGAAAACGTCGGTGCGCTGATGCAGGGTCAGCCGCGCTTCATTCCCTGTACACCCTACGGCGTGATGAAGTTTTTTGAAGACGCGGGCATCGATTTGCGCGGCAGGGAAGCGGTCGTCATCGGGCGCTCCAACATCGTCGGCAAGCCGATGGCAATGCTGCTGCTGCATGCCGGCGCGACGGTCACGGTCTGCCACTCGCAGACGCGCGATCTGCTCTTCCATACCCGGCGCGCCGATGTGCTGGTGGCGGCCATCGGCCGTCCGCGTTTTGTGACGGCGGAAATGGTCAAGCCCGGCGCGGTGGTGATCGATGTCGGCATCAATCGCTTGCCCGGTGGCAAGCTGTGCGGCGACGTGGATTTCGAGGCGGTCAAAGAAGTCGCTTCGGCGATCACGCCGGTTCCGGGCGGCGTCGGCCCGATGACCATCACCATGCTGCTCGCCAACACGCTGGAAGCGGCCGAGCGGACGCTGGGCAAAATGTAGGTTGTGCCGCGAGGCGCAACGCCGCCCCGCAAAATTCAAGACTGTTTAACTTACAAAGAGGTTCATGGCATGGTCAAGCATCCAGTGGTAGGCATCGTCATGGGATCGGACAGCGACTGGCCGGTGCTGCGCGCCGCCGCCGTGACGCTGAAGAGTTTCGACATTCCCTACGAAGCCAAAGTTTTGTCGGCGCATCGCACGCCGGATGCGGCGCTCGATTACGCCGCCGTGGCCGCGGAGCGCGGTATCAAGGTGCTGATCGGCGCGGCCGGCGGCGCGGCGCATCTGGCCGGCGTGTTGGCCGCCAAGACGGCGCTGCCGGTGCTCGGCGTGCCGATGCCCTCCAAGCACCTGGGCGGATTCGATTCGCTGCTGTCGATGGTGCAGATGCCCGGTGGCATCCCGGTGGCGACCTTTGCCGTCGGCGAGGCGGGCGCGATCAACGCCGCGCTGTTTGCGGTGGCGATCCTGGCTTTGGGCGACGCCGGAATGGCGAAAAAACTGGCCGACTTCCGCGTCGCGCAGACCGAAAAGGTGCTCGCCAAAACCCTGGCCGACCTGCCTTGAGCCTCTTGTCCCGGCGCCGGCGATGAGCCGCGACCTCGCGCTGGCCGTCCGGCTGCTACAGGCGGGCGAACTGGTCGCCTTTCCGACCGAGACGGTGTACGGCATCGGCGCCGACGCCGCCAACCCGGCTGCGGTCGCCAGAATCTTCGCCGCCAAGGGTCGACCGGCCGACCATCCGCTGATCGTGCACCTGCCCGGCGCCGGCCACCTCGACCGCTGGGCGCGCGATGTGCCGGCAGCGGCCTGGGAGCTGGCCGAAGCGTTCTGGCCCGGCCCGCTGACCTTGATCCTGAAACGCGCGCCCGGCGTGCCGGGCGCCGTGACCGGCGGGCAGGACACCGTCGGCGTGCGCGTGCCGGCGCATCCGCTGGCGCTCGCCCTGTTGCGCGCCTACGCGCAGGCGGGGGGGGTGGTGTGGGAAAAGGAGGGCCTGTGCGGCATCGCCGCGCCGTCGGCCAACCGCTTCGGCCGGATCAGCCCGACCTGCGCGGCGCACGTGCGCGAGGAACTGGGCGATGCGGCCGCGCTGGTGCTCGACGGCGGCCCGTGCCCGGTGGGGATCGAATCGACCATCCTCGATCTCTCGCGCGACGATCCGTATCCGCCCCGCCTGCTGCGGCCGGGGCATGTTTCGCTCGAGCAGATCGAAACGGTGCTCGGTGTTTTGCCCGAAGCCGTCGTCGGCCAGACCGGTCAAAACGTTCAAGAACCCCCGCGCGTTTCCGGTTCGCTGGACGCGCACTATGCGCCGACGACGCCGATGCGGATGGTCGCTTCGCAGCGCCTGCCCGGCTTCCTCGACGCGCAGCGCGACAGCGGGCGCCGCTGCGCCGTGCTTTGCCACAGCCAGCCGCCGCAGGCCGGGTTGTCGAAGCCGTCTTTACACCTCTGGCAAAGGCTGCCGGCGCAACCGGAAGCCTATGCGCGCGGCCTCTATGCGGCGCTGCGTGCGCTCGACAAGGCCGGCGTCGAGCTGATCGTCGTCGAGGATTTGCCGGTTGGCCCGGCCTGGACGGCCGTCGCAGACCGGTTGCGCCGCGCGGCTTGCGGCGCCGGAGGTGCTTGAGGCGGGCGCGCCATGCCGCTTTTTCCCGCGCATATTGCGCTCGCTGACTGACATGGCCGGCCTTCGTCGCCAGTCGATCCCGATACCTGCTCAACCGCCACCCGGGGAGCGCTTGACCGCGTTGCGCACGATGTTTTCGAGGGCGCGATGCAACAGCCCGGAACCGTCGGCCGTCGCGTAGCAGGTACTCCCGGAGCATTCCGGACGGCTCGGCGCAGTCGTCGCCGACCAAAAAATCGCGGGGTTCGTCATCCGTTTGCGAGTGGTGGTGCGAGCAGCGATAGCGGACACCCTCTTGGTCAGACGCTTGCCGGGAGGCCGGCATCGGCGCCCGGCATTTACCGATCTTTACATCGGCTACCGCGTGGCCCGGTCGGCAAGAATTGCCGGTTTGCCGCATTGCTGGCCGCTGGCTCGGGGATGTTTGACCAATAGACCCCGGAACCTAAACCGGAATTTGCCAATATTTACAGGGGTTCTGACCGGTATCTTGCATAGGGGCGAACGGGTCTTTGGCACCCGGAACTTGAATGACCAGCCCGATAGCCTGTGAAAACTTCAAAAGCGCTCGCTACGCTTTCCGCTTCTGGGTGGACTCTGCGTAGGCCCGGTGTAATTCCGATTCGCGTTAGAAACAGGAATTATGTGGGAGCGGCCTTGGCCGCGATTGGCGCCGTATCGCGGCCAAGGCCGCTTCTACGAAGCGCAACGGTTATTCGCATTTGTATTGCGAATCGGAATAAGCTCTTGCGTTGCTCACGGCGCCACCCCGTCAAAATGTCGGAATATTGGCGCCCGGTGCGGAAAAGTGGCACGAAACTGGCTTTGAAAGACATCGCCGACCCGATCTCAAGATCGGGTCGGCGACTCCGTTAACCGCCAAAACCGCCCTTTCATTCTCGCCGGAGAACCCCGATGCTCGATCACACCTTTCGTCCCGTGACACTCCCCGTCCATTGGGATGGCTACCCGGCGCCGTGCGATTTTTTTGATGCGAGCGGCCGGTTGCTGCTCAGAGAGGGCGCGCCGATCCTGATTCGGGAGGATCACCCGCTGCGGCCGAACCGCGTGTTCTGCGAGTCGAGCCAGGCGCAGCGCATTTCGCCGACCAACGCCATCGCGCAACTTTGCGGGCTGGGCGCCGTTCTCTCGGATCTCGTCGAACGCGCCGTGCGCGGCAGCTATATCGGTACGGTCGAATTCATCGATCTCGCGCGGGGTTTCCACGAGCTGTGGGCGATGGACGCCGACGCCTGCATCGGCTATCTCAGGCTGGTCAGGACAGAAAGCCCGAGCGTCCGTCACGCCCTGCTGGTTGCCGCTTTCTCGGCCGAACTGGCGGCGGCCAACGGCCTGCGGCCCGAGTCCGTCGCCCATGTGATCGGCGCGGCGCTGACGATGAATATCGCCAGCATGAGCTTGCACGACGAAATGTTTTCGCTGGCGGGACGGTTGAGCGACGAAATCCGCGACGAGATGCTGGCGCATCCGGCGGACGGGCAGCGGATATTGGAACGGGTGGGCGGCCTGCCGCAGAACTGGCTCGACGCCGTCGCCCACCACCACGAGAACGTGGACGGCAGCGGCTATCCGCATGGCCTGAAACGCGCCAATATCGGCCTGCCGGCACGCATGTTGCGCGTCGCCGATACGCTGGCGGCGCGTTTGCTGGGACGCCAGAAAAGGACGCCGCGCGCCTGGAGCATCCACCAGGCGCGGGATACCCAGCGTTTGATCCAGCATGTTTTTGGCGCCGATCTGGAAAGGCTGGATCAGCCGCTGGTCCGTTTGCTGATGACCCGGCTCGGGACTTTCCCGCCCGGCAGCCTGGTGCGCCTGAACAACGGCGAGCTGGCCATCGTCGGCCGCCGCCGGTCGCCCAACAAGGGAATGCCGGGCGAAGTCCTGTCTTTCCTCGGCGCCGACGGAAGCGCGCTGACCCACCTGCGCCTGCGCCGGATCGGCCTGCGCGAATGCCGCATCCAGGGCTACGTGCACGACGAGCTGCACCGTCTCCCCGATTATGACTGGCAGCGCGTCTGGGGGTATTGGCAGTAGCCGGAGGGGCGTATACCTCGCGCACCCCTCCCGGGGTCATGTCGTTTCCTATGAGGGCGCCAGGCGTTTCGGCAAATCTTCGAGAATCGTCTGGATGGTGACCGGCGGCGAGAACAGGTAGCCTTGTACCGTGATCGGCGCGCCGCGCGACAGTTCGCGCAGCGCGTCGGCCTGGCTGGTTTCTTCGACGCCTTCGGCGACGACGTCCAGGTTGAGCGAGCGCGCCATCGCCAGCATGGCGGCCACCAGCGCGCGGTCGGTGCCGTCGAGCGCGTTGGCGCCCAAGCCTTCGATGAACGATTTGTCGATCTTGAGCACGTTGACGGCGAAACGTTTCAGGAAGGTGAGGCTGGAGTAGCCCGTGCCGAAATCGTCGATGGCCAGCGTGCAGCCGAGCTGCCGCAGCGCGCGCAGGGTTTGCTCAACCTGTTCGGAGTGTTTCAGCAGCAGGTTTTCGGTAATCTCCAGTTCGAGCAGATCCGGCGCCAAGCCGGAGTTCGCGAGGATCTGTGCGATGATTTTCGGCAGCCGGGCATCGCTGAACTGCACCGCCGACAGGTTGAACGCGACCCCGATCCCGGGGAAACGACCTTGCCAGGCGACGCAGTTTCGACAGGCTTCGCCCAGGATGCGCTCGGCCAGCTCGCCGATCAGCCCGGACTTTTCGGTGATCGGGATAAAACGGGTCGGCGACACCATGCTGCCGCTGCCGTTGCGCCAGCGCGCGAGCGCCTCAAAACCGGTCACCGTACCGCTGTCGAGGCGGATTTTGGGCTGGAAATGCACCGCCAGACCTTCGTTGGTTTCCAGCGCCAGGCGCAGGCCGCGTTCGATATCGTGGTTGTCGACCACGGCGCGCGCCATGTCGGCGGTGAAGAACTGGTAGTTGCCCCTTCCCGCATCCTTGGCACGATAGAGGGCGACATCGGCGTTCTTGAGCAAATCTTCGCAACTTGCGCCGTCCTGCGGGAAGAAGGTGACGCCGATGCTGCTGCCCGTGTGCACTTCTCCTTCTGTCAGCCTGAATGGTTTGCTCAGGGCTTCGACGACTTCCTGCGCCACGTTCGAGACGTCGGCCGGGTTGCTCGTGTCTTCCAGCAGGATGGCGAACTCGTCGCCGCCCAGACGGCAGACGGTGTCCGAGCCGCGCATCCGCTCGCGCAGACGCTGCGCGACGATGGTCAGCAACTGGTCGCCGCTGACGTGGCCGTAGCTGTCGTTGACCTGTTTGAAATTGTCGAGGTCGACGAGCATCACGGCCAGCGAGCTGCCGTGCCGCCGCGCGCGGTTGATCGCACCGTTGAGCCGGTCGAAAAACAATGTCCGGTTGGGCAGGGCGGTGAGGCTGTCGTAATAGGCCAGCGTCGTCAGTTGGCGCTGGGTTTCGATGCGCCCCCTGATGTCGATGAAAACGGCCACCGTCACGCGGCTTCCATCGTCGTACTGCAACGGCGCCAGCGTCAGCTCGACCGGCAGCGGCGCGCCGTCGCGGGTGTGCAGCCAGGCCTCGCCCGAGTACTCGATGCCCTGCGTGGCGGCGCTGCGCGGCGTGTCGAGCAGCGGGTTTTCGTCGCCCCGGCCGGACAGCAGTTCGGGCAGCGGGCGTCCGGCGAGCTGTTCGGCGTCGAAGCCGAGCAGGTGCGCCGCCGCCGGGTTGGCGAAGCCGATGTCGCCGGCCGCGTCGGTGGCGAGCACGCCGGCGCCGAGGTGGTCGGTCAGCCACTTGATGAAGGTCGTCTGCTGCTGCAAACGGCGGCCGGTGCGTAGCTGGCGCGCGGCGAGCAGCGCGAACCCGGCGAGCAGCAGCACGGTGAGCAAAGCGAGCGCGAGCCGGGTTTTTTCCGCATATTCCGCCTCGTTGTCGAGGAAGGAGCGATAGGCGAGGTAATACTGATCGAGCTTGCCTTGCGTCGACGCCTCGATCAGTTGTGCGGTCACCCGGTCGAGCTCGGGCTTGGTGCGCCGGATCAGGTCGGCATGTGCCAGCAGGCGGGCCAACGCGCTTTGCGGGTCGGCCGGTGCGCCGATTTTTCGATAGGCGGCGGCGAGTTCCACACCGGCCGCCGCATCGTCGGTATGCGCATAACGCCAGATGGCGTCCGACAACACGTTCAGATCTTTCCCTCCGGCATCCGTTGCGGCCGTTTCGGTGCCGCGCGGTTGCCGGCGCGACTCGGTGCGGAAGTAGCTCATCGAGGCGTTTAACGCCGCGTTCAGGGACTTGAAGCGCTCCAGTTGCTCCCCGCGTTCGCCGACGCTGCTCCAGTAAGCGTCTTCCAGCGCGGCCAGCGTGTCGGTGTGCATTCCGGGCAGCAGGTTCCGGTGGTCGCGGCGCGTGCCACGCAACCGGTCGTAGGCGTCGTTCAGCACGTCGTAGTTGGCCTGGCCGCCGTACCGCAAACGGCTGACAGACTCGGCCAGGCGGCTTTCGGAGGCTCTGAGCTGGTCGAAATGGACGATGGCCGCGCGGCGTTGTGCGCGTGACGCCGGCATTCCGTTCATCAGGACGGCGAGCAATGCGGCGACCGCCACCGCGACGATCAGCAGGATGGCGTAGGTGCCCGACGGACGCCGGGTGGGCAGAATGGTCATTCGGGCAAGCTTCCGTCCAGCGACTTCAGAAAGGCGACGATGCTTTTCCGGTCTCCCGGCGCCAGCGTGGCACCAAGCTGGTAGCGCGCCATCAGATCGACCGCATCTTCCAGCGTCGCCACCGACCCGTCGTGAAAGTAGGGCGCTGTTCTGGCGACGTTGCGCAGCCCGGGAACCTTGAACAGGTGGCGGTCTTCGGCGCGTTTCGTGACATTGAAGCGGCCCAGGTCGGCTTCCGCTGGCGTGCGCCCGCGATCGGCAAAAAAGTCGCCCATCACGCCCAGCCCGGCCATCATGTTGCCGCCCAGGTTGACGCCTTGGTGGCAGGCGATGCAGCCGAGCTCCTTGAACCGCCGGTAGCCGCGCCGAGCCTCCTCGGTCAGCGCGCCGGTTTCGCCGCGCAACCAGCGGTCGAACGGCGAATCGGGCGTCGTCAGCGTATCCTCGTAGGCCGCGATGGCGTCGGCGACGGTGGTCGCATCGATGCCTTCGCCCGGGTACAGGGCTGCAAACTCCCGCCGGTAACCCGCATCGTCTTCGAGTTTGCCGATGACCGCCGGCCACGAAGCGCCCATCACCTCGGGGTTCATGACGGTAGAGATCGTCTGGCCAGCCAGGTTGCCGGCGCGCGCATCCCAGTATTGGCGGTGGTTGAAGCGGCTGTTGAAGACCGTCGGGGCGTTCAGCGGCACGGCCTTGCCGCCGAAACCGGCCGACTGCGGGCGGGGGTCGGCGCCGCCGCCTTTCAGGTCGTGACAGGAGGCGCAGGACAAGGTGTCGTCGCCCGACAGGCGCGGTTCGTTGAACAGCCGCCGCCCGAGCGCCACCTTGCGCGGGTTGTCCGGCGTCGTGTGCGGCAGCGGCTGCACCGGTTCGCCGGGCCGCTCGATGGTCGGTACGACGGGTGGCGCCGGGGGAGCAGGCGTCTCCAGCGGCCACATGATCCATGTGAGCACGGCCGCTCCGAAGGCGAGAAGCGCGGCAACTGTCACAATCGCATATCGTCGAAACACGTTCTACCTTGGCCGAAGTTGAAAAGACAAGCCGGAAAACGCTGGTGCGGTATCTCGCCAGGCGACCTGCCGGCACGGCGGGCAGCACCCCGAGAATTCCGCCATCCAGAATCCGTTACGGGTATTACAACCGAAAAATGTCTTGCGTTGTTAATTATAGTGCATGTCGGCCGTCGCCCGGCAAATGTGAAAACGGCGGGTCGCCGGAATCGCCGGGGAAGTGTCGGTCGGGGTTGGGTTGGAGTCGGGCTGGAGTTGAGTTGGGGCGCGCTTGTCGGTTATAGTCGGCAGCTCATCCGGGCGGAATGTAGCAGATGCATGACAAGGTGGAGAACGCCGTTCACGAACATCGACTGACCCTCGCCGAGGTGTTGGGTTATCTGGTCGTCGACGACATCGTTCCGATGGCCGATGCCGATGCGCTGATTGCCGAACAGCGCTTGAAGCGCGTCGAGGCACATCCGCTCGTCATCGTTGCCGAGCAGAAATGGAAATCGCAGCAGCAGCCCCATCGCCTGCTCGGTCTTGACGAGCTGTCCGAATGGCTGGCGCAGCGGGCCGGCCTCGATTATTTTCATATCGACCCGCTGAAGATCGATTTCACGGCGGTGACCGAAATTATGTCCTCGGCTTACGCGACACGCTTCGGCGTCCTGCCGGTGCAGGTCGCTTCCCGCGAAGTCGTGGTAGCGACGACCGAACCTTATCTGCGCGAATGGGAAAAGGAGCTGGCGCCGATCCTGAAGAAGTCGATTCGCCGCGTGGTCGCTAACCCGGTCGATGTCGCGCGCTATCTGGTCGAGTTCTACAACCTCGCGCGTTCGGTCAAGAAGGCCGCGCAAAGCGGCGCGCAAAGCGGCAACCTTTCCTCGTTCGAGCAACTGGTCGAACTCGGGCGCGGCAACCGGCAGTTCGACGCCAACGACCAGCACATCGTCAATATTGTCGACTGGCTCTGGCAATACGCTTTCGAGCAGCGCGCCAGCGACATCCACATCGAGCCGCGGCGCGAGCTGGGGCTGGTGCGTTTCCGTATCGACGGCGTGCTGCATCAGGTGTACCAGATTCCGATGAGCGTGATGACGGCAATGACCAGTCGCATCAAGATTCTCGGCCGCATGGACGTGGTCGAAAAACGGCGGCCACAGGATGGGCGTATCAAGACGCGCATGGCCGACGGCCAGGAGGTCGAGCTGCGTTTGTCGACGCTGCCGACGGCTTTCGGCGAAAAACTGGTGATGCGTATCTTCGATCCCGAAGTGCTGGTGCGCGATTTGTCCGAGCTGGGTTTTTCGGACGACGATCAGGTGCGCTGGAAGTCGATGTCCGAAAAGCCGCACGGCATCATCCTGGTGACCGGGCCGACCGGATCGGGCAAAACAACAACGCTGTATTCGACGCTCAAACAACTGGCCACCACCGAGGTCAATGTGTGCACGATCGAAGATCCGATCGAAATGATCGAATCGTCGTTCAACCAGATGCAGGTGCAGCCGGCGATCGACCTCGGTTTCGCCGAAGGCGTGCGCGCGCTGATGCGGCAAGATCCGGACATTATCATGGTCGGCGAGATCCGCGATCTGGCTACCGCCGAGATGGCGATTCAGGCGGCGCTGACCGGCCACCTGGTGCTCTCCACGCTGCACACCAACGATGCGCCATCGGCTGTCACGCGCCTGCTCGATCTGGGCGTTCCCGCCTATCTGTTGAGCGCGACGGTGCTCGGCATCATGGCGCAGCGCCTGGTGCGCGTTCTGTGCCCGCACTGCAAGCAAACCCACCCGGCCAGCCCCGAGGAACTGGTCATGTGGGATAACCTGGTGGCGCCCTGGAAAGCGAATCGCCCGACCCAGTTCCACCGTCCCGCCGGCTGTCTTGAGTGCCGGATGACGGGCTACCTCGGCCGGATCGGACTTTACGAGATTTTGCTGCTTTCCCCCGATATGAAACAGCTCGTCGGCGGCGAGCTCGATCTGGCGAAGATCCGGGATCTGGCCTACCGCGAAGGAATGAAGCCCCTGCGCATTTCGGGCGCGATGAAAGTTGCGGCCGGGGTGACGACGCTGGAAGAGGTGGTGCGGGCGGCGCCCACGGCCGAACGCAACTGATTCCGGTTCTACGGCGTCGCGCCGGGAGGTGTGAAGCCGTTCAACCCTTGCTCAACCCGTGACGACGCGGTTCTTTCCCGTCTGTTTGGCGGCGTACATGGCCTCGTCGGCGCGCTTCGTTACCGTTGGCTGGGTGTCGTCCTGGCGCATTTCCGTGACACCGGCGCTGAACGTAATCAGCACCTTGTCGTTGTCGTGCAGGAAAAAACGCTTGGTCAGCTCGCGCTGCAAGCGGACGATGGCTCTTTGCGCGTCGTCGAGCGGCGTATCGGGGAGCAGGATGATGAATTCTTCGCCGCCGAAACGCCCGACCGTATCCTGCGGGCGCAGGGTGTCCTTGATGACCGACGTCAGGTGGATCAGCGCCGCGTCGCCAGCATCGTGGCCGAGCGAATCGTTGAGTTTCTTGAAATTGTCGATATCGAGCATGGCGACGCACAGCGGCGATTCTCGCCGCTGTGCGCGCGACGATTCCTTTTCGAACGCTTCGTCGAGACCGCGCCGGTTGAGCGTGCCGGTGAGCTGGTCGTGGCGTACCAGGTGGCTCGCTTTGTCCAGCTCGCCTTGCAGCTCGCCGATGCGTTTGTCCGCTTCCTCGACGTGTTGCTTGGCGGCGCGCAGGTCGTCGCGCGAGCGTTGGGCGTTGATCTGGATGATGCGGGTTTCGCGCATGACCTCGCCGAGCACATCTTCGAGCTGCGAAATATCTTCGGCTTTACTGATTTTTTCGGCGCAAATCTCGATCTTGTCGTGATAATCGGAGGTCGAGTCGGCAAATTCGGCCAGGTGGTCGACAAAGCCCGCCAACATCTGTTTCAGCGCTTCCTTCGCCTCGTTGAGGCTTTGTTTGAGCTGGCTCTGTTTGAAAATCACTTCCTTCAGGCGGTGTTCGGCATCGTCGAGCGAACGGATGCTGAGCGGGTGCGCGAGAATGTCGCGCACGACCTCGATCTGCCCGTGCAGCCAGCGGTCGTCCATGACCAGCTCGCTGACGTTTTCGATCAACAGCCGCAGCAGGTGGAGCAGCCCCGAGCGAAGTTCGGCGCGGTCTTCCGTTATCAGCTCCAGGCGGAAAGCCAGGCGTTTCATTCCCGCCTGGAGTTTCTCGATATCCTGCGGCGACCTGGCGCCGCGCACATCTTTGGCGAGAGACAGAACCTCGGCCGAGAGTTCGGGCTCCTCGGCGAGCTGGGCTGCGATGGGGCCCTCAAGGGCGTAGGCAAACAGGTCGCGTAATTCGGGAAACCGTTCGCTCTCCCGGCTTTGCGCGGCCGGGGCGCCGGCCGGCGCCGGGGGCGCCCCGTTCGACGGCCTTGCCCCGACGCCGTCGATGATTTCGTCGACCAGCCCGGTTTCTCCGGCCGGAGCCTCGTCGAGAGCCCAAGATTTGACCAGGTTTTGCAACCGGCCGAACAGAATTTCGCTGTTGCTCGCCGATCCGGCAAGCACATGTTCCAGCGCGTCGCGTTTGCGACCCGGCGTAAACCGTGCCTGTTTCGACTCCCACTGGCGGAGAAAGTCGCCGATCAGTTCGCTCCACGCGAGCTCCGTCACCTTGCTGTTCGCCTTGAGGAAATCGACCAGAAGGCCGCGATAGCTCTCCCAGCTTTCGTCCTTCAGCGCTTGCTCCAACTGCCGCGCCAAACGCTGCTGGGCCGGTGTTTCCTTGGGCAGGGCGGCAAGCAGCGATTTGAGTTCGCGCTCCGGAAAATGGTGGTTGGCCTTCTCCACCGTACCCGAAATTTCATGGTAAAGCGCCCGGTAATTGTCCGGAGATGGAGGCATGCGCCTGGAAGCGAGAAGGCGTAGCGTCTCGCGGGCGATTTCTGATGGGTTGGAAAAGGTCGGCATGTCTTCTCGGTGGCCTGACAACCCGTGTATTGTAATAGTGCTGAGGAGTGTTCGGAAGAGGGGTTTGCCGCAGAGAACACGCGCTATCGGCTATAATGCGCGCCGCAGCGTAAGCACCGCCCCCGTAGCATGAAGGTCGTGCAGTTGATTTGTAATCATCAGGCAGCGGTTCGATTCCGTTCGGGGGCACCAGTGATACCAAGGCTTGCAGCGATGCAGGCCTTTTTAGTTTTTGACCGGGCTATCACCAGGCTAAAGCGTTTTCACAGTAACCAGAATGTCTTGCATCCAAATTACAGGATGTAAAAAACACAAATCGGCTACTGTAAACAGACCCTAGACTTGGCGCCAAGAATAGTCTTCAATAGGGAGGTGCGGTAGCGGTTTTTCATAGTGTCGGGCTTTTCGAGACGCTGGTCTCATGACTTATATCCCTTGCCTTGCCCGTTATTGTTTCCTGATCGCACTGGCGCTTTCAGGCGCGTTTGCGCTTGCCGGCGGCGCGGGGTCTTGGGAGGCGGCAATCTCGTCGGGGGTCGTTTCGCGCGAGCAGGGGAGCCTGGAGCTTTCGATCGGCCAGCTCGGGCAGGCCGTGCGCCTGGCGGCCGGCGAACGGGAGCGCATGCGGACAACCGCCGAGCTGGGCGCTTCGCTGCTTCAGGCGCGCCGCCTCGACGAGGCGAAGCCCGCCCTCCTCGAAGCCTACGCTTTCTTCTCCGGCGACGAGCGCGCGGCCGTCGCGCTCGATCTGGGCAATCTCTCGCTGCTGCGCAGAAACGCGGTGGATGCGGGGCGCTACTACGAAGAAGCGGTGCGGCTTTCCGGCGACGATAGCGTGCTATCGCTGAGCGCCCAGCTCAATCTGTTGCGTTTGTCCCCGCCGCCGGAAAGGGTGGATAAGCTGGGTCGGCTTTTGCCGAAGATCGCCGCCGTCGGCGATGTCGGCGTCCGCGCGCGTCTCGCCCTCAATCTTGGTAGCCAGGCGCTGTCGCTCGGCAAGGCCGGTCTGGCGCTGGCCTTCCAGAGCTTGGACGGCGCGCGACGCTTGCTGGCGAGCGCGGGCAACAGCCGCCTGCGCGTCGAAACGCTCGATGCGCTGGCGCAACTCTACGAAGAGCAGGGGCGCGCAGAAGACGCCTTGCGTCTGACGCAACAGGCGGTGGTGGTCGCCGGCGCGCTGGCGCCCGGCGTCGTCGGCGACCTGGCGATCAATCTCGAATGGCGCCAGGCCCGCCTGCAGATCGCCGTCGGCCGGGAAGACCTGGCGCTCGCCGCTTACCAGCGCGCCGTCGTGCACATCGAGCGCCTGCGCCAGGACATTCCCATCGAATACGACGATGGCCGGTCTTCGTTCCGCCAGACCCTGGAACCGGTCTATCTGGGGCTTGCCGAGCTGTTGCTCAAGGAAGCCGACCGCCAGCCCGGCGCGGCGAAGGCCGCGTATCTGCGCCGTGCCAGAGACACGATAGAGCTCATCAAGCAGTCCGAGCTGCAGGACTACCTGGGAGACCGCTGCACGGTCGAGGCGGTGAGGCACGGCGGGGCGGGCGGCGGGGTTGCCAACGGGGTTGCCACCATTCCGCCAGGAACGGCCGTTCTGTACCCGATCATTTTCAGGGATCGCGTCGAGCTGCTGATGGAGACCGCGAGCGGCATCCTCCGCCGCCCGGTGCAGGTGCCCGGTTCCGTCGTGCGCGAGGCGGCGCTGACCTTCGCGGCCGATCTGCGCGACGGCGAAGCGGGCTATCTGCCACGCGCCAGGCAGTTGTATGACTGGCTTCTCGCGCCGTTCGAGGCGGTCGTTCTGGAGCAGAAAATACATACGCTGGTGGTCGTTCCCGACGGCGCACTCCGCCTGGTGGCGATGGGCGCACTGCACGACGGAAGCCGTTTTGCCATCGAGAAACTGGCCATCGGCACGGTGACGGGTCTGTCGATCACAAATACCAGCCCCGCGCCGGAGCGCGTTTTCCAGTCGCTGATCGCCGGTGTTTCCGAATTTGGCCCGGTGGTCGACAAGCTGGAAAAAGGCGGGGCTGGGCGTGCGTTGGCGCCCGACATGGCGGGCAGGGGAGCATCCCGGGGCTTGTCCGCCCGCCAACCCCTGCGCGCGATAGGCACCCCCCCCGCCGCGACCGCGAAGACGGCCGGGCCGGAAACCGCCGAGAACCGCACCAGGGCGTTGCGCGAAGCGCTCGCCTTGCCGGGCGTCAAGGAAGAAATTGCCGCTATCGGAAAAATTCTGCCCGGCGCCAGTATGCTCGACGCGGAATTTACCGTCGAAGGGTTTCGCCGCGAAGCGGAAACGAAGGCGCATCAAATCATTCACATCGCGTCGCACGGCGTTTTTGGCGGCGCTGCCGATACCAGCTATATCCTGGCCTACGACGATGTTCTCACGCTCGACGGCTTGCAGTCGCTGCTCAAGTCCGATCAGTTCCGCAAGACGCCGATCGAATTGTTGACGCTGTCCGCCTGCGAAACCGCCGAAGGCAACGACCGATCCCCGCTCGGCATTTCCGGCGCGGCGATCAAGGCCAGGGCGAAAAGCGTGCTCGGCACGCTGTGGCCGGTCGAAGACAACGCCGCGCGCCGGGTGATGGAGACGTTTTATCGCGGGCTGACCGCCTCCGGCCTGTCCAAGGCGGAAGCGTTGCGGCGCGCGCAGGTCGAGCTGTTGCGCAGCGAAGCGTTCGCGCACCCCTTCTACTGGGCGCCTTTCCTGCTCGTCGGCAACTGGCTATGAGACCCTCGACCGGGCCAGACCTTTGCTTGCTGTGCCTGGGCGTCGCCCTGGCGGGCGGTTTGACCTGCGCCGGCGCCCAGATCCGCACCGACGCTAGCCTGGGCCGGCCGGCGCAAACGCTCGCCGGGCCGGACTACCTGATCCCCGAAACGCTGGGTAGGCTTTCCGGCGCCAACCTGTTCCACAGCTTCCAGACCTTCAGCGTGCAGGGCGGACAGTCGGCCAGCTTCGGCACCGTCACGCCCGGCATCGCTAACGTCATCAGCCGGGTGACCGGCGGCGAAGTGTCGCGGATCGACGGCAAGATCCGGCTCAGTTCGGTCGGCGCGACGCCCGACTTCTACTTCATCAGCCCGGCCGGCATCGTCTTCGGCGCCGGCGTCTCGCTCGACGTGCCCGCTTCGTTTTTTGGCGGCAC
>JACQYA010000111.1 GCA_016208425.1 Betaproteobacteria bacterium
ATCGTGCCGATCGGGAAAAATCATGCAGCGAGTATTCGCCCTTGAGCGGCGCTTGGGTCAGCGGCGTCGCGCCGGTCGCCTTAAAGACGACGCCGAGCAGGATCGGATGCCATCTCACCTTGCGGCCGTATTTTCCGGCCAGCGCATCTATTTTTTCCGAGGCCAGATAGCCGTAGGGCGAGGAAAAGTCGAAGGTGAAATCCAGCGGTTCGCTCATAATGTCTCCCCTCTTCCTTATCGGTCGCCGGCGATGGCGCGGCCGATCACCATGCGCTGGATGTCGTTCGCGCCTTCGTAGATCTGGCAGACGCGAACGTCGCGGTAGATGCGCTCGACCGGGAAGTCGCTGACGTAACCGCAACCGCCATGAATCTGGATGGCGTCCGAGCAAACCTTTTCGGCCATTTCCGAGGCGAACATTTTGGCCATCGAGGCCTCCTTCAGGCAAGGCCGGCCGGCGTCCTTCAGCATTGCCGCCCGCCAGACCATCAGGCGTGCGGCGTCAAGCTGCGTCGCCATGTCGGCGAGGCGGAAGCCGACCGCCTGATGTTCGATGATGAGCTTGCCAAAAGTCGTGCGCTCCTTGGCGTAACGCACCGCCGCCTCGAACGCCGCGCGCGCCATGCCGACCGACTGGGCGGCGATGCCGATACGTCCGGCTTCGAGGTTGCAGAGCGCGATCTTGTAGCCCTCGCCTTCCTTGCCGAGCAGACAGGAAGCGGGAATGCGACAGTTCTCGAAAAGGATTTGTGCGGTATCGGAGGCGTGCTGGCCCATTTTTTCTTCGATGCGGGTGACGATGTAGCCCGGCGTTGCCGTGGGTACGAGGAAGCAGGAGATGCCCTTTTTGCCGGCAGCCTTGTCGGTCACCGCGAAAACGATGGCGACATCGGCGTATTTGCCAGTGGTGATGAACTGCTTGACGCCGTTCAGCACGAAGTCGTTGCCCGCGTTGCCCGAATTGTCGTGCACCCGGTCGGCGCGCGTCGTGATCGCCGAAGCGTCGGAACCGGTATGCGGTTCGGTCAGGCAGAAGCAGCCGAGCTTTTCGCCACGCGCCAGCGGTTTGAGCCAGGTTTCTTTCTGCTCGTCGCTGCCGTATTTCATCGTGATGCCGCAGGCCAGCGAGTTCTGCACGCTGACGATGGTCGAGGTCGCGCCATCGCCCGCCGCGATTTCCTCGATCACCAGTACCAGCGACAGATAATCCAGGCCGGCGCCGCCCCACTTCTCGGGCACCACCATGCCCAGCGCACCGAGTTTGCCGAGTTCGCGCAGCGCGTCGGCGGGGAAGGTGTGCCGGCGATCCCACTCGGCAGCAAACGGCGCCAGGCGCTCCAGCGCGAAGGCGCGCAACGTGTCGCGGATCATTTCCTGTTCCTGGGTCAGTATCATCGGCAAAGCTCCGTGGTGGGTTGCGGCGCCGGGCGCTGGGTGAGCGCGACGCCGACGAGGACGAGCGCGCCGCCGGCCAGCACCGACAGGCCGGGCCGCTCGTCGAGCAGCCAGGCGCCCTGCAGGACGGCGGCGACGGGAACGAGGTTGATGAAGATCGACGCGCGCGCCGCGCCGATCTCGGCCACCGCCGCGTTGAACCAGGTAAAGCCCAGCGTCGTGCCGAGCAACGCCAGGAACAGGATGCAGCCCCACACCGGCTGCGGGTAGTCCGGCCACAGGGCGGCGGGCTGGTCGACCAGAGCCGTGGCGAGCAGCAGCGCCCAGCCGGCCAGCGTGCTGTAGGCGGTGACCACCAGCGCCGGCAGCGTGCGCGTGGCGTGCCGGCCGATCAGCGTGTACATCGCCCAGAACAGCGCGCAGCCGACGATCAGCAGTTCGCCCGCGCCGATGTCGCCGCCGAGCGGCGCCAGCGGCGAGCCGTGGCCGATCACCGTCAGGCAACCGGTGAGGGCGATGGCGCTGCCGGCGACCTTGCTCGGCGTCAGGCGCTCGCCGAGCCAGAGCGCGGCGGCCAAAGTAACCATCACCGGGTTGAGCGCGACGACCAGCGCGGCGTGCCCGGCGGCCAGCCGTTGCAGCCCGTAGAGGAAACAAAGGTTGTAGAGGAAAATGCCGGTCGCCCCCAGGCCGACGATCAGCCGCCACTCGCGCCGCGTCGGGCGCGGCAGGCCGCCGTGACGCGCCGCGACCAAGGCGAGCAGCGCGCCTCCGGCGATCAGGAAGCGCCAGACGGCGACACCCAGCGGCGGCGCGCCCAGCACGGCATAGCGCCCCGCCACCCAGGTGCCGCCCCAGATCAGCATGGTCAGGAGCAACCTGAGGTAGGTGCCGGCCAAGGGATGCCTTACAGCATCTCGACGCCGACGGCGACCGCTTCGCCGCCGCCGATGCACAGCGAGGCGACGCCGCGCCGCTGGCCGGCTTTTTTCAATGCGCCGAGCAGCGTGACCAGGATACGCGCGCCGGATGCGCCTATCGGGTGGCCCAGCGCGCAGGCGCCGCCGTGCACGTTGACCTTGTCGTGCGGCAGATCGAGGTCGCGCATCGCGGCCATCGTCACGACGGCAAACGCCTCGTTGATCTCGTAAAGATCCACGTTTTCGGCCGTCCAGCCGGTCTTGGCGAACAGCTTCCGCATCGCGAACACCGGCGCGGTGGTGAACAGGTTCAGCTCCTGCGCGTGCGTCGTGTGGCCGACC
>JACQYA010000112.1:0-11626 GCA_016208425.1 Betaproteobacteria bacterium
GTAGCTGGCGCCGTACTGCCGGGCGACGGCGGCAAGCTGCTCGGCCGATCCGCTGATGCCGACGATGGACGGGTGAAAGAAAGGCGCGTATTCCTTGAGGCGCGCCGGCGTATCGCGTCCCGGGTCGACGGAGATAAAAATGCCTTGTACCCGTTCGCGCTCGCCCGCTTCCAGCCCGGAAATCGCTTGTGCCATCAACGATAGGGAGGTCGGACACACGTCCGGGCAGAAGGTGTAGCCAAAGTACATCAACACGACCTTGCCGCGATAGCTTTGCAGCGCCACAGCCCCTTGCGCACCCTGCAACGTGAAGTCGCCGCCCCGGGGCGTTTCGGCCAGTTGCAACTGGCCGTGCGGCCGCACTCTGGCGACCGGCCGGGACGCGACCGGTTCCCAGAAAGCGGCCAACCAGAGAAGCAGGACGCTCAAAGCGGCGATGGCGACGACGAGCAGGATACGGGTTCTCATGGCGGGCTTTCGAGAATTGTGGCGGGCGACGATTGGGCGACTATTCGCCGGTAACCGAAAAACGGAATGGAACGGCGACCAGCGCCTCGCCGGTTTCGACCAATACCGTGGCGTCGTAGTCCATCGTCCCGGTGATGCACACCGGCAGCACCGCCTGACCGCCGAAGCGCCCGCGTTGTCCGGCCACGCTCTCCAGAGCGGGGCGGTTATACCCCATTTTCATGTCTGTTCCGGCGAAATCGACCTCGATCTTGCGTGGTTCCGAACCTTGGATGGTCACTTGCAGCTTGAGCGGCTTGAGCGGGGGTATCGGGCGAGGTTCGATCGCAAACTCCAGTTGTCCGCCATCGGGTAGCGTCGCCGCGCAAACCTGCTGGCTGAGATTGCAGCCCGAAAGCGGAAGCATGACATCAGTTTTGGGGTTGAACAGCGGCGCCAGCTTGTAACCGACCACGCCCAGGATGACCAGTGTGAGCAGTATGGCAATGTCGAGCAGCAGCTTTTTGGACATGGGCGGGCGTAGGCAGTGGGTGAGTGGTCGGCGGGCGTACATGGGCGTACATTATTGCCCGAGAAAGGCGCTGGCAGAACTGCGGGTACGAGGAAGAACGCGGTATGGCCGCATTCTCGGAACAAACTCTCCTGCAGAAATTGATGCGAATCAAAGTCGGCGCGGGATGATACAGTGATGATATGCGACATATTGCCGCAGTGGCGAAAGGTCGCAGGGTAATACCGAGGTGGGCACAAACAAATTTTTTGTTAAGGGGAAGTCAATATGAAAGCCCGTATCAAGCAAAGCGTCACCCTGCTGCTCGCAGCCGGGATCGGCTTCGCGGCGGCTGGCGCTGCGTATTCGGCCGAGTCGTTGCAGGACGTGATGAAACGCCGGAATATCTCGCAGCAGGATCTGCTCGCGGCGGCCAAGACCTATGTTCCGACCGGCAAGCGCGACGAATTCGTCGTCTTCAGCTCGGGCGGACAGTCCGGCCAGGTTATTGTTTACGGCATTCCGTCGATGCGCATTCTCAAGTATTTGGCCGTATTCACGCCCGAACCTTGGCAGGGCTACGGTTTCGACGAGAACTCGAAGGCGGTCTTGAGGCAGGGCAATATCGACGGCAAGGAAATCAACTGGGGCGACACGCACCACCCGGCCATCTCCGAAACCGACGGCAAGTACGACGGCCAGTACCTGTTTATCAACGACAAGGCCAACCCGCGCCTCGCCGTGATCGACCTGCGCGACTTTGAAACCAAGCAGATCGTCGTCAACCCGATTTTCAAGTCCGAGCACGGCGGCGCCTTCGTCACGCCGAACACGGACTACATTTTCGAAGCCGCACAGTACGCCGCACCGCTCGAGAACAAGAAGTTCTACCCGCTCGAAGAGTTCAACGAGAAATATCGCGGCGGCATGACTTACTGGAAGTTTGACCGCAAAGAAGGCCGTATCGATGCGAAGAAGTCGTTCTCGGTCGAACTGCCGCCTTACTCGCAAGACCTTTCCGACGCCGGCAAAGGCCCGTCCGACGGCTGGTCGTTCACCAACTCCTTCTGTTCCGAGCGCTACGTCGGCGGTATCGAAAAAGGCCGTCCCCCGTATGAAGCCGGCTGCTCCGCCAAGGACACCGACTATCTGCACGTAATCAACTGGAAGAAGGCCGCCGAGCTGGTGGCTGCCGGCAAGGCCAAGAAGATCAACGGTCACGACGTGCTGATGATGGAAACCGCGATCAAGGAAGGTATACTTTTCCTGGTTCCCGAACCCAAGTCGCCGCACGGCGTCGACGTGACCCCGGACGGCAAGTTCATGATCGTCGCCGGCAAGCTCGACACCCACGTTTCCGTGTATTCGTTCGAGAAGATTCAAGCCGCTATCAAGGCCGGCAAGTTCGAGTCGCACGATCCCTACGGCATCCCGGTGATCGGCATGAAGGACGCGCTGGACAAGCAGGTTCAGCTCGGCCTCGGCCCGCTGCACACGCAGTATGACTCGAAGCCCTGCCTGGCTTACACCTCGCTGTACGTCGATTCGCAAGTCGCCAAGTGGAACTACTGCGAAGGCAAGGTCGTCGACAAGCTCTCCGTCCATTACAACATCGGTCACCTGATGTCGATGGAAGGCGATTCGGTCGATCCGAAGGGTCGTTATCTGGTCGCGTTGAACAAGCTGGCGATTGATCGTTTCGTGCCGGTTGGTCCCCTGCATCCGCAGAACCACCAGCTGATCGACATCAGCAACGACAAGATGCAGCTTCTCTACGATATGCCGCTGCCGCTGGGCGAGCCGCACTACGCCGTCGCCATCGAGGCGACCAAGCTGAAGCCGGGCGTCCGTTACAAGGTCGGTACCGATTCCCGTACGGACAAGCCGCATCCGGGCGCCGTCCGCGCCGGCGAAGAGGTCACGACCAAGAAGGGCAACAAGGTCGAAGTCAAGGGTACGCTGATCCGTTCGCACATCACGCCGGAAACCATCGAGGTCGATGTCGGCGACGAAGTGACGATCCACCTGACCAACTTGGAACGCGCGCAGGACGAGACCCACGGCTTTACGGTGTCGACCTACAACGTGCATGCTTCCATCGAGCCGGGCAAGACCGTTACGGTCAAGTTCAAGGCTGACAAGGAAGGCGTCTACCCGTACTACTGCACGGAGTTCTGCTCCGCGCTGCACCTCGAAATGCAGGGTTACCTGCTGGTCAAGCCGAAGGGCTGGAAGCCGACCAAGACGACGCTGGCCGCCGGCAGCTACACGGAAGCCGACTACAAGGCGACGGTGAAGAAGGTGGCGGATACGCAGGCGATCATCGACTCCGTCGTGGCCTACATCACCAGCGTCAACTACAAGGACTTCCCGGATGTTGTGGCGATGGTGGAAGACGCCTTCGACCAGCTCGGCAAGACCAAGGGCCTGAAGGAGAAGCATGAAGGGTTTGCCGCCAAGAAAGATTGGGAGAACGCCAACCTCTGGGCCGAGCAGATCTGGCAATACCAGGTCAAGACCGCCGACCTCGGTTTGCGCGCCAAGACCTACCTTGAGCAGAACGGTGCCAAGAAGGTTGCCAAGTAGCAAGTTTGAAGTAACTCGATGCAGTTAAGGGAGGGGGGCAGAGCGATCTGCCCCCCTTCTTGTTTCCATCATCCGTTAACATCCGGGCAAGACAAGGCTGGCAATCCAACGGAGTGCCGGCATCAAAGACGGGCAATGCAAACAAGATCCACACCATCCAGCCGTTTGCCGGGCAATAAGGCAACCTATTTACTGGTTGCCGTATGGACTGTTCTGGTTTTCATTTCGCTCATTACCCAGCGCGAGCAGTTGAACCGTACGGCAAGCGCTTTGGCGCGCATCGACGCTATCGCTAACCTCAAAAAGGATATGACCATCCGCCAGTGGGCATCCGGTGTCGGCGGGGTCTTTATCCGCGAGGAGCATGTGCCTTCAACCAACTCGCTCGAGGAAGAGGAGCGGGTGACCCTTACGCGGAGCAACGGTGAGATCTTGCGTCTGGTTTCGGTGACGCCCATTCATCTTCTTCTGGCGATTCAGGGAGCGAGCAACCGGGCCAACGGCAAGGAGGAATCCGGAATCCGGGAGCGCCTGACATCGAAGCAGTTGCGCAACCTCGACAACGCCCCGGACGATTGGGAGGCCACGGCTCTGGAAGCGTTGAACAAGGGGGGCGATATGGTCGCCGAAGCGTTGCCCAGGAAGGGCGGACATGGCTTGATGCGCGTGATGATCCCCATGCGCATGGAGAAGGAGTGCCTGGAGTGCCATCGCGATACTTTGGTGCCGGTCGGCGGATTGCGTGGCGGCGCTAGCGTATCGATCAATCTGAACGCCTACCGGACTGCTCAAGAGCCGACCTGGCTGGCGATCCAGTATTGGCACTTCGGGATATGGTTGCTCGGCCTGACCGGTATTTATGCCTTCGCTTTCCTGACGCGCCGCCGAAACATCGAGAAGCGTCGCCGCGAAGAAGAGCGACGGGAAAACGAAACCGCGTTTGCGGCGATGGCCGAGGGGGCGATCATTACGGACGCCAAGGGGAGCATTCTTTGGGTCAACGATGCTTTTTGTCGCATTTCAGGCTACGGGCGGGACGAAGTCATCGACCGGAATCCCCGCTTCCTCAAGTCTGGAGCTCACGACGAAGCATTTTATCGGCAACTCTGGCAGCAGCTGACGAGCAGCGGTCACTGGCGGGGCGAGCTTTGGAACAAACGGAAATCGGGCGAGATATTCCCGGAGGAAATATCCATCCAGGCGCTCAGAGGCGCGGATGGGCGGATACGGCGATATATCTCGATTCTTTCCGATATCACCGAACGCAAACGAAACGAGAGGGAGTTGCAGGAGTACCGGGAGCATCTTGAGGAACTGGTCCGCCAGCGCACCGGGGAGCTGACCGTCGCCCGCGACGAAGCCGAGGCGGCAAACCGCTCAAAAACGACCTTCCTGGCCAATATGAGCCACGAGCTGCGCACGCCGCTCAACGCCGTCATCGGCTTCTCCCTGCTGATGGACAAGGATCGTGATTTGGCGCCCAAGCAGCGGCGCAATGCCGAAATCATCAACCGTTCGGGCAATCATCTGCTGACCTTGATCAACGACATTCTGGAGCTGTCGAAGATCGAATCCGGCAAGATGGAGATGAACGCCCAAGAGGTTGATCTGGCCGAGCTGCTCGAACAGGTGGTGGATATGATGCGGCAACGCGCCGAACAGGCCGGCATTTCGCTGGCACTGGAGGCGGAAGGGCTGCCGGAAGCGGTCGTTCTCGATCCGGTGATGTTGCGGCAGGTGCTGATTAACCTGCTTTCCAACGCCGTCAAGTTCACTGCCGTCAGCCCGGTACGCCTTGTGTACCCTATACCCGCGCAAGGTGTATCGCTGAAGGCGAACGGTGTCGATGCCGGTGGCGGCATGGTTCGTCTGACCTTCGGCGTGGCAGATACCGGCATCGGAATTCCCGTCGAGGATCTTGCCCGCATATTCCAGCCTTTCGAGCAGGCCGGTGGTTCGCCCCGGGAAGGCACCGGTCTCGGCCTGACGATCAGCCAGCAGTATGTGAGGATGCTGGGTGGCGAGCTGGTCGTCGAGTCGGAGGTCGGGAAGGGCGCCGTCTTCAGCTTTTCCGTTACCGTCCCCGCGCCCAGGCTCCCGCAAGCGAAGCTGGCGCGCAGGCTGGTGACGGGCGTGGAACCGGCGGCGCACGGCAAACGCATTCTGGTCGTCGACGATCTGCCGGAGGCGCGCTTGCTGGTTCGGTCTTTGCTGGAACCTCTGGGGTTCGGCATAATCGAGGCATCCACTGCGGCAGAGGCGGAACACGCGGTCGAGTGCGGTGGTTCCGGTTTGGCCGATCTCGTACTAATGGACTGGTTCTTGCCCGACGGCAACGGGCTGGACGCGATAGAACGGATACGCGCACGGAAGGATATTCGGCAACCGCGCATCGCGATGCTCACGGCCAATGCCCTCGAAGAGAGCCGCCACGCTGCATTGGCTGCAGGCGCCGACGATTTTTTGAGCAAACCGTACGAAGAAAGCGCGCTGTACGCGATGCTGGAAAAACACCTTTCCATACGCTTCGCTCTTGGTACGGAAACGGGAGCGGGGCAATCCCAGGTTGTTCCCGGGCGCGGGATCGTCGCTGCCGGGCTGCTGGGCTTGGCGCCGGAGACGCGAACCCTCTTGGCCGAGGCGGCTGTTTCCCTGGATCGCCAGCGGATCGCCGGAGCGCTGTTGGCGGTGGCAGACGAAAACCGCGAACTCGCGTCGCGTCTCGCCGAGTTTTCGGACACTCGCCAGTACCAGGCGCTATGGGAGCTTCTGGGCATTATGGACGGGGAGGAAGAGCCTTGAGCAGGCCGCGGTTACCGCTCTTCGCGGAGATACTGGTCGTCGAAGACACGCTTTCTTCCCTCGAACTGCTTTCCGAGCTGTTGGGTCAGGCGGGTTATACGGTGCGTCCCGCGCAGGACGGGCGAATGGCATTGCGTTCGGCGCAGGCGCGGCCTCCCGACCTGATTCTTCTCGATGTGCGCATGCCGGGAATCGATGGCTACGAGGTTTGCCGGCGTTTGAAGGCGGACAACCGCACCAGCGAGGTGCCCGTCATTTTCTTGTCGGCGCTGCGGGAGGCCGACGACAAGCTGAAAGGGTTCCGGCTCGGCGCCGTCGACTACATCGCCAAGCCGTTCCAGCCGGAAGAGGTATTGGCCCGCGTTCGCACGCATGTCGAACTTCGCCACCTGCAGACCGGTCTCGAGGATAGGGTCAAGGAGCGCACGGCGCAGTTGCTCGAAGCGCAGGCCAGTCTCCGCGAATCGCGGACGCAACTCCAAGAACTGACCGCTTTCTTGCAGACGGCGGTCGAACAGGAGCGCTCGCGGATCGCCCGCGAGCTGCATGACGAACTCGGGCAGGCGCTGACCGCGTTGCGCATCGATCTCGCCTGGCTGCGCGGGCGATGCGACAGCCTGGATGGCGTCACTGTAGCGCGCGCCGATGGCGCCCATTCACTGGTCGAACGGACAATCGAGGCATTGCGGCGGATTTCGGAAGACCTGCGCCCGGGGATGCTCGATGTGCTGGGTCTCGCCGCCGCGCTCGAGCACCATGTCGCCCGGTTTGCCGAGCGTAGCGGTATCGCGTGTTCTCTGTCGATGAACCGGGAAGAGTTCGAGATTGACGACCTTCTCGCGACGGCGATTTTTCGGGTCGTGCAGGAAGCGCTGACCAACGTGCTCCGACACGCGGCGGCGAGTCGCGTGAGCATCGAAGTCGAAGATGGGGAAACCGGGATTCAGGTCAGGATCGAGGACAATGGCTGCGGTTTTCAGAACACAGCGGGCAAAAGAACTTTCGGGCTGATGGGTATGCGGGAGCGCGTGCAGATGTTGGACGGAAGCATGGCGATCGATAGCCAGGCCGGTCGCGGTACGCGCATTGCAGTCGGTTTCCAGAAACAGGGAGGGGGGCGATGACAAAAACGATGATCCGGGTGTTGATTGCCGACGATCACGATATTTTGCGTGCCGGCCTCAAACACATCCTCCAGGAAAGCAGCGATATCGTCGTCACGGGCGAAGCGAGCGACGGTTTCGAGGCCTTGGCGCAAGTGCGCGCCGGCAGTTGGGATGCTATGGTTCTCGATCTTTCCATGCCGGGGAAGAGCGGGATCGAACTCATCAAACAGATCAAGGGCGAATTCCCCCGGTTGCCCATCCTGGTTCTCAGCATGCACAAAGAAGACCTTTATGCCGTGCGGACGCTGAAAGCGGGCGCTTCCGGCTATCTGTGCAAAGACAACGCGGAAACCCTGCTGGCACAAGCGATCCGAAAAGTTGCCGGCGGCGGGCTGTTCATCAACCAGGCGGTGGCCGAAAAGCTCGCGGTCGAGATGCTGACCGGCGCCGGCGACAGCGCGCCCCATAGCCGCTTGACCGACCGCGAATATCAGGTTTTCCTGCTCGTTGCGCGGGGGCTCGGGGTCACGGACATCGGCCGCCGTCTGAACCTTAGCGTGAAGACCGCCAGCACGCACAAGACCCGTATCCTCGAAAAAATGAACCTGGCCAATACCGGCGAGCTGATTCACTACGCGATGCGTTATGGTCTGGTCGAAGAGGGGGGCGCCCCGCCTGCCTGAAATCCTGGCCGCTTGCTGCAAGTTTCCGGCAACGCCGCGATCCGCTCACCGTAGGAATATTCCTACCGGCGGCCTCGCGCTTTCCGACCCGAGAATCAGCATTCGTTACCTTACGCGTTTCTGCCCACGCCCCTACACTGCCTCGGCTCGGTGGCGCGTGGGCGTGGTCTTGCCAGCGCTGTCGTATCACCTCATACGTTCGATTTACTGCAGATTTCCGGGAGTTCGCGATGTCCGGTGCGCCACAATTGGTCGATGTAAAGACGTTACTCGCCGGTATTCCCCTGTTTCTGGGCGTTTCGGCCGATGGTCTGTCGCGTTTGGCGGAAGCAAGCTGTCAGCGCACGCTGGTTCGTGGCGATATTATCTTTCGCAAGAACGACAACTGCGATGGGCTGCATATCGTTGTCTATGGTCGCGTCAAGCTGTTTTTCCTGTCGCAGCAAGGCGGAGAGAAGATTCTGGACATTCTTGCTTCAGGGGCGGCATTTTGCGAAGCAACGATGGTGGGGGGAGGCGCGTATCGGTTCAACGCCGAACCGTTGACCGATTGTTTGCTGCTGCATGTTTCCAAAGCGGCCATTCTCGACGAGCTCGACAATAATCCGGACATGGCGCGGAGAGTCATCGACAGCTTGGCACGGAAATTTCTCGAACGCAACGCGGACATCGAAGCTTACTCCCTTCATTCCGGGCGGCAACGTGTCATCCAGCACTTGCTGGGCGAGGTGGACGAGCTCGAAGGGCGCCGGCAAGGGTATGGGGAGCAAAGGGCGGGGGTTGCCAGGCGGCACACCGGCGAACGTGCGGGGCAGCGCATGATCGTCAACCTGTTGCCGAGCAAGGGCGATATCGCATCCCGGCTGAATTTGACGCACGAGCATTTTTCGCGGCTTCTCCACGAGTTGTCGTCCTGCGGAATGATCGGTATCGACAAGCGTGCGGTTCATATCAGGGATGTCGAACGCCTGCGGATCGCCTTTGAAACCAACTCGACGGCCAGCCCGGCGTGACGGGGCAGGTGCCGGGATTCGTGAGTCGCCGGCATGCCGGCAAACCTGTCGCCGCGCCAATGCGGCGAAGCAAATGCCCTCGAACCTGTCGGATTATCTTGATATAACTCAATGTCAGGGTATTGTCGGCTAGACTAATCTGCTTCATCTTTAATACGAAAGGAACGACCCATGATTAAAATGACGGTTCTTGCGGCGGCGACGCTCTTGGTCGCCGGTCAGGCGATGGCCAACGACGGGGCGAAGCTGTACGCGGACAGAACCTGCAACGCCTGCCACGGCCCCGCCGGCAACAAGCCGCTGATGCCCGACTATCCGAAAATCGCCGGCCAGAACGCAAAGTACATCGAGAAGCAGATGCAGGATATCAAGAGCGGTGCGCGCGCCAACGGCAATTCGGCGGCGATGAAGGGCGTCATGCATCTCGTCAACGATGCCGAGATCAAGACACTGGCCGAGTATGTGTCCAAGCTGAAGCCGTAAATTCGGTGGCACCGGACGAGAAGGGCGTGTGGGTGCATGCTTGATGTCCATCTACGCCGGGCTATCGCTTTGTTGGTAGACTGGAAAAGTTGAGTTTATTGATGAAAGGGTTGGTAATGAAGAAGCTGATTCTGGCGGTTTCTCTGGCGATGATCGCTGTGGGTGCCGCGCACGCCGGGCCGCCGGCGCCGAAACAACAGGGTATCGAAGGCAAGGATTACAAGTGGAACGCGCAGGAGGGCGAGAAGATCGAGGCGTTGAAGCTCAAAGGCGACAAGAAGCGCGGTCTGGAAGCCTATGAAGTGTGCGGCGCATGTCACCTGCCATCGGGCGCCGGTCGTCCCGACGGAACTTTCCCGCAGTTGGCCGGCCAGCACACCACGGTGCTGATCAAACAGATGGCCGATATCCGCGCCGGTTTGCGCGACAACCCGACGATGTATCCGTTCGCAGCCACGCTGACCGATCCGCAGGAACTGGCCGACGTCTCCGTCTACATCGAAGGTCTGTGCATTCCCGCCGAACACGGCAAGTACGAAGGCAAGGATGCGGACAAGCAGGTCGCCGCCGGCAAGGAACTTTACGAGAAAGAGTGCAAGGAATGTCACGGCGCCAATGGCGAAGGTGTGAAAGACAAGTTCTATCCGGTGATCGCCGGTCAGCACTACAAGTATCTGCTGCGCCAGATGACCGAGATCCGCGATGGGCACCGCCGCAACGCCAATCCGGATATGGTCAAGATCATCAAGAAGTACAATAACGACCAACTGGTTGCGATTTCGGCCTACCAGTCCAGCCTGGTGATGCCGGGTTCGATGTGCAAGGCCAAGGCGCCGGCCAAGAAGAAGTAAATCGGTGCAACCGTGGGTGCGCGCCCGCCATCGCAGGATGGCGGGTTGTGTTTTTTCGGTAATTAAGTATTGAATAATATGCTGTAAGCTACAGCGGCCGTGTGCGTTAGAGGAATATCGGGTCGCTTGTGGCGCTCTGGTCTAAAGGATCGATAAAGATGTCCGCGCAAGCCAGCAAACAGAACTTGATCGTCACGGCGCTTTCGTCCGTGGCTTTGGTGGTGATGATCGCCGCCTATTTTGCCCCCATCTGGTGGGTCTCGCTGACCGCCCCGAATTACCCGCCGGACGCTTTTCCCGACGGTATCCGTATCCATTTCCACTTCGACGGCGTCTATAACGGTTGCTCGGCGGCGGGCAAGGGGACGCGGATGGCCGGCGAGATCATCCAGAAGGATCTGGGCGCCGAGGACGAGCGCTACAACCCGATTACCGACGCCAAGAAAGATGTGGACAAGGGCGCGGAAGGTCTCGATTGCGTGCACGAGATGAATACCATCAACCACTACGTCGGGATGTTTCCGATCGCTACCGGCGCGCCGGTCGAGAAGCCGCTGGCCAAGTTCTTTTTCGGCTTTTTCGCGGTGATGATCGCCGCCTTCATGCTGCCGAAACGCAAAACTCGCCTGGTTGTTCTATCCGCCGGCTTCGCTGCGGTCGCGGCCTGGATGCTGGTCGACCAGTATGTGCTGGGCGCGCTCAACGCCCATGTCGCGCACTACGTCCAGGAAGCCGGAACCTTCTTCAAGGAACCGGACAAGATCAAGGTTTGGGGCGATAACGTGCGAAACATCAGCCACATCGCGATTGCCGGCTTGGTCGCCGTCATGCTGATCGTCGTTGCCGGCGTGGCCAGGATTCGCCAGTTCTCGTTGCTGCTCGCGCTGGTTCCTGCCCTGCTGCCGGTTTTCTTCGTCATCACCTATGCCGGATGGTTGTGGTTCTTCGGCCATAACATGCACCCGTGGGGCGCTTTCACCGTGAAGCCCTTCATGCCGACCGTCTTCGGCGAGGGCAAGGTCGCCCAGTTCAGCACCTATTCCTACCCCTACTGGGGTTACGCCTTGTTGCTGGTGGTGATGGTCTGCCTGCTGCTCGCGCTGCTCATCCGGCGCAAGCAGATGCGCGAAGGTTCGGCGGAGTA
>JACQYA010000112.1:11683-35212 GCA_016208425.1 Betaproteobacteria bacterium
GTAAGACCATGTTCCGTCCGATATGGCGGGTGGTGGCCACCGGGCTGGCGGTGGGTTTGCCGCTCGCCATGCTGCCGGCGTTGGGCGGGGCAGAGGATGCGCTCACCGCTCTGGAGCATAGCCTGGGTCGCCAGGCCAAGGCTGCGCCCGAACCCGCGGTCGGCAGGAAGCTGGAAGGCATGGGTGCGCCGGCGTCGGCAGGCTGGGGCAGCGCCGATGAGAAAACGCCGATTCCAAGCGTGCCGCGCGTTGCCGGCGTACCGTTTCTGCAAGACCTCATCAACGCGGCGCCGGCCGGATCGGTGCTCAAGCTCAAGCCCGGCCGCTATTCTGGCCCGGCCGTGGTCAACAAGCCGATGACCATCGAGGGCGCCGGCCAGGTCACCGTCGACGGTGGCGGAACCGGCACCGTGTTTACCGTCGAAGCCAGCGATGTCGTCCTGCGCGGTCTGCATCTTTCCGGTTCTGGCGCATCGCACGATTCGGACGATGCCTGCCTCAACGTGCGCGGCGACCGCAACCGGATCGAAGACTTGCGCATCGACGATTGCCTGTTCGGCATCGACCTCAAGAAAGCGAACGAGAACGTCGTTCGCCGCAATAACATCCGCTCCAAGCCGTTCGATCTGGGAACCCGTGGCGACGGTTTGCGCCTCTGGTACAGCAACAAGAACCTGATCGAGGCCAACACCATCGAGGATTCGCGCGATATGGTGGCCTGGTATTCGAACGACAACCATTACCTGAACAATGTCGGCCGGCGCAGCCGCTACTCGATCCATTTCATGTTCGCGGCGAACAATCTGGTGGAGGGCAACCGTTTTTACGACAACGCGGTCGGCGTTTACATCATGTATTCCGGCGGCGGCGCCATCCGCAACAACGTCTTTTCGCACGCCAACGGCCCGGCCGGAATGGCGGTGGGCTTCAAGGAAGCATCGGATGTGGTCGTCGAAGGCAACGAAATCATCTACTGCGCGGTGGGGATCGGCCTCGATATGTCGCCTTTCGAGCCGGACAGCACGATCACCATCCGCAACAACCGCATCGCTTATAACGGCATCGGTGTCAGTTTTCTGTCCGACAAAGAAGGCACCATCGTCGAAAAGAACGCCTTTGAAGGCAATCTTAGCCAAGTGGTTGTCGCCAACAGCGCCAGCGCGCGCCAGAATATCTGGAAGGGCAATTACTGGGACGACTATCAGGGCTTCGACCGCAATCGCGACAACGTCGGCGATACGCCGCACGAGATTTATGCATTTGCCGACCAGATCTGGATCGACGTCCCGTATGCCCGTTTTTTCCGCAATGCGCCGATGATGGAAATGCTCGACTTTCTCGAACGCTTGGCGCCGTTTTCGACGCCGACGCTGATGTTGCGCGACGAAAATCCCATTTTCAACAAACCGCAAAAGGTGGCCAGTTGAAAGATCAAGACCAAATCTCCGCCGCTGTTCAGCCGGACGGCGACGTGGCGCCGGCTGCCGCGAAAAAGGGCGGAAAACGGCCGGTCGCGCCGGTGCGCAAGGAAGCGGCGCGGCGCAAATTCATCCGCTCGGTCGCCCTTGCCGGCGGTGTCGTCGGGCTGGCGATGCTCGGCTATGTTCCGGTCGCGGATGCCCGCAAATCCCGCCTGCGTCCGCCGGGGGCGCTCGAAGAACACGATTTTCTTTCTTCGTGCATCAAGTGCGGCCAGTGTGTGCAGGTTTGTCCGGTCGCCGCCATCCGGCTCGACGATATCGACCACGGTTTTGGCATCGGCGTGCCGTACATCGATGCGCGCATGCAGGCCTGCGATTTTTCCTGCGACGCCGTGCAGTGCATTCTGGCTTGTCCGACCGGCTCGCTGACCTACAAGAAGCCAGAATTCGTCAAGACCCGCGCCGGCATGAAGCTCGCGCACGCCCCGGTGCTCAAGGCCAAGGAAAAAGATGCCGAGCCGACGCTGAATTTGAAGGAGCGCATCGGCGTGGCGCGCCTGTCGCGCCCGGACGCATGCCTGGCGGTGCAGGGCAAGGCCTTCAAGGGGCCGGCGCGCGGCAGCGATTTCAAGGGCCGCATGCGCTATATGGATGTCGACCGCTGGAAGCCTATCGCGGTGCGCGATCATCCCTACGAGCGGGACATCTGCGATCTGTGCGTCAGCGAATGCCCGATCAAGGATGCGATCAAAATGGAAGAAACGGTCGGCGCCGACGGGCTGAAACGCTATCGGCCGGCCGTGCTCGAACAGTGCGTCGGTTGCGGCGTCTGCGAAATGATTTGCCCGGCCGACCCGGCGGCGATTGTCATCGACGAACGCAAGGCGTGGGAGGCGGCATGAGCGCCTTTGAGCGGATCAAGGTAATGGTGGGCGGCGACCCGCAGAAGCCGGCGGTATTTACCCCGGAAGCGCGCGAGATCCACGATCTAAAGCGCATGAGCAAGGCCGATTTCGAGGCCATGAAGCAGCACGCGCGCGACCATCGGCTGGTCACGCATAAATGGCGCAACCGGCGCTGGGTCGTGCTGCTCTTGAGCAACCTCCTGTTTACCTTTTCGTTTTGGCTCGACATCCAGCTTCTGGAAGGTTCGCTGACGGCGTCGCGTTTTGTCGGGTTTCACCTGATCGACCTGAATTCGGCCTTGCAGGTGATGCTCGCACACAAACACATCATCGTGAACCTGTTCATCGGTACGGCGACTGTTTTCGTGCTGTGGGCGGCGCTGGGCGGGCGTTCGTTTTGTTCGTGGGTCTGCCCTTATCACTTGGTCGCCGAATGGTTCGAGTGGTTGCACCTCAAGCTGGCGGAGAAGAAGCTGGTGAGCGACCACGAGTTCCATCGCGGTGCGCGTACCGTTTTCTGGCTGCTGTTTTCGATATTGGCGCTGGTCAGCGGCTACACCGTCTTTGAAACGGTTTCGCCGACCGGTATTCTGTCGCGCGCCCTGATCTACGGCCCGTCGCTGGCGCTGGGCTGGGTGTTCCTCTTGCTCGTGTTTGAAGTGGTGTATTCGCGCCGCGCCTGGTGCCGCTACGTCTGTCCCATCGGCTTGACCTATGGTATGGTGGGCGCCGTTTCGCCGTTGCGCATCCAATATCGTCTGGAAAACTGCTTCCACGAGGGCGACTGCAGAAAGGTCTGCCTCGTGCCGCACGTTCTCGACGTGGTCATCAAGGGGCGAGCCGCCGACAAGCATGTGCCGATAGGGCCGGACTGCACGCGCTGCGGATTGTGCATCGACGTTTGCCCGAGCGGCGCCCTGGTTTATGACATCAAGGGTTTGAGCAAGTTAATGTAGCCAAGCAGAACCGCGAATGATCCGACTTCAAAACGTAAGCAAGTTGTTCAAGCGCCACCGGGTGCTCGATCATGTCAGCATGGAGGTCGAGCTTGGCGAACGCATCGCGCTGATCGGCTCGAACGGTGCCGGGAAAACGACGCTGATCCGCTGCCTGCTCGGCGAATATACCCATGACGGCGATGTGACGATAGGCGGACACAGCCCGCGTGCCGAGCGTACCAGCGTCCTCGGCAAGGTCGGATTTGTCCCGCAACTGCCGCCGCCGCTGAAGATGCCGGTCGGCCAGCTGGTCAATTTCGCCGCCGCCGTGTGTCGCTCCGACCCGAAGCGCATCCACGACATCGCCACCCGTCTCGGGCTCGATACCCACGAGATCCTGGCGCGGCCTTTCAACCGGTTGTCCGGCGGCATGAAGCAGAAGCTGTTGATCGCCATCGCGCTGGGGCGCGATACGCGGGTGCTGGTGATGGACGAGCCGGCGGCCAACCTCGACCCGGAAGCGCGGCACATCTTCTTCAACCTGCTCGCCGAACGGCTGGAGAATACGACGATGATTATTTCCAGCCACCGTCTCGACGAAGTCGCCTCGCTGGTCAACCGCGTTATCGAAATGGACATGGGCCAAGTCGTGCTCGACGACCGCGTGGCCGAGGAGACCAAGCTTTCGGCCATGTTTCAGTGCCACCTGACGCTGTTGCGGCCGGATGCGGCGATTGCCAGGACGCTGGCCGGCTGGCAGTTTGCCGACCGCCGCGATGGCGTCGAGTGGCACGGCCTGGTATCCGGCCCGGATCGCTTGCGCTTCCTGGGGACGGTGACGCGCTATGTCGGCCTGCTGACGCGCATCGAGCTGGCCGAAGTCGCCCCGTCCGTCACGCTCCAATGAAACGCCGCGATTTCTGCGTCGCGCTGCCGGCGGCGGCGCTCGGGTTTTCGCTTTCGGGCTGTAACCGGGAGCCGTCGACCGGCCCGGCCGACATCAAGTGGGATCGCGATGTCGACCCGCGCTGCAGCATGGTGATCGGCGACAAGCGTTTTGCCGCGCAGATCCGCGACCCGAACCGCAAAGTGACAAAATTCGACGACATCGGTTGCGCGATGTTCTGGCTGATGCAACAGCCGTTCGGCGAGCAGACACCGAATACCGAATACTGGGTTGCCGACTATCGCAAGGGTGGCTGGCTGGATGCCCGCAACGCGCATTATCTGGAAGGCAAGAAGAGCCCGATGGGCTACCACTTCGCAGCCGTGTCGGAGCCGGAAGCGGGGACGATCCCCTATCAGGAAATGAAAAAGCGCATTCTTTCGCGCGGCAAATGAGCTCTCGCATGAACACACTTTTGTTGACCGCCAAGCTGGATATCGTCGAATCGCTGCGCGCGCGCTGGTTCCTGATCTATAGCCTGGTTTTCGGCGGCATCGTCGCCCTGCTTTTCGCCTTTGGCCTGACCGAGTCGCGCGTTCTCGGCTTCATCGGCCTCTCGCGCCTGCTCGTCACCTACATACAATTGACGATGGCGATCCTGCCGGTATTCGTGCTTATCACCACCGTGCGTTCGGTTGCCGGCGACCGCGAGGCCGGCGTTTTCGAATACCTGCTATCGCTGCCCGTCTCGCTTTCCGCCTGGTTTTGGGGCAAGATCGTCGGCCGCTACGTCACCATTTTTTTGCCGGTTTTTGTCGCCATGCTCGGCGCGGTGGTCTGGTCTTTGATCCAGGGGATCGAAGTGCCGTGGGGGATGTTCTTTTACTATACGGCGTTGCTTGCCGCGATGGCTTGGTGTTTTCTCGGCATCGGCATGCTCATTTCGACGCTGGCGCGCAGCACCGACGTGGCGCAGGGCGCCGCTTTCATGGTCTGGTTGACGATGCTGCTCTTCCTCGACCTGATCCTGCTCGGCGTGATGATCCAGGGGCATGTCGCGCCCGAAGTTGCCGTTGGCGTCGCGCTGGCCAACCCCTTGCAGGTTTTCCGCACTGCGGCGCTGGCCATGTTCGACCCGCAACTGATCGTCCTCGGGCCGTCGGCCTACGTCATCCTCGATCTGTTCGGCGCGGCGGGGTATCAGATCTATGCGCTGATCTACCCGGTGCTGATCGGGTCGCTGTGCGCGCTCGCGGGCTATTTGACCTTCCGTCGAAGCGATCTGCCGTGAGGCTGGCTGCCGCCTGCCTGCTGGCATCGCTGTGCGCGTCGGCGGGCGCGCAGGAAATATGGGCAACTGCGCCGTCGTCGGCGCCATTTTTCGCGTTGTCGATGAACACTATCGACGACAAGCCGCTGGCGCTCGCCTCGCTCAAGGGCAAGCCGCTGATCGTCAATTTCTGGGCGCGCTGGTGCGGTCCTTGCCGCAAGGAGATCCCCGATCTCGCCGAAATGCACGAGAAATACAAGGCCAAGGGCTTGGCGATTATCGGCATCGCCGTCGAAGACGAGGCCAACCGCGACAATGTGCGCGAGTTCGCCAAAGCCTACGATATGAGTTACACGCTGCTGATCGGCGGCATCCAGAAAAGCGTCGAGCTGATGCGGGTCACGGGCAACCCCAAGTCCGGGCTGCCGTTCACGATCCTGATCGACAGGAGTGGCAAGATCGTCGCCAGCAAACTCGGTGCGATGAACAAGACGGACATGGAAGCGGCGATCGGGAAGATTCTCTGATCGGATGGCGCGATTCGCTTTTCCGCGACAGCGACAATCTCTTGACATTCCCCGGCATCGGCCGTCACCCTTTGATCTGCGGGTCGCATAGCTTCCGCCCATCCCTCTATACGGCAAATCGGGCCGTTTCGCTTTCCAGTTGTGCCGCCTGTTTTTCCACCGCATCGATAGTCCGGGCGACGTTGCGCACGGCGCTGCTGCTTTCCTCGGCACTTTGGGCGATTTGTTCGACACGTTGCGCAATCGCGTTGGCGGCACCGCCCTGTTCACGGGTAGCTGCGGCGATATCGCGCACCCGTTCGTCGATAGCCTTCGAGCTTTCGCGGATTCCATCCAGCGCCGATTGTGCTTCGATCACCCGTTCCGCACCTTGCGCTACCTCGGGTAACGCCGATTCCATCATCGCTACCGCGCGACCGGTTTCCACCTGAATGTCGCCGATCATTTTTTCGATGTCGCCGGTCGCGCTGGTCGTCCGTTCGGCCAGTTTGCGCACTTCGTCGGCCACCACGGCAAAGCCGCGCCCGGTTTCTCCCGCACGCGCCGCCTCGATCGCCGCATTGAGCGCCAGGAGGTTGGTTTGGTTGGCGATATCCTTGATGACTCCGGCGATACTCGAAATTTGGTGCGAACGCGCATCCAGGGAGCCAATCTGGACGCTGGTCTGAGCCAGTTGATCCGAGATGGCGCGCATGATGCGCGCCATGTGCTGCACCTGAATTTCGCCCTCCTGCGCTTTTTCGGTGGAGCGCATGGCTTGCGCTTCGGCTTCATGAACCGAACCGGCGATATGGTTGATGCTGACCGTCAGTTCTTCGATCGCCGCAGCGACGCTGGAAGTCGCATCGGCTTGCGTTTCGGCGGCTTCCGAAATGGCGTTGACCGACTGTTTGATGTTGGCCGAGTGTCTTTTCAGCTCGCTGGCGCTGCCGCGAATGTCCCGGATCATTTGGCGCAAATTCCCCAGCATCGAAGCCAGCGATTCGAGCATGCTGCCCGGCGGCGCTTCCAGGCTGACGCTCAGGTTGCCGGCCGCAGCCGCACCCATCAAATCCCTGCCCGCCTGCGGCTCGCCGCCGATTTGCCCGGTGATGCTGCGCGCCACCGCCCAGCCGACCAGGCCGCAAACGATCAGGAGCGCCAACCCGGAGGCGATTACCACTACCGTGATTTCACCGATCTGCTCGGCGGTTTTCCGGTTTTCCGCCTCTACGGTTTCTTGTACGCGGTCGGCCAGTGCCGAGGCGCTTTGTTTGAGCGCGTTGTACGCCGGGTTGGTCTGTTTGAGCAGGGTGATGTTCGCCTCGCCATAACGCCGTTCGCCGAGTTGCTGAAACATCGGTGTCATGCCATTGTCGATATAGCGGCGGATGGATCCCTCAACCTGCCCGAGCGCATCCGCCGCTTCTGCGTCGAGGTTGGCGTAAGCGTCCCGCAAGATCGACACGGCTTCGAGCAACTCCTTCCGGGCTTGCTCCGCCGCGTCGAAGTGTGCGCTCACCGGGTGATCGTGCAGGCCAGAAATCCTCGCGTCCTCGGGGTTGTGTTGCAATGCCAGCATGGCGTGCGAACGAATTTCCAGCGCCCGGACAATGATTCGTTGCGACATGCGGAGCGACACGCTTTGCTGGGTCAGCGCCCGAGCCCTCCCATCGATGATATGCATCTCGAATAGCGTCAGTAACAGGAGACCCGACAAACCCGTTAGCGCCACAAACACCAGCAGCGCCAGACGCTGCCAGATCGGTGTCTTCTCAAGCATGCCGCCACCTTCCGTAAATTAGTGAATGATGATTTTCTACTTGATTTGTGTTGAGCGCATTTGATCCAGATCAATTGTCGGTAAGTCATACAGCAAAAATATGCTTTTCGTGAATATCGGCGACGGGTGACAGTTGTGGCAGTTCAAATGACGAACACTTTCCCGGAACGGGGGCTGCGAGGGGGATCGGGGATCGGCGATCCGGCCGAAGTTTCCGAACCGCTCTCCGGTCGGCGCGGTCGACGTACCGCAGGAGCGGTGCGCGCGGATGTCCGGCCGGCCGCGCCAATACTTTGACCTAGGCCAAAGTATTGGCGCGGCCGGCGGTGCATGCTCCATAATGTGCCGTTTTTTCGAGTCGTTGCCGATGCCATCTATGCGTAAACTTTTCGCCTTGCTGTCTGTTTTGCTGTTCTCGGCCTGTTCTGCGCCGCAGTTGCGCGGCACCGGCGATCTGGGTGTCGTCATCGAGCGCGCGAGCGGGCATTTGACGCTGGTGGATACGACGCGGCGTGCGCCTTACGCGCGCATCGAAGGGCTGGGCGACCTGTCGCACGCTTCGCTCGTCTATTCGCGCGACGGGCGCTACGCCTACGTCTTCGGCCGCGACGGCGGCTTGAGCAAGGTCGATCTGCTCGAAGCGCGGCTCGTCAAGCGCGTGATGCAGTCGGGCAACGCCATCGGCGGGTCGATCTCGCAGGATGGGCGCATCGTCGTTGCGCAGAACTACGCGCCGGGCGGGATCAAGGCGTTCGACGCCGAGACGCTGGAGCCGCTCTCCGAAGTGCCGGCCGAATACGCGCCGGGGAAGTTTTCCAAGGTCGTCGGTCTGGCCGATTTGCCGGGCCAGCGCTTTGCCTACGCGCTGTTCGACGGCGGCGAGATCTGGGTGAGCGACTTTTCCGATCCAAAGCAGCCGAAAACTTTGCGCTATCCGGCCGGATTGCAGCCTTACGATGGCTTGGTGACGCCCGACGGCCGGCATTATCTGGCGGGATTGTTCGGCGAGGACGGCGTCGCCTTGCTCGACACCTGGTCGCCGGAGCAGGGTTCGCGCAAGATCTTGCAGAACTACGGGCGCGGCGAGGAGAAGTTGCCGGTGTACAAGATGCCGCATCTGCGCGGCTGGTCGGTGGCGCAGGGGCGCGCGTATCTGCCGGCGATCGGCCGGCACGAGGTGCTCGTTGTGGACGCCAACAACTGGCGCGAGGTGGGGCGGATCAAGGTCAAGGGGCAGCCGGTGTTTGTCATGGCGCGCCCGGACGGGCGGCAGATCTGGGTGAATTACGCTTTTCCCGACAACGCTTGGGTCGAAGTGATCGACACGCTGACCGGCCGGATCGTGAAGACTTTCGATCCCGGCAAGGCCATTCTGCACATGGAGTTCACGCCGCGCGGCGAGCATGCCTGGCTTTCGGCGCGCGACGACAACAAGGTGCTGATCTATGACACGGCGACTTTCGCCAGGGTCGGCGAGTTTCCCGCACAGGCGCCGAGCGGGATATTCTTTACCGGCCGCGCCAACCGGATAGGGTTCTAGCCATGTCGGAAAACGCCTCGGAACACGCGCTCGATTTTCGCTTGTTGAACGATTTTCAGCGCAATTTCCCGTTGTGCACGGCGCCGTTTGCCGAGTTGGCCGTCAAGCTTGGCGTTGCCGAAGGGGCGGTGCTACGCATGCTCGAACAGTTGCGGCGCGAGGGGAAAATTTCGCGCGTCGGCGCCGTTTTCGCGCCCAAGCGCATCGGTGCCAGCACGCTGGCGGCGATTGCCGCGCCCCCCGAAAAACTGGCGGCCGTCGCCGAAGTGGTCAACCGCTTTCCCGAGGTCAATCATAACTACGAGCGCGAGCACCGCTACAACCTGTGGTTCGTCGTGACGGCGGGTTCCGAGGGGCGTTTGCAGGCGGCGCTCGGCGCCATCGAGCAGGCCGCCGCTTATCCGGTTTTGAAGTTGCCGCTGTTGCAGGAGTATCACATCGACCTAGGCTTCGCGCTCGATGGCAAAGGCGGGAAGAAGCCGCCCTGTCGGCCGGCGCCGACCTTTGTTCCGCCGACCGCGCTGGGCGAGCTTGAACGGCGCCTGGTGATGGCGCTGCAAGAAGGGTTGCCGCTCTTCATCCGCCCGTTTTCCGTGCTCGCCAGCCGTGTCGGTTGCGACGAGAGCGAGGTGCTCGAACGCATCCGCCGCTGGTGCGAGGAGGGCGTCATCAAGCGCTTCGGCGTCGTGGTGCGCCATCATGAGCTCGGCTATACGGCCAATGCGATGCTCGTGCAGGATGTGCCGGACGAAGCGGTCGGTCGCGTCGGCGAAATGCTGGCGGGCGAGCCCGCCGTGACGCTGTGCTACCGCCGGCCGCGCGTCCGGCCCGATTGGCCGTACAACCTCTTTTGTATGATTCACGGACAGGAGCGCCAGGACGTGGAGGCGAAAATCGCGGAATTGCGCGAACGCCTCGGTCTGGCGCATTACGCGCACGACACGCTGTTTTCGCTGACCCGCTTCAAGCAGAGGGGCGCCCGCTATGCGTGAAGGGCGTGAAGCGCCGATTCTCGATGCGCTGGATCGCGCCATCGTCGACGGTTTGCAGGGCGGTTTTCCGATTTGCGAGCGCCCCTACGCGGAAGTCGCGAAAACGCTGGGCATCGACGAGGAAGCATTGATCGCCCGTCTTCAGCGCATGCTGGATGCGCGGGTGCTCACCCGTTTCGGCCCGATGTTTCAGATCGAGCGCATGGGCGGTTCTTTCGTGCTGGCGGCGATGAGCGTGCCGGACGAGGATTGGGCGCGGGTGGTCGAGACCGTCAACGCCTTCCCCGAGGTCGCGCACAACTATCGGCGCGAGAGTGGATGTAATAACGGACAAAATAGCGCGCGGGGTGCGCGTGGCGGCGGTTTCAACATGTGGTTCGTACTGGCTACCGAAACTCCGGACGGCATAGGCGTAGCGGTCGACGCCATCGAGACGGCGAGCGGGTTGCCGGTTTTCCCGTTCCCCAAGGTCAAGGAATATTTTGTCGAGATGAGGCTGGAGGTGCGGAGGCCGGAGGTGCTCGGGTGAACGTGCCGTCCGACGATCTCGACCGGCGCCTTGTCGTCGCCACGCAGAACGGGCTGCCGCTGGTTCCCCGGCCTTACCACCGGATCGCCGGGCAGCTCGGCGTGTCGGCCGACGAAGTGATGGCACGCCTGTCGAAGATGCTGGAACGCGGCGCGATCCGCCGCATCGGCGCGGTGCCCAACCATTACGCTATCGGCTACACGGCCAACGGAATGAGCGTCTGGGACGTGCCCGACGCGCGCATCGACGAGTTCGGCGCGCGCGTCGGCGCGCTCGAATTCGTGACCCATTGCTACCATCGTCCGCGCAAACTGCCGGAATGGCCGTACAACCTGTTTGCGATGGTGCATGGAGGTTCTCGCGCCGAGGTTTTGGCCAAGGTCGGTGAAATTGCCGGCTTGCTCGGCAGCCACTGCGCCGCCCACGACGTGTTATTCTCGACCGATATTCTGAAAAAAACCGGATTGCGGATCGTTACCTAAGTTCGGCGCGTCAGTCCGGCGTTTCAGAGCGGGAGAGGCACATGAATGCGGCAGACATCGGCGTCGTCGGTCTTGGGGTCATGGGCTCCAACCTCGCGTTGAACCTGAGCGACAAGGGCTATCGCCTGAGCGTCTATAACCGCAGCCCGGACGCTACCCGGCATTTTATCGGCGCGCATGCGGCCGGCCGCGCTATCGCGGCTGCCGACAGCTTGCCGCAACTGGTCGGCCAACTGTCCGGTCCGCGCGTCATCCTGCTGATGGTCACCGCCGGTCGGGCGGTCGACGCGCTGCTCGGGCAGTTGTCGCCCTTGCTGAGTCCCGGCGACATCGTGATCGACGGCGGCAATTCCCGGTATCAGGATACCGGCCGGCGCTGCGCCGAGTTGGCCGAAAAGGGTATCCATTTTGTCGGCATGGGTGTTTCCGGCGGCGAGGAAGGCGCGCGGCACGGCCCTTCGCTGATGCCGGGCGGATCGGCGGCGGCCTGGCCGGCGATCCGCGAGATGTTCCAGGCGGTAGCCGCCAAGGTCGGCGGCCGGCCGTGCTGCCAGTGGCTGGGCGAAGGCGGCGCCGGGCACTACGTCAAGATGGTGCATAACGGCATAGAGTATGGCGACATGCAACTGATCGCCGAAGCCTGCCACCTGATGCAGCACGCGCTGGGCATGAGCCACGGCGAGATGGCCGATACCTTTGCGCGCTGGAACACGGGCCGGCTCGAATCCTATCTGATCGAGATCACCGGCCACATACTGCGCCGGACGGATCGCGACGGCACCCCGCTGGTGGAAAAAATTCTCGACCGCGCCGGCCAGAAAGGCACCGGTGTGTGGACGGCGCAGGATGCGCTGGAACACGCCGTGCCGCTGACCTTGATCGGCGAAGCGGTGCATGCGCGCATGCTGTCGGCGCGCAAAGCCGAGCGCGTTTCTGCGGCGGCGCTGATCGGCGGGCGGGCGGGTGAGGCCGTGCCGGAGGCGCGCCGGGCGGCCTGTCTCGACGCCTTGCAGGACGCGCTTTACGCCTCGAAACTGGTCTCCTACGCGCAGGGTTTTGCCTTGATGCGGGCGGCGGCCGAGGGCTATGGCTGGCGCATTCCCTACGGCGACATCGCGCTGCTCTGGCGCGCCGGGTGCATCATCCGCAGCCGTTGCCTGAGCGACATCAGCGCCAGTTTTTCCCGCCAACCCGTGCCGCCCAGCCTGTTGCAAGACCCTTTCTTTGCCGCCGAAATGAAACAGGCCGAGGCGGGCTGGCGCCAGGCGGTGACGCTCGCTGTTGCGCGGGGTGTGGCCGCGCCGGCCTTGTCGTCGGCGCTGTCCTACTACGACGGTTACCGTTGCGCCAACGGTTCGGCGAACATCCTGCAAGCGCAGCGGGACTATTTTGGCGCGCACGGTTATCAGCGCGTCGACCGCGACGAAACGGCGCGTTTTCACACCCGCTGGCTGGGCGATGGAACCGAGGAGAAGCTGCCATGACTTGCGGCATCGTCCCGCACGCCTACGTGATTTTCGGCGCGACCGGGAACCTGGCGACGACGAAGTTGCTGCCCGCCTTGTTCCAGCTCCACTGCATGGACTACCTGGCGGCGGATGTGAAGATCCTCGGTTGCGGCCGCACGCCCCACGAACGCGACGGCTGGCGCGCGGAAGTGCGCCAACTGTTGCTCGCAGGCAGCGCCGGGCAGGAGCCGTTGCTGGACGGCTTCGTCCGGCGCCTCGACTACCTGGCCGGCAGTTTGCAGGACGCGGCGTTCTACGCGCGACTGGGCGCCTGGGCCTTGCAGGGCGAGTGCCCGAGCAACATGATTTTTTACCTCTCGGTCAGCCCGGAACTCTACGTTTCCGTCACCGCCGGCCTGGCGCGCGCGCATCTGCTGCACGAACGCAACGGCTGGCGGCGCCTGGTCGTCGAAAAGCCCTTCGGGCACGATCTGGAGAGCGCGCGCGCCTTGCAGCACGAACTCGACGCGCATCTGAAGGAAGAGCAGATCTACCGCATCGACCACTACGTCGGCAAGGAGTCGGTGCAGAACCTCTTGGTGCTGCGTTTTGCCAACCTGATTCTCGAACCCTTGTGGAACCGTCACTTCATCGACCATGTGCAGATCACGCACGCCGAAACGGTCGGCGTGGACGGGCGCGCCAGCTACTACGACCGCAGCGGCGGCGCGATGCGCGACATGATCCAGAGCCATCTGCTGCAAGTGCTCGCGCTGCTCGCGATGGAGCCGCCGGTTTCGCTGGAGGCCGAGGCTCTGCGCGACGAGAAGGTCAAGGTGCTCAAGTCGATACGCCCGGTCGATGTGTCGCAGCTGCACGGTTGCGCGGTGCGCGCCCAGTATGCGGGCTACCCGCAGGAGGCCGGCGTCGCGGCGGGCAGCCATACCGAGACTTACGCCGCGCTGAAACTGTATGTGGACAACTGGCGCTGGCGCGATGTGCCGTTCTACCTGCGCACCGGCAAATGTTTGAAGGAGCGGCGCTCGATGGTGGCGGTGCGTTTCCGGGAGCCGCCGATGCAGCTCTTTCAAGGTAACGGGATCGCCGGCGCACATCCGAACTGGTTGCTGATCGGCATTCAGCCGGACGACGTTGTTCGCCTGGAAATTTCCGCCAAGGTGCCGGGCCTGGAAACGCGCACGCGGCAAATTTCGATGGACGCCTCCGTCGGCAGCCCCGGAGAACGCAAGGCCGACGCCTATGAAGAGCTGCTGCTCGACGTGATCCAGGGCGACCGTTCGCTCTTCCTGCGCTACGACGAAGTGAAAGCGGCATGGAGCATCGTCGATCCGGTGATGCGGGGCTGGGCGGAAGACGAGCACCCGCCGCTACAGTATCCCCCGGGTAGTTGGGGGCCGAAAGCGGCGGGTCATCTCTTCGGCCAGACCGATCGGGAGTGGCGGCATACGCTGGGTTGTGCCGGGTAGTGGCGGGCTGCACGGAACGCGCCCATGCTGCCGTCCGATACCCGTGTACTGGCCGACGCCGAAGCTGTCGCCGCGCAGGCTTGCCGGTTGATCGCCGCCGCCGCGCGGGCAGCGATCGAAGAGCGCAAGGGGTTCCGCCTGGTGCTGGCCGGCGGCAGCACCCCACGCCGAACCTACGAGCTGCTCGCGCAAACGGTGCGGGAGGCAAAGGATTGGGCGGCTTGGGAGATTTTCTGGGGCGACGAGCGCTGTTTGCCGGTCGGCCATCCCGGGCGCAATTCGCGCATCGCGCACGACGCCTGGCTCGCGCACGTCGCCATACCGGCGCGGCAAGTTCACCCGATTCCCGCAGAACTCGGCGCCGTTCCAGCCGCCGCAGCCTATGCCGGAACGGTTCGCGGCCAATTGCCGTTCGATCTGGTGCTGCTCGGGATGGGGGAAGACGGGCATACCGCCAGCCTGTTTCCGGGGCGGGCCGGCGAGGGCGGTCTGGCGGTTGCCGTGCACGACGCCCCCAAGCCGCCCGCCGGGCGCGTCAGCCTGAATTACCCGGCCTTGCGCGATTGCCGGAGCCAGCTCGTGCTGGTTACCGGCACCGGTAAAGCCGCCGCGCTGGCCGCGTGGCGCGCGGGCGACGATGTGCCGATTGCGCGGGCGGCGAGAGGCGACGCGGTGCTGCTGGTCGAACGGGCGTGCGCCGGGTAAGGGCGCTTTCTCCCCGCATCTCCGAAGCAGGCGCTGGCAGCAACAGTTTGGCGGAGACAAGTAACCGCATCCTTGAGGGAGCCGCATCATATCAGTTAGCCACCGGAACCCGGTCGCTCGCGTCGGGTTGTTGTCGGGGGCGCGCCTTATCCGTGCGGCTTCCAGGCCGGCTCAAGCCCGTCGTGGCCGGGCGGGCAGGCGAACGCGGCGTCGGCGCCCAGCCCGCCGACCCAGACGAGCCGGTCGCCGCACCACAGACACGGCAACCGGTCGCGTTCCCAAGGCGGAACGGCACCTTCCTGAAGCAGGTTGCGCAGGGTTCTGCGCGGTCGGCGGGAATCGGGTTGCAGGCGCTCGCCGCCGCGCCGGACATCGAGTCTTACCCCGCCATCGCCGAGCAGGTCGCGCCGGATTCCCGCGCCGCTGGCCGGCACGAAACACACCCGGCCACCCGCCCACGACAGTTCCGTCTCGCCCTGCCACGGCACCGCTTCGGTCGGTGCGGGGGGGCGGCGGCGCACGACATACAGTTCGCCCCGATAGACGTGCAGTTCCCCGTCGGGCGTGGCGACGCGGGTTTCCGATGCGCCGCCGGCGCTCGCCAACTGGCGCAGAGCCTCGTCGATCCAGCGCGTGTCCGGCGCGCGAAAGCCTGCCGCAACCAGCTCGAAGCGCAGCAGGTTTCTGGCGCGGGGGGGCGTCAGCGCGTTGAAGCCGACGAGCGCGATACGCCCCGCAGCCGTCGCCAGCGCAGCGCGGTCGATCTGCGCCAGATCGTCGAGCAAGGCCGCGCCCTCGGCGAAGTGTCCGGCGGCGCGGGCGAGAGCCAGCGGCGCGCCGGGGAATTTCTCGGCGAGACCCGGCATCACGGCGCGGCGCAGATAGTTGCGGCGGTAATGCACGTCGTCGTTGCTCTCGTCGTCGATCCAGGCCAGTCCATTGCCGGCCGCGTAATCGTCGATTGCCGCGCGCGAAACGTCGAGCAAGGGGCGGATCAGCGCCGGGCCGCTGCGCTGCGGACGTTCGGCGAGCATGCCGGCGGCACCGGCGATACCCGTGCCGCGCAGCAGGTTGAGCAAAACCGTTTCCGCCTGATCGTCGCGATGGTGCGCCAGAGCCAGCCAACCGGCAGCGCACCCGGCAAACGCGGCATGGCGCGAACGCCGCGCCGCCGCCTCCAGCCCTTCGCCGCCACCGCGCGGCACTTCGACGTGTACGACCTTGAGCGGCACCGCGCGGTTGCGGCAGAAATCGGCGCAGAAGCCGGCCCAAGCGTCGGCGTTCGGGCTGATGCCGTGGTGGACATGGAGCGCCGAAAGGCTGAACTCCACGCCTCCCGGCGACCTCATCCGGCTCAGGGCGTCCAGCAGCACCACCGAATCGCGCCCGCCGGACAGCGCGACGCACAGCCTGTTTTCCACCATCAGACGCGGCGCAAGAAATGTCGACAGTGTTTGCGAGAGGGTTGGCAAGAGCGGGGGGGGGGCGGAGCGGGGGAAGCGGAAGAGGCGGCGCGGCCAATTCCGGGCAAGGTCAGCGCGGCGCTTGTTCCTTGGTTCGGCCGTAGGCCATCAGACGCTGGAAGCGCGTCTCGACAAGTTCGCCGACCGACAGCGCGCCGACCTGCTTCAAGGCATCCTGCAAAGCCTTCTTGAGGTTCTGCGCCATCGCCGGATAGTCGCGGTGCGCGCCGCCCAACGGCTCGCCGACGATCTTGTCGATCAGGCCGAAGGTTTTCAGGCGCTGCGCGGTAATCCCCATGATCTCGGCGGCCTCGCTCGCCTTGTCGGCGCTCTTCCACAAAATCGACGCGCAGCCTTCGGGGGAGATCACGGAATAGGTCGAATACTGCAACATCTGCACGACATCGCCGACGGCAATCGCCAGCGCGCCGCCGGAACCGCCCTCGCCGATGATGGTGACGATGATCGGCACCTTCAGTTCGGCCATCACGTAGAGGTTGCGGCCGATGGCTTCCGACTGGCCGCGCTCCTCGGCGTCGATGCCCGGATAGGCGCCCGGCGTATCGACAAACGTCATTACCGGAATAGCGAACTTCTCGGCCAGCCGCATCAGGCGAAGCGCCTTGCGGTAGCCTTCCGGGCGTGGCATGCCGAAGTTGCGGAAGATTTTTTCCTTGGTGTCGCGGCCTTTCTGGTGGCCGATGACCATCACCGGCTGGCCGTTGAATCGCGCCAGACCGCCGACGATGGCGTGATCGTCGGAAAATGCGCGGTCGCCGTGCAGTTCCTCGAAACCGGTGAACACGAGGTCGAGATAATCCAGCGTATACGGGCGCTGCGGATGGCGCGCCACCTGCGAGATTTGCCACGGCGTCAGTTTGGCGTAGACTTCTTTGGTCAGCGTCTGGCTCTTTTTCTCCAAGCGACCGATTTCTTCGGAAATATCGACGGCGGAATCGTCCTGCGCAAAACGCAAGGTCTCGATCTTGCCTTCGAGTTCGGCCATCGGCTGTTCAAAGTCGAGGAATGTTGTTTTCATCGTGCTCGGACCTGTTTGGAACGGCGGCCATTTTACCCGAAACACCGACACCCTGCCCGCTCGAAACAGCGCTGCTCCGGCGGGTCATAAACCCACCGTTCCGAGCGATCCATCCCACCGCCTTGAGCCGCAATCAGCGCATAAACGTCGGGTTAATCAGGTTCTCCAGCGTAAACACCTCATCCCACTTTTCCTGGGTGATGAGATTTCGTTCCCGAACGACGATCTGGTAGATCGATTTGTTTTGCCGGTAGCCTTCGCGGGCGATTTCGGCGCACTGTTTGTAGCCGAGCATCGGACTGAGCTGGGTCACGATGCCCAGGCTGCCGAGCACCATTTCGCGGGTGCGATCGGCGTTGGCGGTGATGCCGACGACGCATTTCTCGCGCAGCGCGTTGACCGCATTTTCCATCGTCCGTATCGACGTAAACAGCGCGAAACCGAGCACCGGCTCCATCACGTTGAGCTGCAACTGCCCGGCCGAAGCGGCCAGCGTGACCGTCAGGTCGGCGCCGATGACGTAGAACGCGGCCTGGTTGACCACCTCGGGAATCACCGGGTTGACCTTGCCCGGCATGATCGACGAGCCCGGCTGCAACTGCGGCAGATTGATTTCGTTGAAGCCGGTGCGCGGGCCGGAGGCCAGCAGGCGCAAGTCGTTGCAAATCTTCGACAGCTTTACCGCCGTGCGCTTCAGCACGCCCGAGAGCTGCACGTAGGCGCCGGTATCCGAAGTCGCCTCGACCAGATCCGCCGCCAGCGACAGCTCGATCCCGGTCAGTTGCGTCAGATACTTGACGACCAGCTCGGGATACCCTTCCGGCGCATTGACCGACGTACCGATCGCGGTCGCCCCCATGTTGACTTCGGCGAGCAGCTTTTTCGCCTCGTCGATGCGCGCCAGCTCCTCGCCGAGGTTGGTGGCGAAGCCGTGAAACTCATCGCCCATCGCCATCGGCACCGCATCCTGCAGGTGGGTGCGCCCCATCTTCAGCACGCCGGCGAACTCGCGCCCTTTTTCCGCGAAAGCGTCGCGCAAGGCCGCCAGCGCGCCGCTGTAGCTTGTCAGGCGATTGATGAGCGCGATTCTAAACGCCGTCGGGTAGACGTCGTTCGTGGACTGCGAGCAGTTGACGTGGTCGTTCGGGCCGACGAACCGGTATTCGCCCTTGCGGTGGCCGAGCGCTTCGAGCGCGATGTTGGCGATCACCTCGTTGGCGTTCATATGGGTCGACGTGCCCGCGCCGCCCTGGATCATGTCGGACGGAAACTGGTCGAGGAATTCGCCGGCGATGATGCGCTCGCAGGCGCCGATCACCGCCGCCGCGATTCCCGCGTCGAGCACGCCGAGGTCGCGGTTGGCCATCGCCGCCGCTTTTTTCACGTAACCGAAGGCCTGGATGAAGTACGGCTCGTGCGAAATCGGCAGGCCGGTGATCTTGAAGTTCTCGATCCCGCGCAAGGTCTGCACGCCGTAATACACGTCGTCGGGAATCTGGCGTTCGCCGAGAAAGTCCTTTTCCGTGCGATAGTTCATCTGCCGATCCTTTCCCCCAGAAAACGCCTGCTTGCACGAAATTGCGATCTTGGGAGCAGCTTAACCCGAAAGAGATCTTCCGGTGCGACGGGAGGATAATCCCATCGATCCGGCAACATTTTCCAGGCAGAAACACGAAGGACGAGACAGCGTAATGTTGGCGCACGAACTGACGGCAGGGATAGAGGCAGCGGTTGTTGACGCCGTCGGCGGGCGCTTCCGCATCAAGTCGATGCGGCCGGTTGGCGGCGGTTGCACCGGCTCCAGCTTCTGCATCGCCGGCGGCGAGCAGCGCTATTTCCTGAAAACCGGCCACGATTTGCGGCCGTTGTTCCTGGCCGAGGCGGACGGCCTCGCCGCATTGAGGCGCTGCGATGCTGTGGCCGTTCCCCAGGTCGTCGCTTTGGGGGGCGTCGGGCCATCTTCATTCCTGGTCATGACCTGGCTGGAATTGCGGCCGACGGGCGACGAGTCGCGTCTGGGCGAAGCCGTTGCGGCGCTGCACGGCATCGAATATCCCGGCTTCGGCTGGCACGCCGACAATTTTATCGGCCTCACGCCGCAGGACAACACCCCGCACCGCGACTGGACAACCTTCTACCGCGAGCAGCGCCTGCTGCCTCAGCTCGGGATGGCCGCCCGGCGCGGCGCACCCGAACTGATGGCGGCAGCCACGCCCCTGATCGATGCGCTGCCGACCCTGTTCGGCGGCTACCGTCCAGCCGCCTCCTTGCTGCACGGAGACCTGTGGGGCGGCAACAAGGGCTTTGCGGGCAAAACACCCTGCCTGTTCGACCCCGCCGTGTTTGCCGGCGACGCCGAGACCGATCTGGCGATGAGCGAGCTGTTCGGCGGATTCTCGCCGGAATTTTATGCGGCGTATCGCGCCGTCCGCCCTTTAGATGATGGCTACCGGATGAGGAAGCCGGTCTACCAGCTCTACCATGTTCTGAACCACACCAACCTGTTCGGCGGCGCTTACGCGCAACAGGCGCGACGGCTCATCCAGAGTTGCCTGGCGGCGCTGTGAACATGCTGCGGCGTACCGGATGCGCGGGCCGGAGAGATCGCTTGCGCGGATATCGCGAGCTTTTTGAATATAGAGAATATTTGCTGGCCGGCGCGGGAGGCGGCTGACATGCCGTCGGGAAAACACCCTGCAAATGTCGGTGAAGTCGCGGCCGCGCTGAAATACCGCTACCATGATTTCTGCCACTACAACCTCAAAGACCCGCTGGACGAGCTGCTGTTCATTATTTGCAGCACGAAAACCGGCGAGGCCAGCTACCGCGCCTCGTTCGGAGCGCTCAAGGCAGCGTTCCCGACGCCCGACCGGCTTGCGCAGGCGACGGCGGAGTACATTGCCGGACCCATCGCCGGCGGCGGCCTGTCGAACCAGAAATCGAAAGCCATCCGCGCGATGCTGGACGAGGTTGTGGCGCGCTTCGGCGCGCCCACCCTGGAGCCGCTGCGCGCAATGGGCGACCGGGACGCCGAGGCTTTTCTGACCGCGCTACCGGGCGTAGGAAAAAAAGTGGCGCGGTGCGTGATGATGTACGCTCTTGACCGCAAGGTTTTTCCGGTAGACACGCATTGCTGGCGCATCGCCCGGCGGCTGGGCTGGGTCAGGGCAACGCAGAAAGACCGGCACTGCGCGCCCCGGGATATGGATCGCCTCCAATCCAGGATTCCCCCGGAGTTCCGCTACACCCTGCATGTGAACATGGTGTCGCTGGGGCGCGAGGTATGCACCGCGAGCGCGCCGAAATGCGGGGCGTGCCCGATAGCCGCCTGGTGCCCGAAGATCGGCGCGGCCCGTGGTCGGGCATCCCGAAGCGCCCGCCCGGCGCACGCGGGTTCCCGCCGGTTGGCCGACGCGCCAAAACCTGGCTGCGGCGAAGGCCGCGCCGCAACGCGGCGGGCCGCGCTGACGCCGGCGCCCCTGCCGCCCCTGATCGCCGCACTGCTCGATCCGTCGCGCTACCCGCACCCGGCGCAGCGGATCGAGCTGGTCGAAACGCACGCTTCCCGGGTGCTGCTGGCCGGCGGTTTCGCTTACAAGATCAAGAAGCCGGTCACGCTGCCGTTCCTCGACTACGGCACGCTGGACAAGCGCCGCGCCTGCTGCGCGGCGGAACTGCGGCTGAACCGCCGTTTTGCGCCGGATCTTTACCTCGGCGTGGTGGCGATTGCCGGAACGCCGGAGAACCCACATTTCGGCCAGGCCGGGCAGGCCGCCGAAGCGACCGAAGCCGCCGACGCGATTGAATTTGCTGTCTGGATGCGCCGTTTCGACGAGGCCGGGCGGCTGGATCGCGTCTGCGCGCGGGGCGAACTGGCTCCCGCCCACATTTCGGATCTGGCCGGCGCCGTCGTGGCATTTCACGGCGCGGCGGCTACCGCTTCCGCCGGAACCCCCTTCGCCTCTCCGGCTGTCGTTTCGGGCGAGGCGGAGGAGAACTTCGCCGAACTGGCGTCGCTGCTGCCCGACAAAGCCATCCGGCGCCGGCTGGAAGCGCTGCGCGCCTGGACCGGCCGCGAATTCGCGCGCCTGGTTCCGCATTTTATCGGCCGCAAGGCCGCCGGCCGGGTGCGCGAGTGCCACGGCGACCTGCATCTGGGCAACCTGGTGCTGATCGGCGGGCGGGTGACGCCGTTCGACTGTATCGAGTTCAACGAGGACTTCCGCTGGATCGACGTGGCCAGCGAGATCGCTTTTACGTATGTCGACCTGCTCGACCATCGCCAGCCGGGGCTGGCCGGCTGGCTGCTCGAAGAATGGTTGAGCCGTTCGGGCGACTACGACGCCGTGCCGGTGTTGCGCTTCTATGCCGTCTATCGCGCGCTGGTGCGCGCCAAGGTGGCTGCGATCCGTTGCGCGCAGTGCCAGAACGATCCCGCCGGGGCGCTCGACACCCTCGCGCTGGCCGAAAGCCTGATCGCCCCGCCCAAACCCGGAGTCATCATTACCCACGGCCTCTCCGGTTGCGGCAAAACGCGCGCGTCGGCGCGGCTGGTTCTCGCCGACCCCGCCGCCGCGACGCTGCGCCTGCGCTCCGATGTCGAACGCAAGCGCCTGTTCGGGCTGGCGGAAACGGCGAGCAGCGGTTCGGCCATCGATGGCGGCATCTACGGGCAAGACGCCAACCGGCGCACCTACCGGCGCCTGCTGGATCTCGCGCGACAAACGCTGGCGGCCGGCTGGTCGGTGGTGGTCGACGCCGCCTTCCTCAAACGCGCCGAGCGCGACGCCTTCCGCGCGCTGGCCGACGAAACCGGCGCCGGCTTTGCCATCCTGGCGCCGCAGGCGTCCCCCGAACAACTGCGCCAGCGCGTTGCGGCCCGGTTGGCAAAAGGTCGCGATGCGTCGGAAGCGACGCTGGAAGTGCTGGAAAAACAGATGGCCTGGATCGAGCCGCTCGCCGCCGGCGAGCGCGAGCTCCTGCTGCCGGGCTATAGCGCGATCTGACGCGCGGCCAGGAAATCCTCTTGTACGACATCGCGCAGCGATTGCACCGCACTGGCCTGGTACACCCACTTCGCCTGATTTCCGTCCTCGTCCAGCTCGTCGCCTGAAAGCTCGACGGGAAGTTTGGTGTCGCCCATCTGCTCAACCCGGATCACGGGCGCAAGTTCCTCAAACCGGCCGCGCAAAGACGGCCAATCCGCGTCCTCTCCACAACGGGCGCGGGCGCGCTGGAAGTGTACCTGCACCGCACCGTCGCCCGGATAGCGGACGGCGCTTTGCTCCAGAGAATTCCTTGCAGCCGGCCACCCGCCATCGGTCAGCACCAGCAACAATCCGCGTTCGACATCGCTCATCGCAGAACGGTCGAGACCATTAAACTCGCCGAGCGCAAAGCGCGCTTCTTCGACTCGTCCCGCGTTGCGCCATAGCGCGGCGCGCCCTATTGCCGGAAGGCGCGCGAGATCAGTCCCGGTGATCGATGCGAGAACGCCGAAGTCCCCGGCGGCGCGTTCTTTCGTCGGGTGGGGCTGTTTCGGCGGTAAAGGCGAACCGTTTTGCAACGCGATCAGGCGATTCTTCATCTCCCTCAGCATGGCTTGCTTTTTCGCATCGTCGGGAGCAACACGCTCTGCCCAGTCCAAGGCGTCACTGGCCTCACTCTTGCGGCCAAAATCGATCAAGGTGCCGGCCAAACCGGCGGCAAGGACATGATTTCTTTGCAAGAAGCCCTGCGCTTCGCGATAGACGGCAACGGCTTCATCAAGTCGCCCGGCGACACGAAGCGTATGCGCCAAATCGTTCCAACAGAACTCGTCATCCGGGAATCGCCGAATCGCCTGCCGGTAGACCGCTTCGCCTTCGTCCACCAAACCGCGCATGGCGAGCGCGTGCCCGAGCTGGGTGTGTGCGTTCGGTTCATGCGGGAAACGCCGCCGGGCGTACCAGAAGACGGCTTGCGCCCTTGACCAGTCGCCGAGTTCGTCGAGCGCCCGCGCCATCATCGACCACGTATACGGATCGCCCGGCGCCCAGGTTGCCGCTTCCTGGGCAATATCCAGCGCCCACAGGGCATCGCGGGCGCCCGGAGCGTCGTGCCGCCGCTTCAGCAGAAAATTGGCAAGCCGGGAAA
>JACQYA010000113.1 GCA_016208425.1 Betaproteobacteria bacterium
AATTCTTCGACCGTCCTGGCCTTCGTCAAACACGCTTTAGCCTGCTCCAGCAACTCGCCGCCGCTTGCCTTTCGTCCCATCTCCCTCCACCTCCAGCAGAAGTGAGATAATTGTTACATTATTGATGTGGAAATGGAATTACTTTCCGACTGCGCCGAAAACGCTCTGCAAGAGCTTGGAACCCGTACCGATAGGGTCTTGGCGGATCGCCTTCTCCTGCTCGGCGATCATCAGATAGAGTCCGTCGAGCGCCTTCTGCGTGACGTAGGAATCGAGATTGGCGTCCTTGTCGCTCAGCAGGCCAAGCTTGGAAACCTTGCCGGCAAACTGGTTATATTTGTCGGCAAGCTGCACTTTGGCGGTGGCCTGTTTGACGATGGGCAGGAATTTTTCACCGATGGGCGCCGAGGTGGTGCGCCTGAAATACTGGGTCGCGGCATCGTCGCCCCCCGTCAGCAGCCCCTTGGCGTCGTCTACACCCATGTTTTTCACGGCATTGACGAGAATGGGCTTGGCCTCGACGACCGCCGACTCGGCAGCGCGGTTCATTGTCTCGACCAGCTCGTCGACCTGTTTGCTCATGCCCATCGCGCGCATCATTTTCTCGCCGGTGCGCAACGACTCGGGCAGTGGGATCTTCACCCGCGAATCGCCCATGAAGCCGTCCTGCTTGCCGAGCTGGCCGACGGCGGCCTCGGCACCCTTGGAAAGCGCCTCCTTGATGCCGAACGCCGCGTCCTGGTTGGACAGGTCGGCAACACCGGCGGCCAACGCCTGGGCGCCGGCGGCGAGACTGCATACAAGGGTAGCGGCGGCGATGAAATGGCGCATGGTCAGGCTCCTCTTTCCGTGGGTCGTATCTATCGGGACGACGTTGCAGCTTATACTGACTATCGCCGCATCCGCAACAGGGTCGGGCATGGGGGCGATGGTGGGACACCTCCGTCGCGGAGAGAGCCGTGCTCCTGCAATAAGCTGAAGTTTTCGCTTTCGGCCGAAGATTGGTATCGGATTTACTTGAGAACACACCGCATTCCCTTCTGGCTCAGGCGCCTGCTGTTCAGGAGCGCCGCCCACCGCTACTACCCGCTGGTCGTGGCGATGATCGCTTTTTCTGTCACCGTCACCTTCAGCTTTCCGTTTGCCGCAGTCCTGATACCCGCCGTTCTGCTCGACCCGAAACGGTGGCTCGTCATCGGGCTGCTCGCAGGGGTCGCCAGCGGCCTCGGCGCGGGCGTGCTGGTCGAGATTTTCCAGCACCTGGGACGCGAAGTCGTCCTCTCGCGCTATCCGGAACTGGTTCAATTTCAGGCATGGCAATGGGTCGGCGATTGGCTGCAAAACTATGGGTTGATCGCGCTCCTCATCATCGCCGCCTCACCGATGCCGCAAACACCCGCACTGCTATTTTGCGCGCTCGCCGGACTATCGACCCCCGGTGTCACGGTCGTTGTCGGCATCGGGAAAACGGTCAAGTACCTGCTTCTCGCTTGGGCGACGGCGCGCTATCCGGCACGCTTTTTGAGGTATGGGTAGAAGGGGGGGTGCCGCCCCCGAAACCTTCCAGCGCTCACCCCGCCAGCAGACTGTGCACCATTTTCGTCGCGAGCAGGGCGAGGAAGACGCCGAAGGCGCGCTTGAGTTTTTTCACCGGCAAACGATGCGCTAGTCTCGCGCCGTAGGGCGCTGCGAGCATCGACAGGGCGACGATGCCGAGCAACGCCGGTAAATAAATGTAGCCTGCGGTATAGCCGGGCAGATCGGTCGCCCGCCAACCGGCGACGATGTAGCCGACCATTCCCGCCACGGCAATGGGAAAGCCGAGCGCCGACGAGGTGCCTACCGCACTGTGGATGCCGACATTGCAGAAGAGCATGAAGGGTACGGACAAAAACCCGCCACCGGCGGCGACCAGGCTCGATACCGCGCCAATCGCTCCACCTGCGGCAAACAGGCCGCCGGCACCGGGGAGCTGGCGGTGCGCTTGTGGCTTGAAGTCCAGCATCAACTGGGCGGCGGTATAGTAAACGACGCCGGAAAACACGACGGCCAGCGGGCGCGTGGGGATCAGTCCGGCGACCAGCGAGCCGGCGAGAGTCCCGAACAGCAGTCCGGGCGCCATCGCGCGAACGATGTCCCAGCGCACGGCACCGTGGCCGTGATGCGCGCGCATGCTGGAGATCGAGGTAAAAACGATGGTCGTCATCGCCGTGCCCAGCGCCAGGTGCATGATGTGTGCGTCCGGGAACCCTTGGGCAGCGTAGAGCATGAACAGGATAGGGACGATGGTGAGGCCGCCGCCGACACCGAACAGGCCGGCGACGAAGCCGCCAAAAATCCCGAGCAGGGGATAACTCAATAGCCACCAGTTCACGGCCTGGCTCCAATCTTTTTTTGCCCGCCGCCAGCCATCCGGCACGGCCAGGGCACAATGAAAAACAGCGCGGAAACCGGGTTTCGGGTTTCCGCGCTGTCAATTTGAGTCCCTGCGAGTGCCGCAAGACCGGCATCCTGAACCTGAGTTCAGATGGGTCGCTTTTCTTCCGCATCAGGTATACCCGGCATAAGGGGCACGCACAACAGCGGTTTTCGGGAGCCGCGACCTGCGCCAATTAGCATTGGTTCAAGGAATATATAGCCTTGACAAACACCGCAGGGAACACTGGGCGGAAGTCAGAGCAAGGTTTCTTGCGGCTGCAACACCGCGTCGAGCTGCGCTTCCATGTCGGAGATTCTACGCCTAACAGACACAAAGTCCAGCCCTGTTTCCGATTCTGTATTTCTTTTCGCCGGCCCGCCTTCGCCGTTCTGCGCGAGATGGTCGTGGGCGATGTTGAGCGCGGCCATGACGGCGATGCGCTCCGCAATATTGCTCTTGGTTTTCTCGGAGATTTCGCGCATTTTGGCATCGACGTAAGCGACGGCCTTGAGCAGCGCGGCGTGCTCTTCGGGCGGACAGGCGACCCGATACTCCTTGCCGAGCAAGGATATGTCCAAAAAACTGGCTTCGTTAGGCATCGGGAACGCCGCTTCCATCCTTGGCTTCGGGCAATTGCTGCGCAAGGCTTTCGAGGCGCGCGCGCGCCAGGTCGATGCGTTCGGTAAGACGCCGCTTGTCGCCGTTGGCCGCCGCAAGATTCCGGCGCAACTCTATGTTCTCGGCCCGCAAGGTGCAGCACAGCGCCGCGACTTGTGCGATTTTGCTTTCCAGCACATTCAGTTCATTCACCATGGGATGGACTATAAATTCAAAAATTAAATCGAGTCAAGGAGTAAGCGGCGCCGTTGAATGTGTTTTGATGCCGATGCATTTTTTCTGGCCGGTGTTCCTGGCTGGAGCCGCGTTGGCGCGGGTTATAATCTGGACGTTCCCGGTTGTTTTTTGGTCGGGAGACCGTGCAAGGTGCCGCAGCGCAGATTCTCTGCACGCGGTTAAACGGGAAACAGGTGCGTGTCGCAAGACACCATGCCTGTGCTGCCCCCGCAACGGTAAGCGAGTGTTTTTAATGGGTGTATCGAAATGCCACTGGGCGCGCCGCCCGGGAAGGCGATCACCCCGAACTCGCGAGCCCGGATACCGGCCTTCGCACACATCGGCGGAAGTGCCACGGGAGGTGGTCACGGGCTGCACCGTGCGAATGCGCGTGCCCTTCACCGTTCTCCCGAAACACTTCTTGGCTTGGCTCACCGGCTTGCGGGGACGCTTGCCGGCATCAGGGAGTAACCAACTTGTACTTTCCAGCTTATCGGGGCGCATCGCGCCCACGCCGCTATCGCTCTAGCGCCGCAGCATTTGGAGCCTCCATAACCGCACTGCTTCCGGGCGCTTTGTTGGCCTCCGATAGCGTGGCCGGTGCGGTGGTGGTCACCGCATCCCGGCAAGCGCTCCGCGCCAACGAGCTGTCGAGCGATGTAACCGTCATCAGCCGCGAGGAAATCGAGCGCGCCGGGCAGTCGTCGCTCGAACAGCTTCTCGGCCGTCAGCCGGGCGTGGAATACGTCGCCAACGGTGGCCCGGGCAGCAACAGCGGCGTGTTTATTCGGGGCGCCAGCCCAAAGCAGTCGATCGTGCTGATCGACGGCATCCGCTTCGGTTCGGCCAGCAGCGGCGACGCCGCCTTGTCGCGCATTCCGCTGGCGCAGATCGACCGCATCGAGATATTGCGCGGCCCGGCCTCGTCGCTGTACGGGGCCGACGCCATCGGCGGCGTGATCCAGATTTTCACGCGGCAGGGCGAAGGGGCGACCCGCCCGCATGCGAGCATCGGCTTCGGCACCGACCGGGCGATCGACACCGGCGTCGGCGTTTCTGGCGGCACGGAAGCGGTGTCGTTCAGCCTTCAAGCCGGTTATTCTGACACCGCTGGCGTCAGCGCGGTTCGCAACCCCGCCAACAGTTCGTATAACAGTGATCGGGATGGCTACAGGAATCGCAACTTCTCTGGCAGCATAACTTTTCGGCCGGCGCAAGGGCACGAGTTCGGGCTGAAACTGCTGCAAAGCGGCGGCACCAGCCAGTATGACTCATTCCCCAAGGCCGCCGGCTACGTCAACGACCAAGATGTCGGCAGCTATTCGGTCTATTCCCGCAACCGCCTGAACCCGGCGTGGACGAGTACGCTACGCTTGGGTCGCAGCACCGACGACATGACCAATGTGGTCAATGGTCGGCCGACGGACGTCTACCGCACCGACCAGGATCAACTTTCCTGGCAGAACGATTTCAGGCTGCCCTTCGGGCGGGCAATGCTGGCCGCCGAGGTTCTGAAACAACATCTTGCAAGCTCGACCGCTTTCGCGGTCGGCGAGCGGACGATCCGGTCTTTGCTGGCAGGGTGGAGCGGCAACCTCGACGACCATCGCCTACAGTTGAATTTGCGCCACGACGAAAACTCTCAGTTCGGCGGCAGAACCACCGGGCTTGCCGCCTACGGCTATCAGTTGACGGCGGACTGGCGCGCCCATTTCTCCTATGGAACGGCATATCGTGCGCCAACGTTCAACGAGCTGTATTTTCCCGATACGGGCTTTGGCGGCGGCAATCCCAAACTGACGCCGGAGCTGGCGAAGAATCGCGAAGCCGGTATCGGTTGGGAAAGGGGCGGCCATCGCGTTGCAGCGGTGTATTTCGACAGCGACATCAAGGATCTGATCAGCGGGTGGCCGCCGGTCAATGTCAGCAAGGCATCGGTGACGGGTGGTGCGATCCGCTACGAAGCGCGCTTGGGGAACTGGCAAGGCGGCGTATCCACCGATTTGCAGCGCGCGCGCGACGACGTGAGCGGCAAGCGGCTGGTGCGGCGTGCCGACCGGCAAATGAAAGCGCACCTGACCCATTCCTTTGGCAGGTGGAACCTGGGCGGCGAGTGGCAACTGGCCGGTGCGCGCTACGACGACGCGGCCAACACCAAACGTATGGGCGGCTATGGCGTGGTCAATCTGTTGGCCGATTATCGCCTGGAGCGAGACTGGGTGCTGTTCGCGCGGGGGAACAACATTTTCAACAAAGACTACGAGCTGGCGCGCGATTATTCGACACCACGCGCCAGCGTCTTCGTTGGCGTCCGCTACACGCCAAGGTAAGCCGCGAATGCCAAACCGCCGGCGCGCGCTGCTGATTCTGTTCGGCCTCTCGGTGCTAGCTCTGTTCGGGTTAGCGCACGCGTTGGCGGTGGGCAGCGTCACCGTGGCGCCGGCGCAGGTCGTTTCGGCCCTGCTCGGGCAAGACGGCAGCGTGTCGGCGGAAATCGTGCGCAGCCTGCGTTTGCCGCGCGCGTTGGGCGGCTTCGCGTGCGGCGGACTTTTGGCGCTTGCCGGGGCGCTATTGCAGGTATTGCTGCGTAACCCGCTGGCCGACCCGTATGTTCTCGGAATTTCCGGCGGCGCCGGGCTCGGCGCCGTAGCGGCGATTTTCTTCGGTCTCGGCGCCGCCGCCATCAACGGCTTTGCCTTTGCCGGCGCGCTGGGCGCGATGGCGACTGTGTTTGGGCTATCGCACGGCGACGGTAGCTGGACGCAGACGCGGCTGCTGCTGACCGGTGTCATCGTCGCCGCCGGCTGTGGCGCGGCGACCGCGCTGTTGCTGTCGATTGCGCCCGAGCACAAGCTGCACATCATGCTGTTCTGGCTGATGGGCGACCTCTCGCAGACCAACGATCCGCTTGTGCCTTTATCCGTGCTGTGCGCCGTTCTTTTTCTTTGTCTGCCCTACGCGCGCGAGCTTAACCTGCTGGCACGGGGTTCCGAGTCTGCGCAGGTGCTCGGCGTTGCGGTCAAACGCCTGCGCTTGGGCGTGTTTCTCGCGGCCTCGGTGGCCACGGCTGCCGCCGTTACCCATGCCGGCTCGATCGGCTTTATCGGCCTCATCGTTCCGCACTTGATCCGGCTGGCGACCGGTAACGACCAGCGTTTGTTGTTGCCCGCTTCGGCGCTTGTCGGCGGAACGTTGCTCATGTTCGCCGATACGTTGGCGCGTACCGTCGTCGCCCCGCAACAACTGCCGGTGGGCGTGTTGACGGCGCTGATCGGGGTGCCGGTCTTTCTTTTTCTGCTCGCGCGCGAACAGGGGACGCGGCGGTGAGATGAGCGCCGCCGTTCCCGTCATCGAAGCCCGCGATCTGGTGGTCGGAATCGGAAACCGGAATGTTTGCCGCGACCTCAATTTTGTCCTGAACGCGGGTGAACGGCTTGCCGTGTTGGGACAAAACGGCGCCGGGAAGTCCACGCTGCTGTCGGTTCTCGCTGGTCTTAGGGAGGCACAAAGCGGACAAGTGCTTCTCCGTGGTGCCACTTACGCGCAATTGCGGCCGCGTAAAAGCGCCTTGATACGCGGCTGGCTGGGGCAACAAGCGGTCGACACCTTCGCCTCGACGGTACTGGATGCGGTGTTGGTCGGCCGCCACCCGCATCTTGCCCGCTGGGACTGGGAGAGCAAGGACGATACGGAAATTGCCAGACGAGCGCTGGCGACGGTCGGTATGGGGGATTTTGAGCGGCGAGACCTGCGCAGCCTCTCCGGCGGTGAAAGGCAGCGCGTCGCCATCGCGACGCTGCTCGCCCAAGCGCCCCAGCTTTATTTGCTCGACGAACCGACCACGCATCTCGATCTGAGACATCAGATAGAAACGCTCCGGCTATTCGAGTCGCACGGCGGCGAACGGGTCGCCAGCATCATGGTGCTACACGAACCGGGTTTGGCTCTGCGTTTTTGCAGCCGGGCACTATTGCTGTTCGGCGATGGGAGCGTCGCGCATGGCACCTGCCAAGAAGTACTGACATCCGGCGCTCTGACGAAACTCTACGGCTACCCGATGCGAGAGATCGGAGATGGCCTGCACCGCTGGTTTATTCCCTGCTAAAAAACCAAAGGCCAAGCGGTGCTTGGCCTCCAAGGCTATCAGGCGACCAGAACCACTACGCCGCTTCCGCCTCCGGCGCCGCACCTTCCGACCCTTGCGGTTGATCCAGCAGCTCGACAAACGCCATCGGTGCGTTGTCGCCCTGGCGGAAGCCGCACTTCAAAATACGCAGATAACCGCCGTTGCGCGTTGCGTAGCGCGGCCCGATTTCGGCGAACAGCTTGCCGACCATTTCGCGGTCGCGCAGACGGTCAAACGCCAGCCTCCGGTTGGCCAGGCTCGGCTGTTTGCCCAGAGTGATAATCCTCTCGGCAACACGGCGCAATTCCTTGGCTTTCGGTAAGGTGGTCTTGATCGTCTCGTGCCTGAGCAGCGAAACGGTCATGTTCCGCAGCATCGCCAGACGGTGGGCGCTGGTGCGGTTGAGTTTGCGGAGACCTAAACGGTGACGCATATCAGTTCCTTCCTATACTTGTGCGGGCGGCTTACTTTTCAAGCCCGGCCGGCGGCCAGCTCTCAAGCTTCATGCCCAGTGTCAGTCCGCGCGCGGCCAACACCTCTTTAATTTCGTTAAGCGACTTGCGACCGAGATTCGGGGTCTTCAGCAGCTCGTTTTCGGTACGCTGGATCAGGTCGCCGATGTAGTAGATATTCTCGGCCTTCAGGCAGTTGGCCGAACGGACGGTCAGCTCCAGATCGTCGACCGGACGCAACAGCAAGGGGTCGACCTGGATCGCCTTGTGATGCTCGATCGGCAACGCCGTACCTTCCAGTTCCGCGAACACCGACAGCTGCTCCATCAGAATTCGGGCGGCCGTGCGAATCGCTTCCTCGGGCTCAATAACGCCGTTGGTCTCGATATCCATAATCAGCTTGTCGAGGTCGGTGCGCTGTTCGACGCGGGCGCTCTCGACCGAGTAGCTGACACGGCGCACGGGGCTGAACGAGGCGTCCAGTACGAGATTGCCGATGCTCTTGCCGCTCTCGCCAAGTTGCCTGACGTTGCCCGGCAAATAGCCGCGCGACTTTTCGACCTTGATCTCCATCGACAGCTTTCCACCCGAGGAAAGATGCGCGAGGATGTGGTCGGGGTTGATAATCTCGACATCGTGCGAGGTCTCGATATCTCCGGCGCGAACGATCCCCTCGCCCTCCCTTTTCAGCTGCAAAACCACTTCTTCGCGGTTATGAAGCTTGAAGACGATACCCTTGAGATTCAGGAGAATGTCGACCACATCTTCCTGAACGCCATCCAGCGTCGAATACTCGTGCAGAACACCCTCGATGTTAACTTCGGTAGGCGCGAAACCCGGCATCGACGAGAGCAGAATCCGGCGCAACGCATTGCCGAGGGTATGGCCGTAGCCGCGCTCGAACGGCTCCATCACTACGCGAGCCTGAACTGGCGACATGCTCTGCACATCGATGATTCGCGGTTTCAATAGTCCACTGCTATGCATGTACTGTCCTTTGCCCGATTCAATCAAGCTGTGCCGTGATTACTTGGAATACAGTTCGATCACGAGGCTTTCGTTGATCGTCGACGGCAATTCGCTGCGCTGCGGACGAGCCTTGTAGGTGCCCTTGCCGGCCTTAACATCGACTTCGACCCACTCGGGAAAGCCACGGGACTCGGCTGCGGCGAGCGCCGCCTTCACGCGAAGATGGTTCTTCGCCTTCTCGCTCACTTCAACGACATCGCCCGGACGAACCTGGAAAGACGGGATGTTGACGCGACGGCCGTTGACCAGCACACCGTTGTGGCGGACAACCTGGCGGGATTCGGAACGGGATGCGGCAAAACCCATGCGGTAAGCGACGTTGTCGAGGCGCGACTCCAACAGCTGGAGCAGGTTTTCGCCGGTCACTCCCTTCCGCCGGTCTGCCTCGTGGTACACCTTGCGGAACTGGCCTTCGAGCACGCCGTAGATACGACGAATCTTCTGCTTTTCGCGCAGGTGCACGCCGTAGTCGGAAAGACGCTGACCTGACTTCTGACCATGCTGGCCTGGCGCATACGAGCGACGCTCGATAGCGCACTTGTCGGTAAAACACTTTTCGCCCTTCAGGAACAGCTTTTCGCCTTCGCGGCGGCACTGACGGCATTTCGGATCGAGATTGCGAGCCACTTTTCTTTCTCCTTAAATGCGGCGCTTTTTGGGCGGACGGCAGCCGTTATGCGGAATCGGGGTAACGTCGGTAATCGACGTGATCTTGATGCCGAGCGCGTTCAGCGCCCGCACCGACGACTCGCGCCCCGGCCCCGGCCCCTTGATCCGGACTTCGACGTTCTTGACACCGCATTCCACGGCCACCTTCCCGGCCGCTTCGGCCGCCACCTGCGCGGCGAACGGCGTGCTCTTGCGGGAACCCTTGAAGCCCGCGCCGCCGGAGGTCGCCCACGACAGCGCGTTACCCTGACGGTCGGTGATCGTGATGATCGTGTTATTGAACGACGCATGGATATGGGCGATGCCCTCGGCGACGTTCTTCTTTACCTTCTTGCGTACTTTCGTAGCGGTCTTGGCCATGATCGTTTCCTAGTTATTTCTTGCCGGCGATTGCCTTGCGCGGCCCCTTGCGGGTACGCGCGTTGGTGCGGGTGCGCTGGCCGCGGCAAGGGAGTCCCTTGCGGTGCCGGAGACCGCGATAGCAACCAAGATCCATAAGACGCTTGATGCTCATCGTTACCTCACGACGCAAATCGCCCTCGACGGTAAACTTGCCGACTTGGTCGCGTAAACGCTCCATCTCGGCTTCCGTCAAGTCTTTCATTTTTGTGCTACGGCCAACCCCGGCCGCGTCACAGATTTTTTGTGCGCGCGAGCGACCAATACCGTAGATCGCCGTAAGGGCGATTTCGGAATGCTGATGGTTGGGTATGTTTACCCCTGCGATGCGGGCCATAGGATCACCCCAAATAGACTAAGTTATCGATTAGATCTTCGATCATCTGGCGACTCATGTTTGCGAGGCGCGACGATCAACCCTGACGCTGCTTGTGACGCGGATCGGTACAGATCACACGCACAATGCCGTGGCGTCGAATAATCTTGCAGTTGCGGCAAATCCGCTTTACAGATGCCAGCACTTTCATGTTCAGCTCCTTGTTGCTCGACGCCAGGCGCAGCCAGCCCGTTGCCGAAGTACTTCTATTGCGTAGAAATTCTTTACTTGGCGCGGAAGACGATTCGCGCGCGGCTCAGATCATAAGGGGTCAGTTGCACTGTCACCTTGTCGCCAGGAAGGATACGGATATAGTGCATACGCATTTTTCCAGAAATAAAACCAAGTACGACGTGACCATTTTCGAGTTTGACCCTGAACGTCGCATTGGGAAGGTTTTCGACAACCTCGCCCTGCATCTCAATCAAGTCTTCCTTTGCCATCCTATTTCGCCGGAAATCCGGAGCCCTTGAAGTTAGCCTTCTTCAAGAGACTCTCGTATTGGTGGGACATAACATATGCCTGCACTTGAGACATAAAGTCCATCGTCACCACCACAATAATCAGCAGCGAAGTACCGCCGAAATAAAAAGGCACGTTCCATTTCAAAATCAAAAATTCCGGCAGCAGGCACACAACCGTGATATAGGCCGCGCCAACCAAGGTGAGCCGCATCAGAATCTTGTCGATATAACGCGCTGTCTGGTCGCCCGGACGAATACCCGGAACGAACGCACCGCTCTTCTTCAAGTTATCGGCGGTCTCTTTCGAGTTGAACACCAGCGCCGTATAGAAGAAGCAAAAAAAGACGATGGCTGCGGCGTACAACATTACGTAAATCGGTTGTCCCGGGGACAGCGTCGCCGCCACATCCTTCAGCCAGCGCATCGACTCACCAGAACCGAACCAGCCGGCAATCGTCGCCGGAAACAGGATGATCGAAGAGGCGAAAATCGGCGGAATAACGCCCGACATGTTCAGCTTCAGCGGCAGATGGGAGCTTTGCCCGCCGTAAACCTTGTTGCCCACCTGGCGCTTGGCGTAGTTGACCAGAATCTTGCGTTGACCCCGTTCGACAAAAACCACGAACGCCGTCACCAGCCCGACCAGCAGGGTAATAAAAATTGCCGTTATCGGATGCATCGCACCGGTACGCACCAATTCCAGCAAACCGCCGATAGCGTTTGGCAAACCCGCCGCGATACCGCCAAAAATAATGATCGAAATACCGTTGCCCAAGCCGCGCTCGGTAATCTGCTCACCGAGCCACATCAGAAACATGGTGCCCGTCAGCAAGGTAGTTACGGTAACAAACCGGAACATGATGCCCGGATCGAGCACCAGGCCGGGTTGCGACTCGACCGCGATGGCGATCCCGAGCCCCTGAAACAGCGCCAGCGCTACCGTGCCGTAACGTGTGTACTGCGTAATTTTGCGTCGGCCGGACTCGCCTTCCTTCTTCAATGCTTCGAGCTGCGGGCTGGCCACGGTCATCAGCTGCATGATGATCGACGCCGAAATATACGGCATGATCCCTAGCGCAAAAATGGTAAAACGCGACAACGCACCACCGGAGAACATGTTGAACATGCCCAAGATGCCGCCTTGCTGGCTGTTGAACAGGTCGCTCAACGCCTGCGGGTCAATCCCCGGTACCGGGATGTGCGCGCCGATGCGATAGACCACAAGAGCACCCAGCAAAAACCAGAGCCGGCGCTTTAGATCGCCGAACTTGCCGCCTTTGCTGACCTGATTGGAATTAGTCGCCAAAACCGATTACCTTATCCGACCCGTCACTCGCCGACACAGCCGCCGGCCGCCTCGATTGCCGCCTTGGCGCCCTTGGTCGCACCGACGCCCTTGAGGGTGACCTTGCGGGTGATTTCGCCGGAGAGAACGACTTTCGCCGATAGCGCGTGCTGAGTAATCAAATTTGCCTGGATCAGCGTCGACAGGTCAATTTCGTCAACCGGCAATTCGTTGATTTCGGAAAGACGCACTTCGACGTTGCGCGCGTTGGTCAGCGACACGAAGCCACGCTTCGGAAGCCGGCGCTGCAACGGCATCTGACCACCCTCGAAACCGACCTTGTGAAAACCGCCGGCACGGGATTTTTGCCCTTTGTGTCCACGACCACAAGTCTTGCCCAAGCCAGAACCGATACCGCGGCCGACACGACGCTTGGCGTGTTTGGCGCCATCGCCCGGCTGAATGGTGTTTAGCTTCATCTTAGCCCTCGCACTTCAGGAGGTAGGAGACCTTGTTGATCATGCCGCGAACAGCCGGCGTATCTTGCAGCTCGGAACTGCTGTTCAGGCGGCGCAACCCCAAACCGCGAACTGTCGCGCGATGCGATTCCTTCGTGCCGATCAGGCTCTTGACGAGCGTGACTTTAACTTTCTTATCAGCCATGTCTTACCCCAAAATCTCTTCCACGGACTTGCCGCGCTTTGCCGCGATCTCGGACGGTGTGCTCATCGCCTGAAGACCGTTGATGGTTGCCCGAACGATGTTGTAAGGATTCGTCGACCCGTGCGCCTTGGCCACGACGTTGGTCATCCCCATGACCTCGAACACGGCACGCATGGCGCCACCGGCGATGACGCCGGTTCCGTCCGGAGCCGGCTGCATCATCACTACCGACGCGCCGTGGCGGCCGACGACGGTATGATGCAGCGTACCGCTCTTCAGGCTAACCTTGACCATTTTGCGACGCGCTTCTTCCATCGCCTTTTGTACGGCGACCGGAACTTCGCGGGACTTGCCTTTACCCATGCCAACACGCCCATCGCCGTCGCCGACGACGGTCAACGCCGCGAAACCGAGAATCCGGCCACCCTTCACCACTTTGGTGACGCGGTTGATCGAAATCATCTTCTCGCGCATGCCATCATCGGGCTTTTCGGCTTGCTGAGGTTTTCTGCCTTGCGGTTTAGCCATTACTTACTCCGTATCCTTTTCGAGCCGATCAGAACTTGAGGCCGGCTTCACGCGCGGCTTCAGCCAGCGCTTTGACGCGCCCGTGGTACTGGAAGCCGCTACGGTCAAACGCAACCTGCTCGACGCCAGCCTTCTTGGCGCGTTCGGCGATCAGTTTCCCGATCACCGTCGCCGCAGCGACGTTGCCGCCGTTGGCCAGATCCTTGCGCACTTCCGGCTCCAGCGACGAAGCGGCGGCCAGCACCTTGGTTCCGCAAGGCGAAAATACTTGCGCGTAGATGTGGCTGTTAGTGCGATGCACCGACAAGCGTACTGACTTCAGTTCGGCAATCTTGACCCGGGTTTTACGGGCTCTGCGCAACCGCGCCTGGTTCCTGTCAATCATTTAAGCACCCTTACTTCTTCTTCGTTTCCTTGAGGACGATCACTTCGTCGGAATACCGCACACCCTTGCCCTTGTAGGGCTCCGGCTTGCGGTAGGCGCGGACTTCTGCCGCCACCTGCCCGACGAGCTGCTTATCCACGCCCTTTATCAGAATCTCGGTCTGGGTCGGTGTTTCGCACTTGACCCCGTCCGGCATTTTATGTGCGACCGGATGCGAAAAACCTAGCGTGAGATTCAGCACGTCGCCCTGCGCCTGGGCGCGGTAGCCGACGCCGACCAGGTTGAGCTTGCGCTCGAAGCCTTTGCTGACGCCGGTCACCATATTGGCGACGATGGCTCGAACCGTACCCGAAAGCGCGTCCGAGTTGGCTGCGCCCTCGACGGGCTTGCACAACAGGCTACCGCCTTCCTGCACGACACTGACTGCCGGGTTGGCGACAAAATTGATCGCCCCCAGCGGCCCCTTGATGGAGATTTCTTCTGCCGAGAGTTTGACCTCGACACCTTGTGGCAGAACAATTGGATTCTTGGCAACGCGGGACATAGCTACCCTTTACGCGACGATGCAGAGCACTTCACCACCCACATGGGCGGCGCGCGCTTTGCGGTCGGTCATGACGCCCTTCGGGGTCGACACTATCGCCACCCCAAGCCCGTTCATGACGCGCGGAATATCTTCGGCGCCCTTGTAGATACGCAGGCCTGGCTTTGAAACGCGGTCGATGCGCTCAATAACCGGTCGGCCGGCGTAATACTTCAGGCCAATTTCGAGAGTTGGTTTGCCCTCGTTTTCACGAATGGCGAAATCTTCAACATAACCCTCGTCCTTCAACACCTTCGCAATCGCCACTTTCAACTTCGAAGACGGCATCGCCACCGATGCTTTTTCAGCCATCTGGGCATTGCGGATGCGTGTCAGCATATCGCTGATCGGATCGCTCATACTCATATCGTTCTCTCCTGCTTACCAGCTAGCCTTGGTCATACCAGGGACTTCACCGCGCATCACGAACTCTCGCAATTTGCTGCGACCCAAACCAAACTTGCGGTAAACGCCACGGGGACGGCCGGTCAACGCGCAACGGTTACGCAGACGAACCGGACTGGAATTACGGGGCAACGCCTGAAGCTTCAGGCGAGCCCCGAAACGTTCTTCGTCGGTACGGCTTGCGTCGCCGATGAGCGCCTCCAGCTCCGCACGCTTCTTGGCGTACTTTTCGACCATCTTGCGCCGCTTTTCGTTACGGTTAATCAGTGCAAGTTTCGCCATTTTCGCCTCAGTTCTTGAACGGGAATTTGAAGGCGCCGAGCAGGGCGCGCGCTTCATCGTCGGTCTTGGCGGTGGTGGTAACACTGATGTTCAAGCCACGCAACGCATCGATCTTGTCGTACTCGATTTCCGGGAAGATGATCTGTTCCTTGACGCCCATGTTGTAGTTGCCACGGCCGTCGAAGCCCTTGCCGGAGACACCACGGAAGTCGCGTACGCGGGGCAGCGCAACCGTCACCAGACGATCAAGAAACTCGAACATGCGCGGGCCGCGCAACGTCACCATGCAACCGATCGGATAACCGTCGCGGATTTTGAACCCCGCGATCGACTTCCGCGACTTGGTCACTACCGGCTTTTGTCCGGCTATTTTTGTCATGTCGCCAACCGCGTGCTCGAGCACTTTCTTGTCGGCAACCGCCTCGCCTACGCCCATGTTGAGCGTAATCTTGGTGATGCGCGGCACTTCCATGTTCGACTTGTAGCCAAACTTCTGGGTCAGCTCCGGCACCACGGTTGTTTTGTAATAATCCTGCAAACGCGCCATGATCGCTCCTTATGCCCCAACCACTTCGCCGTTCGACTTGAAGAAACGCACCTTTGTGCCATCTTCGAGCAGCTTGAAGCCGACACGATCCGCCTTCTGGGTCGCCGGGTTGTAGAGCGAAACATTTGACACGTGGAGGGGCATGTCCTTATCGACAATACCGCCCACCACGCCCTTGACCGGGTTCGGCTTGGCATGCTTCTTGGCGCGATTAACGCCCTCGACCACGACATGCTCCGCATCCAGGCGGCGCAACACCGTACCGCGCTTACCCTTGTCTTTTCCGGCGATGACGACGATTTCGTCGCCCTTACGAATCTTATCCATGTCCGCCCCTTACAGCACTTCCGGCGCCAGCGACACGATCTTCATGAACCGCTCGTTGCGCAGCTCGCGCGTCACCGGCCCAAAAATACGCGTACCGATCGGCTCCATTTTGTTGTTCAGGAGTACCGCCGCATTGTTGTCGAACTTGACCAGCGAACCATCCGGGCGACGAACGCCCTTGGCAGTACGCACCACCACCGCGCTGTACACGTCGCCCTTCTTGACGCGACCACGCGGCGCAGCATCTTTAATACTGACCTTGATAATATCGCCGATACTGGCATAGCGACGCTTGGAGCCGCCCAGCACCTTGATACACATCACTGAACGAGCGCCGGTATTGTCGGCGACGTCCAGAACCGTCTGCATCTGAATCATCTTTCACTCCAACTTGGCCCGCTTGCGCGGTCAGTCTTGGAACCCGTACGGGAGAAACGCCCGACCAGAGAAAGGTCGAACGCGGCAAAAGGGGCATTATAGCCCCCTTTTTGGGAAAAGCAAGCGCTAAATTGCGGCCGCCTTTTCCAGCAGCTTGGTAACAACCCAAGCCTTCGTCTTCGACAGCGGCCGGCACTCCTCGATCTGCACCAGATCGCCGGACTTGGCTTCATTATTATCGTTGTGCGCATGGTACTTGCTGGAGCGCACAATAATCTTGTCGTACATCGGATGCTTGACGCGGCGCTCGATCAGGACGGTAACCGTCTTGTCCATCTTGTCGCTGACCACGCGCCCGACCAGGCTGCGCTTGTTTGTTGGTTCGCTCATTGTTGCACCGCCTTTTCACGAAGAAGGGTGCGAACACGCGCGATATCGCGACGCACTTTGCCGATCTGGCTGTGGTTGGACAATTGCTGGGTCGCAACCTGCATGCGCAGACCGAATTGCGCTTTCAGCAAATCGAGCAACTCCTTGTTCAGATCTTCGGCGCTCTTTGCTCTAAGTTCACTGGCTTTCATAATCAACCTACCATTCGCGTGACGAAAGTCGTCGGGATTGGCAATTTGGCGGCGGCAAGAGCGAACGCTTCCCGCGCCAGCACTTCGCCTACGCCATCCATCTCATACAGCACTTTGCCGGGCTGAATTTCCGCGACGTAATACTCCGGGTTGCCCTTGCCGTTGCCCATCCGGACTTCGGCGGGCTTTTTCGAGATCGGCTTGTCGGGGAAAACCCGGATCCAGATCCGCCCGCCGCGCTTGATATGCCGCGTCATGGCGCGACGCGCCGCCTCGATCTGGCGGGCGGTAAGACGACCGCGACCGGTCGCCTTCAGCCCGTACTCGCCAAAACTGACTTTGGCGCCGCGCGTCGCCAGACCGGTGTTGCGACCCTTCTGCTCCTTGCGGTATTTTCTTCTAGCTGGCTGCAGCATCTGTGGTTCCTGCCTTTCTTACTCGTTTCGCCGGCGCTTTAACTTCGCCTTCGGCACCCTCGGCTTTTGCGGATTCTGGATTAGCCTCGGGCTTCGCCTTTACCGTACGGCTCTTCGGCTTATCGGCTCCCTCGCCCTCCCGCGTCGCGGGTTTGGCCGGGCGACGCGGCCTGCGGTTCAATTCGTCGGGCGCCGCTTCCGGCGCAGCAACCGGCTGCTCGTTGCGGTTAAGGATCAGGCCTTTGAACACCCAAACCTTGATGCCGATAATACCGTAGGTCGTCGACGCCTCCGAGGTCGCGTAGTCGATGTCGGCGCGCAAGGTATGCAGCGGAACGCGACCTTCGCGGTACCATTCGCGACGGGCAATTTCAGCACCGTTCAGACGACCCGAACTCATGATCTTGATGCCTTGTGCGCCGAGCCGCATGGCGTTCTGCATCGCACGCTTCATCGCGCGGCGGAACATAATGCGCTTCTCGAGTTGCTGGGCAATCGAATCGGCGATCAGCTGCGCGTCGAGTTCCGGCTTGCGGATCTCTTCGATGCTGACGTGAACCGGAACGCCCATGATTTTCTGCAACGCGACACGCAGATGATCGATATCTTCGCCCTTCTTGCCGATCACAACTCCGGGGCGCGCCGAAAACACGGTAACGCGCGCATTCTTAGCGGGGCGCTCGATCAGCACACGGCCGACCGAAGCGTGCTTCAATTTCTTTTTCAGGTAGTCGCGAACCTGTATATCTTCGTTGAGCATGCCCGCGAAGTTCTTGCTGTTGGCGTACCAACGCGAAGACCAGTCACGGGTGACAGCCAGGCGAAAACCGGTCGGATGTATCTTCTGTCCCATTCTTAATCCTCAGTTGCCGACGGTCAGGAAGATATGGCAAGTCGGCTTGACGATCCGATTGCCACGTCCCTTCGCCCGCGCGGTAAAGCGCTTGAGTACCATGCCCTTTTCGACGTAGATGGTTTTTACCTTCAGTTCGTCGATATCGGCGCCGTCATTGTGTTCGGCGTTGGCAATTGCCGACTCCAACACCTTCTTGATGATTCCGGCACCCTTTTTCGGGCTAAACGCAAGAATACTGAGCGCCTTATCGACCGGCAAGCCGCGGATCTGGTCGGCCACCAATCGACCCTTTTGGTCTGACAGCCGAACGCCGCGCAAAATAGCACGAGTTTCCATATCCATTCCTTATCTCTTCGCCTTCTTGCCGGCGGTATGACCCTTGAAAGTTCGGGTCAGAGAGAACTCGCCGAGCTTGTGGCCAACCATGTTTTCGGTGACATACACCGGGATGTGCTGCTTGCCGTTATGAACCGCGATCGTCAGCCCGACAAAATCCGGCAACACCGTCGAGCGGCGCGACCATGTCTTGATCGGGCGCTTGTCGCTCGTCGCGCGAACGCCTTCGACTTTCTTGATCAGATGGGCATCGACAAACGGACCCTTTTTTACGGAACGTCCCATATTCTCTTACCCCTTAGCGTTTATGACGGCGCTGCACGATCATCGACGTCGTGCGCTTGTTGCGGCGAGTACGATAGCCCTTGGTCTTGGTGCCCCACGGGCTGACCGGGTGCATACCGGCCGCCGTCTTGCCTTCGCCACCGCCGTGCGGGTGATCGACGGGGTTCATCACAACACCGCGAACCGTCGGGCGGATACCCCGCCAGCGATTCGCACCGGCCTTGCCGATAGAGCGCAGGCTATGCTCCTCGTTACCGACTTCGCCGATCGTCGCACGGCACTCGACGTGTACGCGGCGAATTTCGCCGGAACGCAAACGGAGCTGGGCGTAAAGCCCCTCGCGAGCGAGCAACTGCACGGAAGTACCGGCGGCACGCGCGAGCTGTGCGCCTTTGCCGGGGATCATTTCGATGCAGTGAATCGTGGTGCCGACGGGAATGTTGCGGATCGGCAACGCATTGCCGGATTTGATCGGCGCCTCGGAACCACTGATGACCTGCTGGCCGACCGCCATGCCCTTGGGGGCGATGATGTAGCGGCGCTCGCCGTCGGCATAGCAGAGCAGGGCGATATTGGCGGTACGGTTCGGGTCGTACTCGAGACGCTCGACCTTGGCCGGTATGCCGTCCTTGTTGCGCTTGAAGTCCACCATGCGGTAGTGCTGCTTGTGGCCGCCGCCCTGGTGGCGCGTCGTGATGTGACCGTTGTTGTTGCGGCCGGCATTTTTTGACTGCGATTCGACGAGCGCTGCAAACGGCTTGCCCTTATGCAGATTCGGATTGACGACCTTGACGACGGCGCGGCGGCCAGGTGACGTCGGTTTGACTTTGACGAGTGCCATTACGCGACCCCCCCATCGACGAAATTGATTTCCTGACCCGCCTTCAGACTGACATACGCTTTCTTCCAGCCCTTGCGCCGCCCCATGAAGCGGCCGAATTTTTTCTGTTTGCCCTTCACATTGGCAATCTGGACGGATTCGACCGAAACCTTGAACAGCAGTTCGACCGCAGCCTTGACTTCCGGCTTGGTCGCATCCGGCGCTACGCGGAAAATTACCTGCTCATGCTTGTCCGCAACGTAGGTCGCCTTTTCGGAGATCTGTGGGGCAAGCAGTACTTGCATTAGACGTTGTTGGTTCATCCCAGCATCTCCTCGAACTTGGTGACCGCGCTCTTGGTCATCAGCACCTTCGGGAAGCGGATCAGCGACACGGGGTCGGCTTCATTGACCTCGACCACGAGCACGTTGGGCAAATTGCGGGAGGCGAGGAAGATGTTTTCGTCGAGCCCGTCGGTGATAACCAGTACCGAGTCGTAGCCCATTCCCTTGATCTTCTGAACGAACAGCTTGGTTTTTGGCGCCTCGACAGTGAGACTGTCAACCACCGCCAAGCGATCCTCGCGAGCCAACTGGGAAAGAATTGACGCCATTCCCGCGCGATACATCTTTTTGTTCAGCTTGTGGCTAAAATTCTCGTCGGGCGAGTTCGGGAAGATACGGCCACCGCCACGCCACAAGGGCGAGGACGACATACCGGCGCGGGCGCGACCCGTGCCTTTTTGCCGGAACGGCTTCGCCGTCGTGTGCTTGACCTGTTCGCGATCTTTCTGAGCTCTGTTGCCGCTGCGCGCGTTGGCCTGGTAGGCAACGACGACCTGATGGATCAACGCCTCGTTGTACTCGCGACCGAACAGCAGATCGGAAGCCTGCAAACGGCTGGCTTCCACTCCCTGATCGTTAATAACCTTAAGTTCCATTTACACCCCCGCCTTGACTGCTGGACGCACGATCACGTCCGACCCCTTGGCGCCGGGTACCGCGCCCTTGACCAGCAAGAGCTGGCGTTCGACATCGACGCGAACGACTTCGAGGTTTTGCTGGGTACGCTTGACGTCGCCCAAATGGCCGGCCATGCGCTTGCCGGGAAATACTCTACCGGGATCTTGAGCCATACCGATGGAACCCGGCGCATTGTGCGATACCGAGTTGCCGTGCGATGCGCGCTGCGAGCTGAAGTGATGGCGCTTGATGCTGCCGGAGAAACCCTTACCGATCGTCTGCCCGGTCACATCGACCTTCTGACCAACAGCGAAAATGGTTGCGGCGATCTGATCGCCGGGCTTGAAGCTGGCGAGTTCGTCTGCGGAAACCGGAAACTCTTTAAGCACGTGACCGGCCTCCACGCCGGCCTTGGCGAGATGACCCGCCAAAGACTTATTGACGCGGGACGGACGACGTTTGCCGAACGTGACCTGTACGGCGGTGTAACCGTCGCTTTCAGGCGTTTTGATTTGGGCGACACGGTTGTTCGACACATCGAGCACCGTAACCGGGACGGATGTTCCGTCGTCGGTAAAGATGCGCGTCATGCCGACCTTGCGCCCGACAAGGCCTAGACTCATGGTTATTCTCCTCTAGCCGGCTACGATTGGCCGGCGAGCACTACAAGCCAAAATGGGCAGCGTCAACGACGCTACCCGACGAAAGGCGGCGATTATAGCCGCTCTATACTCTTTACTGCAACTTAATTTCGACGTCGACGCCGGCGGGGAGATCCAGCTTCATCAGCGCGTCGACGGTCTTATCGGTCGGATCGATGATGTCCATCAGACGCAGGTGGGTGCGGATCTCGAACTGGTCGCGCGACGTCTTATTGACGTGCGGCGAACGCAGCACGTCGAACTTCTGGATGCGGGTTGGTAGCGGCACGGGGCCGCGAACGACAGCACCGGTGCGCTTGGCGGTTTCGACGATCTCCAGAGCGGACTGGTCGATCAAGCGATAGTCAAACGCTTTCAGGCGGATGCGAATTTTTTGGCTTTGCATATTTTTTCCAAAGAGCGATGGGGCAACACCGAAGCGTCGCCCCGAAGATTAGATGAGAGATTTACTCGATGATTTTTGCCACGACGCCGGCGCCGACGGTGCGGCCGCCCTCGCGGATGGCGAAGCGCAGGCCGTCCTCCATGGCGATCGGCGCGATCAGT
>JACQYA010000109.1 GCA_016208425.1 Betaproteobacteria bacterium
GCCAGCACGAGAACCAGGGAAATGGCGCAACGGTAGAACACGATTTCCGAGGCGGAAAACAGGTTGGCGGCCAATTTCACGCAAACGCCCGTGCAGGCGAAACAGAATCCGGCGACGATCATCCACAGCGCTTGCATCGTGTTAACGCGCCGGGCGATCAACCGATATGCGGCGCGACGACGCGGCGATAGAACTCGTGGAAGTGCTGCATGCCGTCTTCCATCGGCGACTGGTAGGGGCCGGCCTCGTTGCGCCCCTCGCGCAGCAGCGCCAGCCGGCCGCGATCCATGCGCTCGCCGATATCGTCGTCCTCGATGGCGGTTTCCATGTAAGCCGCCTGCTCGGCCTCGACGAACTCGCGCTCGAACAGCGCGATCTCTTCCGGGTAATAGAATTCGACGACGTTGGTCGTCTTGTTCACGTCGCGCGGGACCAGCGTGGAAACGACCAGAACGTGCGGGTACCATTCGACCATCACGTTCGGGAAATAGGTCAGCCAGATCGCGCCTTGCGGCGGCGGTTCGCCCCGGCAGGTGTCGCGAACCGCCCGCTGCCAGCGGCCATAGGCCGGCGAGCCGGGTTTGTCGAACGGCGTGATGCCGACTTTCTGCACCGAATACCATTCGCCGAACTGCCAGGAAAGGTCGTCGCAGGTGACGAAATTACCGAGACCCGGATGATAGGGGGCGACGTGGTAGTCCTCCAGGTAGACCTCGATGAAGGTCTTCCAGTTGTAGTTGCATTCGTGCATCTCGACGCGATCGAGCTTGTAGCCGGAAAAGTCGAGATTGCCGGCCACGCCCAAGCCCGCCAGATCGGCCCGGGCCGAGCGCGGGCCGGCGAACAGCAGGCCGTTCCAGCTCTCCAGCTTGTGCTTGTCGAGATGCAGGCAGGGGTTCTGCGGGAAATGCGGCGCGCCGACCAGCTCGCCGCCGGGGCTGTAAGTCCAGCGGTGGATCGGGCAAACGATGTTGTGCGCCTTGCCGCTGCCTTGCAGCATGATGGCCTGGCGGTGGCGGCAGATGTTCGACATGCGCCAGACCGCATTTTCGTGTCCCTCGCCGTCGCGTACCAGCATTTTGCTGTGATCCAGCCATTCCAGCGTGCGGTAATCGCCGGCCTCGGGAACCATCAGCCCGTGCCCGGCGTAGCCTGGCCCGGCGTCGAAAAGCAGGCGCTTTTCCAGCGCGAAGATCTCTTCGTCGAAATACCAGCCGACCGGCAGTTGCGAGACTGCCGGCGCCAGCTTGCCTGTGGATGCGATGTCGGACATTCCACTCCTCGGGGGAGAAATGCCCGTAAATGAATAACTTGGACTCGCCTTGCAAGTTGTTTATTTACGGGCTCTAAAGGGCAGAAAACTGGAAGGGCGCCCATTCTATCCGTCTTTCCATTTGACCAGAAGCCCCGACTTAAGCTATTTTCGACTGTTTCATTTCTATTCCCGACCTGCCCTTCTTATCATGGCGCGACCCAACTCCACCGAAAACGATGTTCGAGGCGCTTCGCCGGAGGCGGCTTCGCCGACCCGCGAACTCAAGTTCGAGGCCGCCATCGGCGAACTCGAACAGATTGTCCAGAACATGGAAGGCGGCCGTCTGCCGCTCGAAGAATCGCTCGAAGCCTACCGGCGGGGCATCGAACTGCTCAAGCACTGCCAGCAGCAACTGGGCGACGCCGAACGCCGCATCCAGGTTCTCGAAAACGGCGTGCTGCGCGACTTTGAACCCGGTTCCCGGCATGATGCCACCGGAGCCGGCGGGGAACTACGGTGAGCGCCCAAGCCGCCGGACAGGGGCTTTCCCCGGTTTCTTTTTCCGGGTGGATGCGCCAGATCCAGGCGCGCGTCGAAGCGGCGCTGGCGCGTCTGTTGCCGCCCGGCGAGGCGATCCCCTGCCGCCTGCATCAAGCCATGCGCTACGCCAGCCTGAACGGCGGCAAGCGCGTCCGGCCGCTGCTCGTTTTCGCCGCCGGAGAGCTGGCCGGCGCCGGCGCAGAAAGACTGGAGCTGGCCGCTGGCGCGGTCGAGCTGATCCACGTTTATTCGCTGGTACACGACGATTTGCCGTGCATGGACGACGACATGTTGCGCCGGGGGCGGCCGACCTGCCATGTCGAGTACGACGAGCCGACCGCGTTGCTCGTCGGCGACAGCCTGCAATCGCTCGCCTTCGGGCTGCTCGCCCGCGACACCGCCGGGGACGCCGCGCGGCAGCTCGAAATGGTGCGCCTGCTGGCGCACGCCAGCGGATCTTGCGGCATGGCGGGCGGCCAGGCCATCGACCTCGGGTCGGTCGGCAAAGAGCTCAACCAGCCGGAACTCGAACTGATGCACACGCTCAAAACCGGCGCGCTGATTCGCGCTTCGGTGCTGCTCGGCGCGCTCTGTGGCGAGATGTTGGACAGCGGGCAGCGGGAAGCGCTGGATCGCTACGCCAAGCGCGCCGGGTTGTTGTTCCAGGTGGTCGACGACATTCTCGACTGCACGGCGAGCACGGCAACGCTCGGCAAGACAGCGGGCAAGGACGCCGCCGCCGACAAACCTACCTATGTCAGCCTGCTCGGCCTCGAAGGCGCTCGCGAGTTTGCCGACGACCTGGGAAAACAGGCATTGGCGGCGCTCGGAGGTTTCGGTCCGAGGAGCCGGCGCCTGATCGAACTGACCGATTTCCTGACCACCCGAAAATTCTGACCTTTTTGGCTGACGCCCGCGAATCCGGGCCGACCCCGGCGACCCAATGACCACTTATCCCCTGCTCGACACCCTCGGCAACCCGGCCGACTTGCGCATGCTCGACCGCCGGCAATTGCCGCAACTCGCGGAAGAATTACGCGCTTTTCTCGTCGAGTCCGTGTCCAGGACGGGAGGGCACCTCTCGTCGAACCTGGGCACGGTCGAACTGACGGTTGCGCTGCACTACGTTTTCGACACGCCGCACGACCGTCTGGTCTGGGATGTCGGCCACCAGACCTACGCGCACAAGGTGCTCACCGGCCGCCGCGACGGCATGTCGCGGCTGCGTATGCACGGCGGCGTTTCCGGCTTTCCCAAGCGTAGCGAAAGCGAATACGACACCTTCGGCGTCGGGCATTCGTCGACCTCGATCTCGGCCGCTCTGGGCATGGCGCTGGCCGCCAAGATCAAGGGCGAGGAACGCAAAACGGTGGCGATCATCGGCGACGGCGCGATGTCGGCCGGCCAGGCGTTCGAGGCGCTGAACAACGCGGGCGTCGCCGACGCCGACATGCTCGTCGTGCTCAACGACAACGATATGTCGATTTCGCCGCCGGTCGGCGCGCTGAACAAGTATCTCGCCCGCCTGTTTTCCGGCAGCGCTTTCAACGCGGCGCGCAAGGCCGGCGAGAAGATGCTCGGCGTCGCGCCGTCGCTGCTCGAATTCGCCAAACGCGCCGAGGAGCACGTCAAGGGAATGCTGACGCCCGGAACGCTGTTCGAGGAACTCGGCTTCAACTACATCGGGCCGATCGACGGCCACGACCTCGACTCGCTGGTGCCCACGCTGCAAAACCTGCACAAGCTGAACGGGCCGCAGTTCCTGCACGTCATTACGCGCAAGGGTCAGGGCTACAAAATGGCCGAGGCCGACCCCATCCTCTATCACGGCGTTTCAAAGTTTCACCCGGAGGTGGGGGTCGAAAACGACAACCCCGGCGATAAGGCTGGAGGAAAGCTCACCTACACGCAAGTGTTCGGCGACTGGCTGTGCGACATGGCGGCGGCCGACCCACGGCTGGTCGGCATTACGCCAGCCATGCGCGAGGGCTCCGGGCTGTTGCGCTTTTCCGAGCTTTTCCCGGAGCGCTACTACGATGTCGGCATCGCCGAACAGCATGCCGTCACCTTCGCCGCCGGGCTGGCCTGCGAAGGCTTGCGGCCGGTGCTGGCGATTTACTCGACCTTCCTGCAACGCGGTTACGACCAGCTGGTGCACGATGTCGCGCTGCAAAACCTGCCCGTCGTTTTCGCGCTCGACCGGGGCGGGCTGGTCGGCGCCGATGGGCCGACGCACCACGGCACTTTCGACCTCTCTTTCCTGACTTGCATTCCGAACATGGTCGTGATGGCGCCCTCCGACGAAAACGAGTGCCGCCGCATGCTGACCACCGCCTTCCGCCGCGACGGCCCGAGCGCCGTGCGCTACCCGCGCGGATCGGGCACGGGAACGCCGGTTGAAAACTCGCTGACCGACCTGCCGATAGGCAAGGGCGAAATACGGCGGCGCGGGCAAAAAGTCGCGCTGCTCGCGTTCGGCAGCATGCTGGCACCGGCACTGGCCGCCGCCGAAGAGCTGGACGCCACCGTCGCCGACATGCGTTTCGTCAAACCGATAGACCGCGAGCTGATTGTCGGGCTGGCGCGGGAACATTCCCTGCTTGTCAGCATCGAAGAGAATGCGCTGGTCGGTGGCGCCGGTTCGGAAGTGGCGCGCGTCCTCGAAGAAGCCGGCATTTTGACGCCGCTGCTCCGCCTCGGGCTGCCCGACCGCTTCATCGACCACGGCGACCAGGCGCTGCTGCTGGCCGGGCTTGGCCTGGATCGCGACGGCATCGTCCGTTCGGTTCGCGCCTTCGGCGCGGCACAGGAAGCCGGGCTGCCGGGGCAGGGCGCCCCATGTCAAACAATTCAAGACCAGGAACCGCAATGAGCACACCGCAACAACCGAACCCGGCCGCCATGTGCGACGTGCAAGGCTCGCACGACAGCCGGCAGATCGCCATCAACCAGGTCGGCATCAAGGCGATCCGCCATCCCGTCAAGGTGCTCGACAAATCGAGCGGCATCCAGCATACGGTCGCCGTGTTCAACATGTATGTCGGGCTGCCGCACAACTTCAAGGGCACGCACATGTCGCGTTTCGTGGAAATTCTGAACGGCCACGAACGCGAGATCTCGGTCGAAAACTTCCCGGCGATGCTGCGCGATATGGTCGACAAGCTGGAAGCCGAAACCGGCCGCATCGAGATGAATTTCCCCTACTTCATCAACAAGGCGGCGCCCGTCTCCGGCGTGCAAAGCCTGATGGACTACGACGTGACGCTGATCGGCGATATCCGCCACGGCAAGATCGAATCGACGATCAAGGTCGTCGTGCCGGTAACCAGCCTGTGCCCCTGCTCGAAGAAAATCTCCGAGCGCGGCGCCCACAACCAGCGCTCGCACGTCACCGTCACGGTACGCATCAACGATCACCTGTGGATCGAAGAGATCGTCCAGCTCGTCGAAAGCGAAGCGTCCTGCGAACTTTACGGCCTGCTCAAACGCCCCGACGAAAAGCACGTCACCGAGCGCGCCTACGACAACCCGAAGTTCGTCGAAGACGCCGTGCGCGACGTCGCCGCCCGCCTCAACGCCGAACCGCGCGTCGATGCCTACACGGTGGAATCGGAGAACTTCGAGTCGATCCACAACCATTCGGCCTACGCGCTGATCGAAAACGCGAAGCGCTGAACGTATACCTTGCGCGGGCTTACGGAGGGCGTTTTCCCCCGCCCCCGGTTCTGGTTCTTACCCCCCATCCCCCGCAGCCGCCGTCGGTTTGGGCTGGCGTACCGGTAGCCAGACGCGGAAGGCGGCGCCCCGGCCGGGCTGGCTGTCCACTTCGATGCGGCCGTGATGCCTTTCGGCGATGCTGTAGGCCAACGACAGGCCGAGACCGGTGCCCTTGCCTACCGGCTTGGTGGTGAAGAAGGGGTCGAATATCCGTTTGAGGTGCTCCGCGGCGATCCCGCAGCCGGTATCGCGGATCTCCACCCATACCTCATCGCCCCGCGCTCCGGTGGCGACGGTGATTTCGCCGTAGCCGGCAATCGCTTGGGCGGCGTTGATCAGCATGTTGGCGAAAGCCTGGTTGAGCTCGGCGGGCAGGCATTCCACTTCGGGCAGGGCGCCGTATTGCCGGAGGATGTCGGCCTTGCCCCTCAGTTCGTTGGAGACGACGTTGAGCGTGCTGTCCAGGCCGCGGTGCAGATCGGCGAGCTGCCAGTCGAGTTCATCGATGTGGGAGAAATCCTTGAGGTCGGTGACGATCTTTGCTACCCGTTGCAGCCCCGCCCTGGATTCGTCCAGCAGGGAGAAGGCGTCCTGTTTGAGATAATCCAGTTCCACCGCCCGTTTCACCGCTTCGATGGTTTCGCGGCATTCGGTGAACTGGGGGTATTCGGCGAGTGCTCCGGCGTTGCGGTCGTAGGCGTCGATCACGGTGATCAGGCCGCGCAGGTAGATTTCCAGGGTGCCCAAGTTGGACTGGATGAAGCCTACCGGGTTGTTGATCTCGTGCGCGACACCGGCCGCCAGCTGGCCGATGGAAGCCATTTTTTCCGACTGGATAAGCCGGTTGTGAGCCTCTTCCAGCCTTCGGTTGGTTTCCCTCAGATCGCCGTTGGCGCGGGTGAGCTCTTCGGTGCGCTGTTGCACCAGGTGTTCCAGGTGTTCCTTGTAGCGGGTGAGTTCCAGTTCGGTGCGACGGCGTTCCTCGGCGGCGGTACGCAGTTCCTGCGACATGCCGTTGAATGCCCGCGCGGCCTGGGCCAGCTCATCGGAGCCGCGCGCCGCGATCTGGTAGCCCAGCTCCCCTGCGGCAAGGCGCCGCGTGCCTTCCTTGAGTGCATCCAGGCCCCGGGTGAGGTACAACCCCAGAAAGAACGAGAACAGCGCGACCAGGCCGATTGCGATAGTGGCGATGCCCAGCGCCTGGGCGCGCGCTTCGCGCAGAACGGCATGGATGGCGTCGACGGAAAGCCCGACCTCGACCTGCCCGTAAGCGACGCCGCGCACCTCGATTTTTGCGTCGGCGTCGAAGATCCCATCCCTGACCTGCGCTATCCGGGCGTCGGCCTGGAACGGGCGGGACAGTATTTGCGGGTCGCCGCCCCGCGCCAGCACGCCCCGGCTGTCCAACACCCGCGCGTACACGACCCCGGGTGTGGTCAGCACCGCCGCCACGGCGCTTTCCAGCGAGGCCAGGTCGGTCGCCAGAACGGCGTCCCGGGTGGTGGCGGCAAACAGCTTGGCGGTGGCGTGGGCGCGCTTGAGCAACTCCTCCTCGTTCGAGGCGCGCAGAAAGTTCAGGCTGCCGGCGATCAGGATGAGCAACAGCACCGCCTGGATGACGGCGATGCCGAGCAGGGTTTTGAGGCGGAAAGACATATTTCCCTACCTGTCCAGCAGCTTGATGCCCAGGCGGCGGATGTCGTCGTAATCGGTATCCAGCGCGGGAACCAGCCCGCGGAAGCCGATCGCTTCGAGCAGTGCGGCGCCTTGCGGGGCATCCGCCATTTCCGCCATCGCCGCCCGGAGGCGTTCGACCGTTTCGCCGGGGACGCGCGGGTGCGCCGCAACGGCATGCGGCGTATAGCCGGGGGTGCTCCACAGGACGCGCAACTGGTCGCGCAGAGCCGGATCGAGGTTTTCGAAAGTCCGGGGGATCCCGCCACCGGCGGCGAACAGCCCGCGCGCTACGGAGAGGTAAACGGAGTCGTGCGAGGAAACGTATTTTGTGTTGACCGGGATGCGCATCCGCTCCAGCTCGGCCTGCGGCAGGAGCGTGGCGGCAAAAGCGGCGGGGCCGGGGAAAGCGATGAACCCGTCGCGCAGATGGGTGATGTCCGTGTAGGGGCTATCCTTGCGCACCACGATGATGCCTTTGAGCTTCTTGTCTTTTTCCCTGGCGAATGCCCGGTAGCCGGGAGCCCGGTGGAATACCGTGTAATGGTAGGGGTTCATGTAGGCGATATCGTACTCGCCGTCAGCCAGGCGTCGCTCGAAAGTGGGAATGTCCTTGGCGGTGGCAAAACGTAAGGTAACACCGGATTTTTTGCCCAGGAAATCGAGGATGGGTGACCACGCACTGGCAAGCTCGCCGGCAGATTGCTGGGGAACCACGCCGAAAGTCAGGGAAGACGGCGCGCTTTTGCGGGGATCGGCGTCCGCTCGTAAAGAACCGAGAGCAAACAGGAAGGCCAGGGCGAACGCAATGTATCTTGCCATGTTTTATGGGTTTGATAGGGGAGCCAGTTTTGATCCGCAATGATAATTTCGTGCGCTCGCATGGAGCTTATCAAAATTGGCTCCAATGTTCCATGAATATACTCGCGACGACAGGGCTACATAAACGCCGCTCCGGCGGACCCGATCCGGTCGCCGAGTTGCCGCGCGCAGGCCGGACACAGCTCGCGTTCCAGATGCTTCGCCATGTGCGCGTGTCCTGGGGTTGCCAGGCGGCTGCGCACGAACTCCCGGTGCGCGACGGTCTGTGTGGTCGCGCCGCAACGGCTACAGGTCAGTAATGCCTGCTCGCGGACGACCGTGCCGGTGATGGTCGTGCGGCGAATGCGTTCGCTGCCTTGCCCGCTATCGTCGATACGGATGGCGCCGGTCGGACAGACCTGGGCGCAGGCGCCGCAACCGATGCACAGGTTGGCCGGGCGCGTGAAATCGAGGTAGGCCAGGCGTCCGGCCGGGGTGTCGGCCATGCGCAGCGCCTCGACGCCCATTTCGCTGCACGCGAGCTGGCACAGGCCGCAGCCGATGCAGATGTCGCAACGCAGGCAGCGGCCGGCTTCGTCGTGCGCCATCGCGTCGCTCAGTCCCTGCTCGATCTTGACGTAGCTGCCCAGACGCTCCCCGACATCCTTTTCCGGCATCTCGGCGCGTGGTTGGCGACTGCGCACGCCGGCGGAGACGTGCAGGGGGATCACCGTCGCGCGCCGTATCGGCTTGCCGGCCAGCGGATCGACCGGATCGACCGGCGCGCCGCGCAGCCAGGCATCGATAGACCAGGCGGCGATCTTGCCCGAGCGGATCGCTTCGACCGCAGTGCGCGGCCCGTGCGCCACGTCGCCGCCGGTAAAGACGCCGGACACGCGCGTCATCAGCGTGCGGCTGTCGGTGACGATGAAACCGCGGGTGACTTCAAGGCCGCTGCCGTCGATGCTGGTCAGGTCGGCGCCCTGGCCGACAGCGAGAATCACCTGGTCGCTGTCGAGCATCAGGCGTCGTTCGGCATCGAACTTCGGGTTGAAGCGGTCGCTCTCGTCGACGATGCGCTCGCAGTGCTGGAAGGTGGCGGCGCCATCCTCGTCGATGCGCACTGGCCCCCAGCCCGGATGCAGGAGCACACCCTCGGCCACCGCAGTTTCGATTTCGTGCGGGCTGGCCGGCATCTCGCGGCGTTTTTCCAGGCAGACCATATCGACCTGCTTCGCGCCCTGGCGCAAGGCCGTCAGCGCCACGTCGATGGCGACGTTGCCGCCGCCGATGACCACCCGGGTATGCCATAGCGCAGCATGCCGCCGGCCTGCTCCTGCGCTTCGAAGATTTCCACGGCGTGACCGAGCGTGCGCAGGTAATAGGCGGCCGTCAGCCCGGCCGGGCCGGAACCGACGATGCCGATGCGCTTGCCGGTCGGCGGCGCGAGGTCGGGTTTCGGGTAAGCGCCTTCGGCCAGGCAGTGCTCGGCGGCTTTGGTCTTCATCGGGCGGATGAAGACCGCGCCGTCGCCGTTGCTGCGCACGCAGGCCGATTCGCAGGGCGCCGGGCAGACCAGGCCGCAGGTGAGCGGCAAGGGGTTGTCGCGGGTAATGACTTCGATGGCTTTGGAATAGTCTCCGTGGCCGATGTGCGCTATGAAGCTGGGGATGTCGATGTTCGCTGGGCAGATGGCATGGCAGGGCGCGGCATGGCGAACCAGGCAAAGCTTCTCGGGGCAAGAACGGGTGGAAGATTCGCGGCGGGCGTGGCTTTCCCATTGATCGCGAAAATAGCGCAGGGCGCTGCCCAGCGGCCAGGCTGCGGCGAGACCCTGCGTCGCCAGTTCGAGCGCCAGCTCGTCGAGTTCGGCCAGATGGCGCCGTTCGCCGCGCCCGACGGTAATTTCGGCGACCAGTCGCGCGGATCGCGCCAGCAGCGAGCGGATCGACGCCGGCTCGTTTTCCGCCAGTTGCCAGGTGCGATAGAGCGCGCGGCGCGTCTGCTCGACCAGGCACACGCCCTCGGCCACCACCATCAGGCTGGACGGCGACGGGGCGATGCCCGCAGCGGCGAGCGCCAGTGGCTGGCAGGAAAGATCAGCCTCGGATAAGGGCAAGAAGCCACCCATCCCGTTGTCGAAAACCAACACGGCGTCGCGGCCCTCGACCCCGACACCGCCGCCCCAGTCGTAGATCAGCCGGCGCAGCACGTCGTTGCGCCGCAACTCGACCAGGCCGCGCTGCTTCAGGCCACGGCGCAGCGTCAGCAGCGCGGCGTCTACGGTGTCCGCCGATGCGGCGAAGATCTGCGCCACGCGGCACCATGTTTCGGGCGTATGAACCAGATGGCTGCCGTCGGCGTGACCGTCGCTCCGGCAACCGGGCAAACTGTTGCGGCGCACGTCGACGCGCAGCCGGGTCGCCGGAAAGCCGCGCAGGCGGATCGTGTCGAGCGCGTTCAGCAGCGGCGCTTCGCGGCCGGTGAGTTCGGGCGGCAGGCGCAGTTCGACGCGCTGAGTGCCGCGCAGGCCGGCGGCGATCAGCAGCCCCTCGGCCAGCCGCCAGGGTGCGCCGTCGAGAACGGCAGCGGCGCCGAGCGCGTGCGGGTCGAGGCCGGCGGCATCTACTACCAGCGTCGGGGCGAGATCACTGTGCCCGTAACGGCGTCCGTAACTGCGCCCATATCCGCGCAGGAACTGCCGCCACGATTGATACAGCGGCTCACCGGCAAAACCGCATTCGGCGAGGCCGGATTCGCGCAGGCGGGCAAGCCGCTGCAAGGGGGTCAGCGCCTGCGCGCAAGCCAACCCGGGCAGCGCGGCGGCGAAGGCCGGTGCCGGCGGCGTGGCTCCGGCATCGAGCCACGCCGGCAAGGAATCAAGCCCGCTCATGCGGGTGGCCCGGATTTCCAGCGACGATTTGCCGCGCGTAGCGCTCCCGGCGCGGGTCGGGCGCTTCGTTGGCGACGCCGAACGATAAACAGCCGGTCACGCACTTGGCGACGCAGGCCGGTTCCAGGCCGGCGTCCAGGCGATCCATGCAGTAGTCGCATTTCACCACCTTGCGCGTCACCGGATCCCACTGCGGCGTACCCCACGGGCAGGCGGCGATGCAGCTCTTGCAGCCGATGCACAGGCCCGATTCGACGTGCACGATGCCGTCCTTCTCGCGGCGCTGCATGGCGCCGGTCGGGCAGGCCAGCGCACACCAGGCTTCCTCGCAGTGGAAGCAGGGCATGAAGACGAAATCGATGCGCGGCTTGCCGGCGACCAGGGTCGGGCCGACGGTGACGATCTTGCACGGCGCCGGGCCGGGGCCGAGGCTCTTGTTGGTCTTGCAGTGCACCTCGCAGGCCTGGCAGCCGATGCAGTTTGGCGCGTCGTGACGCAGCACGTATTTGCTCATTTTCCCGCCCCCCGATGCCGTTGCACGCGGACGATGGCTTCGGTCATCGTGTTGCCGCCACCCGCCGGATCGAATTCGTACAGCTTGCCATGCTGCAAGCGCTGGTCGGCGACCCCCAGGCCGCAGGCGCGGGTTTGCAGCGGCACGGTGCGGCCGTAGCCGTGCAGCATGAATACCGCGTCGGGGTGGATCAGCGGCGTGACGCGCGCCGTCATGTAGGCCGAATAGCTTTCGCCGCCGACGAGCACCTCGTCGCCGTCCTCGATACCCAGCGCTTTGGCGCGCACGTCGTTGATCCACAGCGGGTTCGGACTGGCCAGATCGCCGAGCACGGGATTGTTCAGCGATTGCCCGCCGCTCATCACCGGCGAATGGCCGAAGAGGAGATGGAAGCGGTCTCCGCCCGGCGCATCGTGCGGCTGGTAAGTCGCCAGGCTGGGCAGGCTCGCCTTCTTCAGCGTCTCGCTGTCGATCTCGATTTTGCCCGACGGCGTTTTGAACTTGAGCCGGTCGCGGGGAAACAGTACCGGTTTGTCCGCCAGGCTGACGATGCCGGTCTCGCGCATCTGCGCCACCGTCACGCCGGTGCCTTCGAGCTGGTAGTCCCACAGTTCCTCGATGGTCTCGAAGTCGAGCGCCTCGCCCTTGCCCAGCCGGCGCAGAATCTCGCGGAAGATCCACCAGGCCGGACGGCTGTCGTAGCGCGGCGCCAGCGCCTGGTCGCGCATGCCGAAACCAGGCTGCGCGCCGTTGTTCTGGGCGAAGATGTTGGCGCGTTCGAGATAGGTGGCCTCGGGCAGGATCACATCGGCGAACCAGGCCGTTTCCGACCAGTTAACGTCGATGGCGACCAGCAGCTTGAGCTTGTCGAGCGCCTTCTGCAGCGCCGGGGGGTCGGGCATGCCGGTCAGCGGGTCGTGGCGGTAGGCAAAATACGCGCGCACCGGATAGGGTGCGCCGGTTTCCATCGCCGCGTAGATCCGGTGCGCCATGCCGGCTGCCGCGTCCCATTGCGGATGCGCGGCGCCGGCGCCATCGGCGCGCGGCTCCGTGACTTCGGGCGTGCGCTCGGTCAGCTTCTTCAACCCCTTGCGCCCGATGTCTTCCGGCGTTTTGGCGATGACGATACCGCCTTCGACCTCGATCGATCCCATCAGCGCGTTGAGAATCAGCGCCGTGCGGCTCACATAGAACGACTGCTTGTGGCGCGACACCATCCACCCCGGATGGAAGATCACCTGCGGCGCATCGGCCGCGATTTCCTTGACGAAGGCGCGGATCTCGTCGGCCGCGATGCCGGTGTGCGGCTCCTGCCATTCCGGCGTGGTGTCGCGTACCGCCTCGCGTAGCGCGCCCATGCCGGAAACGAAACGGGCGACGAATTCCTTGTCGTAGATTTCCTGTTTCAACACTTCGTGGATGATCGCCAGGTTCAGCGCGTAGTCGCTGTTCGGGCGCACCTGCCAGTAGCGTGTCGCTTTACATGCTGTCGTACTGACACGCGGGTCGATGTAGGTGCAGCGCATGCCGCGCCCGAGCGCGCCCATGAACTCCTTGACTTCCTCGACCTTGATCGACTCGGCCAGGTTGCGGCCGTAGAGGACGATATGCCTGGCGTGCTTGATGTCGGGCGCGAAGCCGCCGCGCCCGATGCCGTAAAGCGAGCGCGCGGCGTTGTGCGCGTTGATCGCGCACGATGCGTCGTGGTTGAAGTAGTTCGGCGAGCCGAGCGCCTGCACAAAGGCGCGGGTGAGGTCGGTAAACGGCCCGCCCCGGTCGGAGAGCGCGATGCTGCGCATGCCGAACTCATCGCCCGTTTCGCGCAAGCGGTCGGCGATGTGATCGAGCGCCTCGTCCCACGAAACGCGCCGCCAGCCGCCCGCACCGCGCGCGCCGGTGCGGATCAGCGGCGTTTGCGGCCGCTCGTCGTCGTACTCGAAGGGTATCCCCGCCGCGCCGCGCGCGCACATGCTCTCGCCGATTCCCTTGTCGTTCGGGTTGCCGCGCAGCCATGTTACGCGCCCACCGTCGACCGTCACCTCGATCGGGCAGCGCGCTACGCACATGCCGCAGATGCTATAAACCGTGCGCCGCGTCGTGCTACCCACGCCCCGCACATCGGGCGCTTTGCCAGAACTCATCGCTGTCCCCATTGAATTTGAACGCGCAGTATCTCGCAAATAGCCGGGCGGCCGGTATTTTGTGCCTGCGATGGGTGTGCTCGAAAGTGACGGGATCAATTGCTTGCGATCCTGGGTTGCCCCCTTGGATGCAGCAGCTGGCACGAAAAGAGTGTTGGTCTGGCAGGTTACCCCTATCGGGGAGAAGGGATGGGCATGGAGATGAAGATTGCGAGTGGTAAGCGAGAACCGGTTGCCGAACGGCTGGAACGCCACCCGACCTTAAAGGCGCGGAGGGAAAGAATACTCGATGTCGCCGAAAACGCATCGGGGGACGTGCGGCGAGCCGACGAAGCGGAGCGCCGGGCAATCGAAGAGCCTCGCCAGATGGGGCTCGAGGTCATGCAGAGCCGGGGGCAGAAGACGTCAAACGGGGCAGCGCTTGATCTGGAAGTTCGGGGCGGGGTTGTTCGCGAGGTAAAAAATAGGCCATGTCTGAATTAGCTGTTGCAAGGAGCCATATTGAATGCATGGTTTCCTGAAAAGGAGGATTGTTACGCGCACAAGGGGGTTTTCGAGCTACCTGAAGGGCTCCGGATCATTGTCGGGAGCGACAGCGCGATGCTTTGCGCAGGGCTCTGAACAGACCCGGAACCGAAAGCGTTGCCATGCAACAGGGGGATGTTGCAGAGCGGCCCGAGCGCTGTCCGCATTGCCAGGCGACGGCAAACGGCCTGCATCCGCGGGGAAGCGCTCACGGGCTGCCGCGCTACCGTTGCCGCTGCCGTGGAAGAACCTGCAACCCGCTGGCTGGCACGGCCTCGACCCATCCGCGCAAGCGGGAACAACGGCAGCGTTACAGCCAAGCCTTGATCGACAGGATCGGCATTCGCGCTGCGGCACGACGATGCGGCATCGACAAGAACACGGCATTTCGCTGGCGTCACCGCTTTCTCGGGTGTCCCGCCAGCCATCGCGCCGGCCACGAAGGCGGCGTTGTCGGGGCGGACGAAACCTTCTTCCCCCCATCCTGCAAGGGGCTGCGCGGGCTGCCGCGTCCAGCACGCAAGCGCGGTGGCGTCGGGAAGGCGCGTGAAACCGGCTCCGATCAGATCGCTGTCCTGGCCGTCCGGAACCGCGGTGGCCTCTCTCCCAAACTCTGCCTCAAAGAGGCCGCCGCCCACCAATCTCTACAACAGCTAATTCAGACATAACCTTTTCTTTACGGCTTGTAGGTTATTGAACTTCCGGGGCTTCGATCAAGTTTTGTGCCGCTCAAGTGCGGGGGCGGCCAGAGCAAAAATGCTACCCGTGTGTTTTATTTGGCATAGTTATTTAATTGGCGAGCCGTCGACAAGCAATGGATTGCTTTATATCATATGGTATATGAATGAACCTGTCTCTTGATCCGACAAAGTGGAGTTACCCGGAAAAGGGTGTCTCAGCTCACGGCTTTGCGCGGATCTGGTGCGGCAATAATGCCCGCAAAGCGGCCGCCGGCACTCGCGCAGGCTCGAAGAGCCGCATCGGGTTCACGATATAGGCGGGAGGTGGTGGCCTGGTGGCTTGCCGCGCGCGACCGGATCGGTTCGCGCCCCGGGCGGCCGTTCCGACGCTTGCGGCCAGAAACCCGCCATCGGGCGCGGCATCGGTCGACTCTTGCTAAAACAGGCGACCTTGCTCGTCGCCGGCTTCGTTTTCGGCAAGGACTTTGGGTGGCGCACGGAAATCGCCGGTATTGAGGGCGGGCAGGCCGGGGAAGCCGATGGTCTCGCAGGCGTGCCGGAAGCGTTGGTCGAGCAGCTCGGCAAAGTGTTCCAGCCCGCCGGAGCGCCTGCCGGTGCCCTTGCATCCGTACTTGCCGTAGAGCATCGCCAGCAGGCGCGACACCGGTTTGGGGGCGTGCCACAACAGCCACTGGTCGAACTGGGCGAGCAAGCTGTGGGGCAGGCGCAGCACGGTGTGGCTCGCGCCGCGCGCGCCGGCCTCGCGCGCGGCGGCAAGCAGTTCCTCGATTTCGCGGTCGGTCAGGCCGGGGATGACCGGCGCTAGCACGACACCTACCGGGATGCCGGCTTCGCTCAGCGCGCGTATCGTGTCCAGGCGGGCTTGCGGCGTGGCGGCACGCGGCTCCAGAACGCGGGCCAGATCGGCGTCGAGCGTGTTCATCGAGATCAGCACCTGCGCCAGGCCGGCGCGCGCCATGATCGCCAGCAGCTCGCGATCACGCAGGACGAGCGCCGATTTGGTGAGCAGCGTGACCGGATGGCGCAGCTCGTAGAGCACTTCGAGCAGGCCGCGAGTCAGCTGCAACTCGCTTTCGGCCGGTTGGTAGGCGTCGGTGTTGGCGCCTATCGCCGTCGGCTGGCAGGTGTAGCCGGGCTTGCCCAGTTTTCGGCGCAACAGGCGCGCGGCGTGCGGTTTGTGGAATATCCGCGTTTCAAAATCGAGGTCGAGGGCGTGTCCCAAACCGCCATGCGACGCGCGGGCGCAACAATAAACGCAGCCCAGCTCGCAGCCGCGATAGGGGTCGAGCGATTGGGGGAAGGGCTGGTCGCGCCGGTCGCTCGAACGCATAACTTTTTTTGAGCGGTCGACCGCGCGCTGCCTGGTGGGTGTTCCACCGCTTTCGTGCCACCCGTCCTCGTCTTCCGGCGCGTGCGGCAGCGCGCTCAAACGCGCGCCGGGGCAACCCGTCTTTGGCGGTTCCGGTGTTCCGGGCGACGTATCGCCAAGTGCGTCGGAGCACTCGGAAGCGGTGTCGGGCGGAGCGGGACGGAAACTTTCGACCATGCGCCAGTGTCGCCGAGACAGCCGGCTGCGTCAATTGTTTCAAGGCGCCAAACGCGAGATAATGACTGGCTGCATTAGCGCCTGACGGCGAGTGGCCCGTCAAGGTGCGGCGCCCGATCCATCCGGGTCCGGGAAGAATGTCGAACGAGACCCCCCGCATGAAGCGTGTAACCGATTTGACCGTGGCCGACATCATGAATCGGGATGTGCGCCGCGTGGCGCCTGCCTGTACGGTCGGCGAAGCGGCCACGCTGATGGCCGGCGCGCGGATTTCGTCGCTTCTCGTGATGGAGGGGGAGACGCCGCTGGGGATATTTAGCGAGCGCGACCTTTTGCGTCATCTGTACGCCCGGGGCGCGGCGTCGACGCCGGTGTCGGCGCTGATGGGCGCGCCGGTTCTGACTGTGCCGCCCGAACTCGATTTTGCCGGCGCCTACGCCCGGGCGCTGGAGCATCTCGACCCGCACGTGGTTGTCGTCGAGGGCGGGAAGGTGACGGGCATGGTCGCCGAAACCGATTTTCTCGGCCACTTGGGTTTGGGTTTCCTGCGGCGACCGAAAGATCTGAAAGCGGTCATGGATCGCGAAGCCCCGGTTCTGCCGCCATCCGCGATGCTGGGTCGGGCCATCGATCTGATGCAGGAATCGCTGTCGACCTATGTCGTGGTGGCGGGCGACGAGAGGGTTCCCTTGGGTATTGTCGCCGAGAAGGATCTGGCCGCCCACGTCGGACGGATCGCGCGCGGCGACGAGCCGACGCTGGCCGAGGCGATGCATGCCGCGACCCGCGTTACCGCCAGCGAGGTTTCGGCGGCCGAAGCGGCGGCGTCGATGGCCGAACAGGGCGTCAGCCATCTGGTCGTGGTCGACGAAGGGGGGCGCTTGGCCGGCGTGTTGACCCGGCACCGGGTGCTCGAACTGGTCAGCCTCCAGTTGATCGGCAAGACCTGGCGGCGCTGGGATGCCTTGAGCGAAGGCAAAACGCGGCTGGAAGACAAACTGAAAAAGGTGCTCGACGCCTCGAATCTCGGCCTCTGGGAATACGATTTCACGACCGACAGCCTGTTGTTCGACGACAGTTTGCTGCGTTTGCTCGGCATCGCCCGCGAGATGGCGCCCACAAATATGGCCGGCTGGCTGGCCGGCATTCATCCTGACGACCGCCAGCGGATCGCGCTCGCGCTCCAGGAAGCGTCGCGGCCGGGCGGGGGGTTTGTCCAGGCCGAATATCTCGTGCGGCGCGGCGAAGGGCGCTGGATCTCGGTGCAGGCGCGGGGTAGCGTCGTGCGCCGCGATGCCGGGGGAAATCCCTTGCTGGCGATCGGCACGTCGACCGACATCACGGATAGAAAGATCGACGACCAGATCCGCAAGGCGGAGCATGGCTTCGCCAAAGTCGTGGCGCGCGACGCGACGCGCGACGAACTGGTGGACGCTTTCCTCGACGCGCTGCTGCAGCTCAAGGAACTTGACGGCGGCGGCGTTTTCTGGGGGCAGGAAGACGGCAGTTACGACCTGGTCGGGCACCGGGGTCTGAGCGGGCCATTCGTCGAATTCAACCGGCATTTCGCCGCCGATTCGCCGTTGGCCGGCATCGTGCGCGGCGGACGGTTGCGCTGTAGTTGCCGCGACGCCGGCCAGTGTCCGGATCGCGCTCTGGTGCAGGCGCCCGACGCGGTCGGCGAAGGCGCCACGGCGCTGGTGGTGTCGCCCGTCCTTGCCGGGGGCGCGCCCGTCGCGTGCGTCAAGCTGGTCGGCAAACAGGTTCCCAGCCTGAGCCGGCGGACATTGGCCGGCATCGGAGCCTTGTCCCAGCAGTTCGGCGAGGCGGTTGCCCGGCTGCGCCTGAAAAGCGATTTGGCGCGCGAGCATCTCCAGTTTCAGCGTGGTCAGGCGCTGCTCGCCAGCATCCTCGACTCGACAAACGAGGGTGTGCTGGTGGTTTCCGAGAACGGCAAGGTGGTCAACGCCAACAAGCGTTTCCGCGAGCTTTGGCGTATCCCCGACGATCTCGCCGCCGCCGGCGACGATGCCCGGCTGCTCGCCCATGTTCAGGATCAACTGGCCGATTCGGCGGCCTTTATGGCCGAGGTCAAGCGCCTTTACACCTGCGACGACGAGACGCAGGAAGTTATCCATTTCAAGGATGGGCGGGTTTTCGAGCGTTTCAGCCGGCCGCTGGCCGTCGAAGGCAGACCGGCGCGCATCTTCTGTTTTCGCGACGAGACCGAGAAGGCGCAAGCGCGGGAGGCGCTGGCGGCGAGCGAAGCGCGTTTCCGCAAACTGTTCGAAGACACCAAGGAGGCGATGCTGCTGATCGAAAACGGCGTTTTCGTCGACTGCAATCTCGCCGCGCTGGAAATGATGCGGATGGGGTCGATCCGGCAACTGCTCAATATCGTGCCGGCGGATATTTCCCCCGAGTACCAGCCGGACGGGCAATTGTCTTCGCTCAAGGCCGACGCCATGATCGCTCTGGCTTTCGAGAAAGGCGCCAACCAGTTCGAATGGGAACACATCCGTGCGGACGGCGAACATTTCATCGCCGAGGTCTTGCTCACCTCGATGCGCTACAAAGCCAAGCGCTTGTTGCATGTGGCCTGGCGCGACATCACCGCGCGCAAGCGCGCCGAGGCGGAGCTCGACCAGTATCGCGAGCACCTCGAAGAACTGGTCTTCGCCCGCACCACCGAGCTGGGCGAAGCGAAGGAGGCGGCGGAAGCCGCCAACCGCGCGAAAAGCAGCTTTCTGGCCAATATGAGCCACGAAATACGCACGCCGATGAATGCCATCATCGGTTTTACCCATTTGCTGCAAGGAGAGATCGAGACGCCGCGCCATCGGGAACAGTTGCGCAAGGTCGGCGAAGCGGCGCAGCATCTGCTCGAAATCATCAACAACATCCTCGACCTGTCAAAGATCGAAGCCGACCGCCTGACGCTCGACGAGAAGGATTTCGCGCTCGGCGAACTCGTCGACCGCACGCTCGACATGTTCGGCCAGAGGCTCGCGGCAAAGGGTCTGCGCCTGGTGCAGGAAATCGCGCCGGACGTTCCCGCGCGCCTGCACGCCGACCCGCTGCGTATCGGGCAGATACTGGCCAATCTGGTCGACAACGCGATCAAATTTTCCGAGCGCGGGCAAATTGCCGTCCGCGCCCGCATGGGCGAAGCGGCAATGCTGCACATCGAGGTCGAGGATCAGGGGATAGGGCTGACCGCCGAGCAGCAATCGCGGCTCTTCCAGCCCTTCTCGCAGGCCGACGGTTCGACGACGCGCAAGTACGGCGGCAGCGGGTTGGGGCTCGTCATCGCCCGGCGGCTGGCCGTCTTGATGGGCGGCAACATCGCCGTCGGCAGCCAGCCCGGCGGCGGCAGCATCTTCTCGGTCGCGGTTCGGGTCGGGCGCGCCGCGCCCGGGCCGGCGCGCTTTTCGCACGGCGATGTTTTGCTCCCGGAACAACGGCTGGCAAGAGACTGTGGCGGCATGCGGATACTGCTGGTCGAAGACGACATGGTCAACCGGGAAGTCGCTCTCGATCTGCTGGGCGATAGCGGCCTGGTCGTGGATGTCGCGGAAAACGGCCGGATTGCCGTCGATCGCGTGCGCGAGAGCGACTACGCCCTCGTTCTGATGGACGTGCAGATGCCGGAAATGGACGGTATCGAAGCCACCCAAGCCATCCGCCAGCTTCCCGGCAAGGCCGGTTTGCCGATTCTCGCGATGACGGCCAACGCCTTCGACGCCGACCGCCAGCGCTGTCTGGTGGCCGGCATGAACGACCACATCGGCAAGCCGGTCAACCCCGATGCGCTCTACGAAGCGCTGCTGCACTGGCTCCCGGTTCGCGAAAAGGCGAGCGACGAAGCGCTGTTGGCCGCGCTGGCGGGCGTTCCCGGACTCAATCTCGACGTCGGCCTGAAGATCGTGCGCGGCAATCTCGACAAATATCTCCACCTGATTGAAACCTTCGCCCGCAGCCATACGGACGATAGCGCACAATTTCGCGCCCGCCTGGCGGCCGGTGACAATGCCGGCGCCCGGCGGATGGCCCACTCCCTTAAAGGCGTCGCCGCCACCCTGGGCGCCGAAGATCTCGGGCAAAGCGCGCTGGCTCTGGAGACCGCCATCCAGGAACTGCGCGAACAGCCGGCGGGCGAGAGATTGGAAGAGGTGGTGCAGCGTGTCGATTCGTTGCTGGCGCCGTTGCTGGCAGGGATAGAGCGTGCCGGGCAGATTGCGCGGTAGGAAGACGGATAGAGCGGACGCTACGGCCTGAATTCGGCTTGTCTTGCGGCGTCAGCTTATGTCGTCGCCCCCGTCGCCGGGGGGCGCATCGCTGCATTTCTCAGCATCGACTAGAGCGTGTTCACAGTAACCAGATATAGGCACAAGCCAAATGCAAAAACGCATTGAATCGGTGGGCGAGTTTGTCATATCGGGTCGCGAGGCGACGAAATTGCTTGAGCCGGTTGAGGAATCGCTCAACGAGGTTTCTCGCTTTGTGGTGCCCACGATCATATTCACGGGGCGTAAGACCGTGGTTCCTCGGCGGGATAGCCGCAGCCGCGCCTGTCGCCCCAGCGGTTTCAACAAACGCGTCGCTGTCGTACCCCTTGTCGGCCACCACCGCATCCGTGCCGACCGGCTCGACCAAGGCGGGGTCTTGCGTGATATCGGCCACCTGCCCGCCCGCCAGGATCAATCGCGGCGGATTGCCCAAGGCATCCACGCAAGCGTGGATCTTGGTCGTCAGTCCGCCACGCGATCGGCCGATCGCCTGATCGCTACCGTTTTTTTGGGTGCGCCGGCTGCATGTTGGTGGGCG
>JACQYA010000110.1 GCA_016208425.1 Betaproteobacteria bacterium
CGCGACCACGGTCCGGTCAGCGCGGGAAATTCGATGAAGTAGGCCAGTTGCCCCATCGGCGTCGCCGTGCTTTCTGTATCCCAGCGTACTTGTACGCGACCCGCCGTCGCCCGCGCTCCGGCACACGACAAAAGCATTTCTTTGCGCTTCGCCAGCTCCAGTTTCGACTCGCCCATCGGGTGACTCCCACGATGGTTACGAATCCCTTGGCCTGCCTGAGTTTCAAGCAGATTGCACACCGTCAACTGAGTTTTTTAGGATGAACCGCAGGTGCTACGTTTCGGCGGTGAAGCGACCCGCAAAGTTCAGGAGAAAAAAGACCGCTGGGAAGCGGCGATTGCCGGTGCGGAGCGCGAAGTGCTCGAAGCCTTCCTCAGTCTGCCGGCTCCACAAAAGAAAGTGGCGCGGGAAGTGATTCTGGCGTTAGTCAAGGCGAATGCGCCTTCGGCCAGCGAGCGGTAAACGGCGGGTCGGCACCTCGCTGTCGAGGCCGTTTTTGGGTCAGCCCTTCAAAAACCGCCCCTCAACTACCGCCAGCGCTTCCGGCACCCCCAGCAATACCACCACATCGCCGGCCTCGAAGCGGGTGTCGTCGGAGGGTTCCAGCGCGCGGATGTTTCTCCGGCGAACGGCGGTGACTTCGACGCCGCGCCCCGCCACCGCCAGATCGCGCAGCGTGCGGCCGATGGCGTAGGCCCCCGCGACGAGCTGCACCGAATGCAGGCGCGGTTCGTCGAGATCGTGCGGGTCTTCCTCGCGGTCGCTTTCGCCGTGGAAAAAGCCGCGTAGCGTGCGGTAGCGGACGACGCGGGTCTGGCGGATGCGTTTGAGAACGCGATTGATCGGCACGCCGAGCAGGATCAGCGCGTGCGAGGCGAGCATCATGCTCGCCTCGAGCGATTCGGGGACGACCTCGGCGGCGCCGGCGCGGTGCAGTATGTCGAAATCCTTCTCGTCGAGCGTGCGCACGACGACCGGCAAACCGGGATTCAGTTCGTGGACGTGATGCAGCACCTTTTCGGCGGCGCGCGTGTCGGCAAACGAGACAATGACGACGCTGGCGCGGGCGATGCCGGCGGCGACCAGCGTTTCGCGCCGGGTGGTGTCGCCATAGACCACGTTCTCGCCCGCCGCCGCCGCTTCGCGCACGCGCTCGGGATCGAGGTCGAGGGCGACGTAGGAGACGTGTTCCTGTGCCAGAAAGCGCGCCAGATACTGGCCGCTGCGGCCAAAGCCGCAAATGACCGCGTGCTTCTCGGTGCGCATCGATTGCGCGGCGACGAGCGTCAGCTCCATCGACCGCATCAGCCATTCGCTGGTCGCAAAGCGCAGCACCAGCCGGTCGCTGTACTGGACGACGATGGGCGCCAGCATCATCGACAGCACCAGCGCCGCCAGCGTGACCTGCAAGGCGAGCGACGGCGCCAGATCGAGGCGCCTGATTTCCGAGAGCAGGACAAAACCGAACTCGCCGCCGGCGCATAGCCACAAGCCGGTGCGCATCGAAGTGCCGGACGTCGATCCGAAAAAGCGCGACAGGCCGCCGACCAGCGCAAATTTGACGGCCAGCAGCGCGGCCAGCAACGCCAGCACCAGCGCGACGTGATGCACGACCAGCGGAATGTCGAGCATCATGCCGATGGTGACGAAGAAGAGCCCCATCAGCACGTCGCGGAACGGCTTGATGTCCTCTTCGACCTGGTGGCGGTATTCGGTTTCCGAAATCAGCATGCCGGCGACGAAGGCGCCGAGCGCCAGCGACAAGCCCGTCACCTGCGTCAGATACGCCAGCCCGAGCGTAATCAGCAGCACGTTGAGCATGAAGAGTTCGGCCGACTTGCCGCGCGCGACGATATAGAACCACTTGCGCATCAGGTTCTGCCCAAAAAAGAGCACCAGCGACAGCACGACGACCGCTTTGAGCAGCGCCAGCAACATAATCAGCGCCATTTGTTCGGGCGAACGGGAGAAGGACGGGATCAGGATGAGCAGCGGCACCACGGCCAGATCCTGGAACAGCAGCACGCCGACGACCTCGCGCCCGTGTTTGGCGTCGAGTTCGAGGCGGTCGGTCAGCAGCTTGCTCAACACGGCGGTGGACGACATCGCCAGCGCGCCGCCGAGCGCGACGCCCGCCTGCCAGGACATCCCGAGCGCGAGCGCGATCGCCGTCACCGCCGCCAGCGTAACCAGAACTTGCAGGAAGCCAAGCCCGAAAACAATGCGCTTCATCGCGTACAGCTTGGGCAGCGAGAATTCCAGGCCGATCGAGAACATCAGGAAAACGACGCCGAACTCGGCCAGATGTTCGACGCCGGCAAACCCTTCGACCAGGTTGAGCGCATGCGGCCCGATCAGCGTGCCGACGAGCAGGTAGCCGAGCACCGGCGGCAGGTTGATGCGACGAAACAGCACCACCGTCACGACGGAGGCGCCCAGCAACATCAGAATGATCGGCAAAGTTTCCATAACGCGATCCGCTATCCCGGCTCGTGCGCAATCCGCGCGCCCCTTCCGCATGGCCCCAAAACCGGGGTGGGTGCTTCTGCTATACTCGCCGCAATCATAACCGCTCCACCTCTGTCGACCAAATGCAACCATCATCTAAAGCGCTGGATCTGGCGCGCCAGGTACTGCGCATCGAAGCGGATGCGGTGCTGGCGCTGACCGGGCGCATCGACGGCGCGTTTCTGCTGGCGCTGGCGCTGATCCTGAACTGCACGGGCCGGATCATCGTCAGCGGTATCGGAAAATCGGGTCACATCGGGCGCAAGATCGCATCGACGCTGGCCAGCACGGGAACACCCGCCTATTTCGTGCATCCGGCGGAAGCCAGCCACGGCGATCTGGGCATGATCGCGCGCGACGACGTGCTGATCGCGCTCTCCAACTCCGGCGAAAGCGCCGAGTTGCTGACCATCGTCCCCATCGTCAAACGCCAGGGCGCCAAGCTGATCGCGATTACCGGCAAGCCCGATTCGTCGCTCGCCCGCGAAGCCGACGCGCATCTCGACGCCGGCGTCGCGCAGGAAGCCTGCCCGCTCAATCTGGCGCCGACCGCGAGCACCACCGCCGCGCTGGCGATGGGCGACGCGCTGGCCGTCGCGCTGCTCGACGCGCGCGGTTTCGGCGCCGAGGATTTTGCCCGCTCGCACCCCGGCGGTTCGCTCGGACGCCGCCTGCTGACCCATGTGCGCGACGTGATGCGCAGCGGCGAGGCCGTTCCCGCTGTTTCCCCGGAAGCCAGCGTCGCCGCCGCCATCCTCGAAATTTCGCGCGGCGGCATCGGCATGACGGCCGTCGTCGATGGTGGCCGCCGGCTGGTCGGCGTGTTTACCGATGGCGACCTGCGCCGCGCCTTTGCCCGCAATCTCGACCTGCGCACGCTGACCGTGAGCGACATCATGGGGCACCAGCCGCGCGCTATCGGCCCGGACAAACTTGCCGTCGAAGCCGTGGAAATCATGGAGCAACATAAGGTCAACCAGTTGCCGGTGGTCGATCCCGACGGCAGGCTGACCGGTGCGCTCAACATGCACGACCTGTTCCAGGCCAAGGTGATCTGATGCTCTCCCGCGACGAAGCGCTGGCCCGGGCGCGCCGCCTGAAGCTGATGGCCTTCGACGTCGACGGCGTGCTTACCGACGGCTCGCTGTTCTACACCGACGATGGCGTCGAAATCAAGGCTTTCAACACGCTCGACGGGCACGGCTTGAAGATGTTGCAGCACGCGGGGATCGTTGTCGCCATCATCACCGGGCGCCGCGCGCGCTGCGTCGAATTACGCGCACAGAACCTGGGGATTCGCCACCTTTTTCAGGCGGTGGAGGACAAGCGCGCGACGCTGGACGGCTTGCTGGGCGAACTCGGCATCGCTTTCGACGAAGCCGGCTATATGGGCGACGACATCGTCGACCTGCCGATCATGGCCGCCTGCGGCTTCTCGGCGACGCCGGGCGACGGGCATGCTCTGGTGCGCGGCCACGCGGCTCTCGTCACGCAGCGCGGAAGCGGTCGCGGTGCGGCGCGCGAGGCCTGCGAGTTCATTCTCGGCGCACAGGGCAAGCTGGAGGCTGCGTACGCCCGCTATCTGCCCGCCGTCAGTCCGACTTCGACGACGCCACCATGAAACACGGGGGCAGCGCGTTTTTCCCGCTCGCCGTCCTGCTCGCGCTGGCCGGCCTCACCTTTTGGCTGCGATATGCGATCCAACTGCCGGACGAGCGTAGCGACGGCCGCTGGCGGCACGACCCCGACTACATCGTCGACCAACCGCAACTGCGCAAGCTCGACAAATCCGGCAACTTGCAATACACGGTCAACGCCAGCGAGATCCGGCACTATCCCGACGACAACACGACCGACATGGCGCGGCCGAAGATGGTCGCTGTGCATCCGGGCAAGCCCTCGGTGACGATGCGTGCCGAACGCGCCCACCTGAGCCAGGACGGCCAGTTGCTCGAACTTTACGAAAACGTCCGCATCCGCCGCGAGGCGACGCCCGAACAAGCCGCCCTGGAGGCGACGATGCCCGATCTAACCGTTCGCCTGGACGACGAAAATGCCTTTACCCGCAGCCCGGTGGTGATCACGCAGGGCGAATCCTGGCTGAAAGGCGTCGGCATGCAGGTGGACAACAAAACGCAGATCTATGTGCTGGAATCGCAGGCCGTCGGCCGTTTCGAGAGCCAGCATGCCGAACGCCAATCCGCAAAGAAGCGCTAAATGAAACCGATCTTGTTGGGCATCACCGCCGCCATCGCCCTGGCCGCCACACCCGCTCGCGCCGAGCGCGCCGACCGCGAGAAACCGATTCACCTGGAAGCCGACCGCATCACGGTCGACGACATCAAGAAGGTGCAGGTGCTCGAAGGCAACGTCATCCTGACACAAGGCACCTTGCAGATTCGCACCAGCCGGCTGGTCGTCACGCAGGATGCCGATGGCTTCCAGAAGGGTGTCGCCACCGGCGGCACCAACGGTCTGGCGCGTTTCCGCCAAAAGCGCGAGGGCAAGAACGATTTCATCGAAGGCGAGGGCGAGCGCCTGGAATACGACGCGCGCAACGAAAAAACCGAATTCTTCACGCGCGCTTGGGTGAAAAGCGGGCAGGACGAAATCAAGGGGCACTACATTTCCTATGACGCGCTGACCGAGAAGTATCTCGTCACCGCAGCGGGCGGCGATACGAAATCGGCCGGTGCCTCCGGCGCACCACCCGGCCGCGTGCGCGCGGTCATCCAACCGAAGGGAAAGAACGCCGAGGCCTCTTCCGATAAGACGGCGGAAGCGACAACGGCCAGGCGCGCCGAGAGTGCGAAAATGTCGGGAGAATAGAACCGTGAGCTTCGAATACCTCGTTGTCGAGACCCGTGGACGCGTCGGCCTTATCACCCTGAACCGCCCCGGGCAACTCAACGCGCTGTGCGATGCGCTGGTCGACGAACTGGGTGCCGCGCTCGACGCTTTCGAAGCGTCCGGGGCAATCGGCGCCATCGTCATTACCGGATCGGAAAAAGCTTTCGCGGCCGGCGGAGACATCGCGGCGATGAAAAATTTTTCGTACATGGACGCCTACCGCAACGATTACATCACGCGTAACTGGGAGCGCGTCAAGACCTGCCGCAAGCCGGTGATCGCGGCGGTCGCCGGCTACGCGCTAGGCGGTGGCTGCGAGCTGGCAATGATGTGCGACTTCATCCTGGCCGCCGATACGGCGCAGTTCGGGCAGCCCGAAATCAAGCTCGGCACCCTGCCCGGAGCGGGTGGTACGCAACGGCTGCCGCGCGCCGTGGGCAAGGCGAAGGCGATGGAAATGTGTCTCACCGGGCGCCTGATGGGCGCCGAAGAAGCCGAACGCGCCGGACTGGTGGCGCGTATCGTCCCGGCCGGGCAACTGCTCGCCGAAGCTCTGGCGACCGCCGAAAAGATCGCAGCCTTCTCGTTGCCGGCCGCGATGATGGTCAAGGAATCGATCAATCGCGCCTTCGAGAGCAGCCTGAACGAAGGCCTCCTCTTCGAGCGCCGCGCCTTCCACACCGCTTTCGCCCTCGAAGACCAGAAGGAAGGCATGACCGCCTTCACGGAAAAACGCAGGGCGGAATTCAGACATTGCTGAGGCTTTCATGGTGCACCGTCAACAGTGTGAGCAAAACCAACCCCACCTAGTGCTTAGTTGCAAAAGAACTTGAAGGTATACTCCCATTAAAAATCAATGGCTAATCGCTAGAAATAGAATCGCTTACTTATGCAATTAAGCACTAG
>JACQYA010000011.1 GCA_016208425.1 Betaproteobacteria bacterium
CTGATACAGATATGTACGTGGTCGCCCATCAGATGCCCTTCGACAACCTTCGCTTCCTTGTGCGACGCCAATTCGTGAAACATCTCGCCCAAATGCTTGCGCAGCACTCCGAAAACACGCTTCTTCCGCCGCTTCGGTATATACACCACGTGATATTTGCAGTCCCATCTCGTGTGGCTCAGGCTCTGATACTCTTTCACTGTGAATCTCCTGTCTCTTGGTCGAGATCAGAAATTCACGCAGACCGTCGTAAAGGTCAAACCTTGGTGAGTCCCCCGGCAAAGCCGGGGGCTTACCTCTATGAGTTACGCGCAAACATTATTTACGGATAAGCTATAAGGTCATAGGTATCGCCGGGGTCGCACGAGATTGTTCCTGGCGGCCACGGTGCAGCGGCAAAAAAACGGGCGCCGCAAGGGCGCCCGAACGAGGAGGTCAATACTGTTGCGGTAATACGGTTGCTTGAAGTGCTCAGTGGTGGTAGGCCGATTCGCCGTGCGAGGTGATGTCCAGACCCTCGCGCTCTTCGTCTTCCGGTACGCGCAGGCCGATGAACATATCCACCAGCTTGTAGGCGATCAGCGAGACGAGGCCAGACCAGATGATGACGGTACCGACACCCCACAACTGGCTGATGACCTGGGCGGTCATGTCGTAGTCGCCGACCTTGTTGGCCACGTAGTCGTATACGCCGGTGCCGCCGAGCGACGGGGCGCAGAAGACGCCGGTGAGGATGGCGCCGAGGATGCCGCCGACACCATGCACGCCGAACACGTCGAGCGAGTCGTCGGCGCCGAGCAGGCGCTTCAGGCCGTTGACGCCCCACAGGCAGATGATGCCGGCGAGCAGGCCGATGACGATGCCGCCCATGACGCCGACGAAGCCGGCGGCCGGGGTGATCGCCACGAGGCCGGCGACGGCGCCGGACGCGGCGCCCAGCATCGACGGCTTGCCCTTGAGGATCCATTCGGCCAGCATCCAGGACATCGCCGCGCAGGCGGTCGCCACCCAGGTGTTGACCATCGCCAGCGCCGCGCCGCCGGAGGCTTCGAGCGCCGAGCCGGCGTTGAAGCCGAACCAGCCGAACCACAACAGCGACGCGCCGATCATGGTGAAGGTCAGGCTGTGCGGCGCCATCGCCTCACGGCCGTAGCCGGTGCGCTTGCCGATCAGGTAGGCGCCGACCAGGCCGGCCATCGCGGCGTTGATATGCACGACGGTGCCGCCGGCAAAGTCGAGCGCGCCCTTCTGGAACAGGAAGCCGGCGGTCTTGCCGGCGGCGTCGCCGGCCGCCGCGTCGAGATAGGCATCCGGGCCCGCCCAGTACCAGACCATGTGCGCCATCGGCAGGTAGGAGAAGGAGAACCAGAGGACCATGAAGACAAGGACGGCGGAGAAGATCGCGCGCTCGGCAAGGGCGCCGACGATCAAGCCGCAGGTGAAACCGCCGCCCTCGGTAAAGGCCACCGAGTAGCCGTAGATCACCCATAGCACGCTGATCAGCGAGAAGGTGACGAACACTTGCATCAGCACCGAAAGCATGTTCTTCGAGCGGACCAGGCCGCCGTAGAAGAGCGCCAGGCCGGGGATCGACATCAGGATGACGAGCGCGGCACTGGTCATCACCCAGGCGTTGTCGCCCTTGTTGGCGACCAGAACGGGCGCTGCGGCAGGGGCGGGGGCGGCGGCCGGAGCAGCGGTGGCGGCAGTAGCGGCAGCGGGCGCCGGCTTTTCATCGGCCCAAGCCGGCGCGCCGAGTGTGACGGCGCCGAGCAAGGCCAGCATGGCAAAGATACGTCTCATGGCGGTCTCCTTAAAGGGCTTCCTCACCGGTTTCGCCGGTGCGGATGCGGATGACTTGTTCAACGTCGAAAACAAAAATCTTGCCGTCGCCGATCTTGCCGGTGGTGGCGGACTTCTCGATGGCTTCGATCACCTGGTCGAGCTGGTCGTTTCTGATCGCGGCTTCGACCTTGACCTTGGGCAAGAAATCGACGACGTATTCGGCGCCACGGTACAGCTCGGTGTGGCCTTTCTGGCGCCCGAAACCCTTGACCTCGGTGACGGTGATGCCCTGTACGCCGATGGCGGACAGCGCCTCACGCACCTCGTCAAGCTTGAAGGGCTTGATGATGGCGGAAACTAGTTTCATGATGTGCTCCGTGTCGTGAGAGAGTCGGGATCAGAGGGTCTTGGTGAAAGACAGCAGAACCACGCCCTTGCCCAAGTCTTTGTTGAATGCGTTGCGGTAAGGCTGGCCGGCGCCACCCTTGGCATCGGTATCCCAGTACGACAGGCCGACGACGCCGAAGCCGAAGTCCTTGGTGACGCCCACCTTGTAGTCGGTGTAAGAGGCGGCGGAGAAATTCTTGATCTTCTGGTGGCCGACGTGACCCAGAACACCCCAGCCGTCACCGAGATCGTAGGTGCCGTTCAGTTCGAGATAGTCGCTGCCGCGTGTTTTTTCGCCGTTGGCGCCAGTCCAGCCGAAGATATTCTTCGAGACGGCGTAGGAATACTTGACGCTCAACCATTTCCAGCCCACCGAGCCGTAGAGTTCGGTGGTCTCGGCCTTGGTGAAGCCGGCCGGGTAGCTGCCGGGGTAGTTATAGGCCAGCACGCCGACGTCGTAGTTGAAGTCTTCGGCGAAGGTGTTCTTGAACCCGCCGTAGACGTCGATCTCTGCCGGCGCGCTGATGCCGCTGCCGATGTCGCTCAACCAGGTGATGCTCGAAGCCCACAGGCCGACGTAAGCGCCGCTGCCGTGCGCGTAGTCGAAGCCGCCCTGGATGGCAGGCTTGCGGTTGGTCTGGGCGATGCCGCGATAGATATACTCGGACGCCAGCGTGACGTTTCCGGTAAAGGGGCTGGCCGGTGCGGCCGCAGGCGCGGCTCCGGCAGCCGGAGCGGCGGTTTGCGCCATGGCGGGGGTGGCGAAAGCGCCGATCAGAAGGCTGGCGACGATGGATTTTTTCATTTTCAAGCTCCTCATGTGGTCAAAGAAAGACGTTGCGAGGACTACTAAGCATGTCCTGTGCCATGTCCGTATTGACGGTAAACCAAAGGCTTGTGATGGCACACAAAAGTGGTGCACGGTGTCCGGGCACTCTTGTGGCGCACCGGTACGGTGCTCCGCACCGTACCGGTGCAGGTTCCCGCCGGTGCGATTCAAACGGGTGTGGAGCCCGTAAAATTCGGGAGCCCGGATCGTTTGCGGGGGAGCCTTTCGCCGGGGGTGACCACTTTGATAACGATAGCCACCAGAGTGGTTGCGGCCAACGCGGCCGAAGGGCAGGCCGCCTTTCCACAAGGAATCTCAAGTCAAGACTGGCTTTCGCCCAAGGTGCCGAACTCTACCGGCGCCTTGACGTAAAACACGGCTACGCCTTCCGCCTTGAGGCGCTCGAAGAGGCGTTTCGCATCGTCTTCGCCGACCACCATCTGGACTTCCAGCGGCTGGTCGGCCAGGTCGAAGAAATGGGCGGAGTGGATGCGGTGGCGGTGGCGGTGGCCCAGGCCTTCGCTGCCGGCGATCAGCGTCGCTCCGGGCAGGTTCAGGTCGCGCGCCAGCAGTACCAGCCACTCGCCGAACGGCATTCCGCGGTGCTTCCGGTCTTGCTGCGTGAAGAAAGTGATCTGGTAGCCGTTCATCGTCGTCTCCCCTTTTTGCTCAGGAATGCTTCAGCCACTGCCAGGAGGCCAGGCCGGCCAGAGTCGCCAGCAATGATCCGCTGACGTGGATGGCGATGGCGCCCATCGCCCAGGTCATCCGGCCTTGCTGCAAGAGCGTGACGACTTCGGCGGAAAAGGTCGAAAAGGTCGTTAGCCCGCCGCAGAAGCCGGTGATTATCAGCAGACGCCATTCCGGGGCGATGTCCGGCGCCTGGGCGAAATAGCCGATGGCGGCGCCGATGATATAGCCGCCGATCAGGTTTGCGGCCAACGTGCCGGGCGGGATACCGGGAAAGAGGTGGTTAAGCTGGTTCCCCAGAAACCAGCGCCAGATCGCGCCGAGCGCCGAACCCAGCGATATGGCGGCTACCGGTTTCCACATGATGCTATCGGGCATGGTTGCCGGTTGCGATGGTGGCGAAAACCAACCGGATGGCTGGAAGCCGCATGGGTAGGTGTTCTACGAATGGGGTGCCCGGAGAATGGCGTCTTTGTTGGCGCTCCGGGCATCGTCACCGTAGATCGCCATTTGGCGCGGCTTCCGGGCGCAAGCTTCACAGACTTAACACCTTGGTGGACTCTTCGCCGAACTGGCTCACCACCCGCACCGCCACGCGCTTGCCGGCCTGGTACGGGATCGGGTGCGAGACGAAGCCGTAGAGGCGGTCGAAGGCTTCGTCGTCGATTTCGATCTTCAGCGTGTTTTCGACTTTCTTTTTGGTCTTGAGCTTGGACAGATCGGAAAGGCCGCGCTTCCACTTGTCGAATTCGTCCCGGTCGCCGCCGCAGAAAAATACCTGGCGTACCATAAAGCTGGAGCCGTCGTAATCGTCGTCGACCATCCAATAGGCGATGTCGGCGACCGAGCGGGCTTTCACCTCGTCGCGGATCGGGTCGTAGATGTCCAGGCCGCGAATTTCCACGGTGACATATTTCGTATTGTCGGGTAGGAGCGGGCTTGCCCGCGAACGCAGCGTTTCGGCATCGGTTGGGCCAATCGCGGCCAAGGCCGCTCCTACGGGAGAAAGGCCAATATCCGGCTCGCCTATCGTCACGAAAGTCGCCGCCTTCCTGTCTTTCTTGGTCAGGCCGGCTTGCAGCAGATCGTCGTGCATGCGCACCTTGTCGACGCGGAAGCTGCCGGCCTTCTGGTTCTGCACCGAGTTTTCCACGTCCGACTCAAAGGCAAAGCCGAGGATCAGCAACCACTGCGCATCGCCGCGTGCGCGGCAGGCTTTCACCGCGTCGTTCACGGCCTGCTTGCTGACCGGGGCGAATTGCGGGCCGAGGTGGATGTAGGCTTTTTGTTCTCCGTCGGCGGCGTCGTAATAGCCTTCGGCGTGCAGCGCGCTGTCGGGCAAGGCATCGACGCGGCCGAAAACGGCCATTTCGTTGCGTGCGCCGTTCTTTACGCCGGCAGTCTTCAGGTGCTCGAATACGCGCGACTGGAAGGCTTCCATGCGTTCGTGGTCGAGGCTGGCTTCCTCCACGTCTTCCGGTGCCAGCGGGTCGTAGCTTTGCAGCGTTTCGACGGTGAACGGGCCAGCGACACGCAGCTTCTTCTTGTCGATGGCGGGCTGGTCGACAAGCGTGACTTCCTCGGGCGGCTCGTCGTTGGCCAGCGAACCGAGCGTGACGCGCCGCACCTTCTTGTAGTCGAAGCCGTGGCGCACATCCCATGCGTTGAGCGGCACCCCCTTCTTCTCGTCCTGCAAGGTGTACCACGGGTAAGTGGCGGTCATCAGCCGCGTTTTGGCGATGTTCAGCGCGACGCGCGAAGTGTCGGTGGTAATCCAGCGACGGCCCCATTGTTCGGCGACGTGGGCGGTCGTGCCCGATCCGCAAGTTGGGTCGAGCACGAGATCGCCGGGGTCGGTGGTCATCAGGATGCAGCGCTGAATAACCTTAGTGCTGGTTTCAACAACATAAGTTTTTTCGGACGCAAAACCAGCGATGACCGTATCACCCCACAAATTGGCGATCGGCTGGAAAGGAAAATCTTGCGCGTAACGAACGTAGTACAAGCCGCCGGATGTTGCTTCGAGGCGCTTGGCTACGAACAGTTTAGCCATTCCTTCTTCATTTGTTTTCCAACGGTTTTTTTCGTTTGGCCGATAAGCCTTGCCGTTGAATTCGACCGGAAACCAGCAAGCTGCGCCTTCGCCTTTTTGACGCCCCACGCTTTGGCTTTGCAGATTGTCAATACGAAAAATACGAGCGCCTTTGGGAAGTGTTTCTGGTTGTTGTTTCTCTTCAATGCTCATGCGACGACGCTCGCCGGTGGACAGCTCAATCATCGAATACGGCCCACTGGTATCGGACTTACGCTCCAAGAACAACTGTCGGAACTTGAGAGTTGGGCGATTTTTCGCGTAAAAGACCAAGTAGTCACAGACACTGGACAAATAGTCTTCGGTCGAACCAGTCGTTTTTACGAAAGAAATCAGCGCGACAAAATTCCCACTCCCAAAAACCTCGTCCATCAGACAGCGCACCAGATGCACGTTTTCATCGGAAATCTGCACAAAACAAGAACCGCTGTCGGTCAATAGCTCTTTCGCCACGAGCAGGCGGTCGCGCAGGTAGGTCAGATACGAGTGGATGCCGAGTTCCCAGGTATCACGAAAGGCTTTGATGACTTCCGGTTCGCCGGACAGGCTGGCGTCGTCGCCGTCCTTGACGTTGCGGTCGTTCAGCTTGATTTGCCAGTTGGAGTTGTATTTGATGCCGTAGGGCGGATCGATATAGATCGTCTGCACCTGGCCCTTCATGCCTTCACGTTCGAGCAGGCTGGCCATCACCATCAGGCTGTCGCCCTGGATCAGGCGGTTGGCCCATTTGTCGGCGTGCTTGTAGTAGCTCTGCGGCTTGTCGAGCTCGTCGACGTCCTTGTAGTTGGCGAATAGCTCGTTGACGAACATGTCGTCCTGGTGTGCGTTTTCCTGTTTGAAACGATAGAGGCGCTGGATCAGCTTTTCCGGGGCGATGTGTTCGGTGCGGTAGAGCGAGCGGATGTCGACTTCCAGTTCGTCCGCCCGGTCGTCGGCGCTGTATTTTTCCAGCCAGTAGAGTTCGGGGTCTTGCCCGCGATGGGTGACCGGGTTGAGCGGCCAGGCGGCTTCGGTCTTTCTGGCCTCGGGGCTGTCCTGCTCGATGCCGGCTTCTTCCTGACTCGGGATGTGCTTGCGCTCGGCGTTGTCGTGCTTGAGGCTGTCGATTTTCTTGTCGGTCATGGTGATTCCTTAGCGGCAGCCCAAGGCGGCGCACATTTGTTTGCGCGCTTTGTCCAGAAATGCCGGTTTTACCCTGCCGAAAAGCTGGCTGACGGCTTCGGCGTTGACCGGAATTACCTTGTCCGCACGAATGAAGCTGGCTTTGCTCAGGCGACCCGATGCCAGCTCATGGATGGGCAAAGACAGGGTGTTGGGGTGATGGCCTGCACTGCTGATCGATAGAGCCAGGAAATCGGCGCGGGAATCCGGGGTGGAAACGATGAGTACCGGGCGTTTCTTGCCACCTTCACCGTCGGCGAAAGGCATGTAAATCTCGATAATGTCGCCCGCTTCAAAGCGGCTCGAAGAGGAATTCGTCATCGTCTGTCCAGATGGTGTCGGCTACCGAGGCTATGTAGTGAAGGATGTCGCTGTTTAGTGCGGCGTTGTCCACCTCGGCGGTGATGCGGTCGATGACCGATTCGAGTTGGGGTTTGATGGCTTCGATGTCGGTGATTTCGGCGAAATACCAGCGGGACAGCCCGAGTTTGCGGCGTGCGTTATTGACGGCCGGCAGCCAGCGTTCGGTAACGGCCCAGCGCTTGAGTTCCTTGTCTTTGTTGAAACCGGTGATTTCGAGGATGAGGTGAGCAATATTGCCGTCCGGGGTGTTCAGACGCACCAGATAGTCGGGCAGGTAGTCGCGTTCCTTGCCATGACTGATGTAGGGAATATGGAAGCCGAGGAAGGCGTTTTTAACGTAGCTTTCGACGGCCGGGATTTTCTCCAGTGTTTTGGCGGCAATCTGTTCCCAGGTGTCGGTGTCGGCGACGACCAGATTGATGTGGCTCTTCTTCGTCGGGTAGGTCTTTTTGCTGGTGTGGCCGAAGACGTGGGCGGTCGAGCCTTGCGGGTTGTAGTGGTTGAGAATGGGCAGGACGCGCTCGGTTTCGGCGGCATGGGCGACGATGCCGCGATTGATGCTTTCAACGACCGGTTGCGGGTCTTCGTAAATGACGAGGCGTTTAAAGAGGGTGTCGTTTTCGGCTTCGCCGACGACCTTGAGTTTTTCGTCGTACCAGCGCTGGACGATGGCTTTGACCTGGTTGAACAGCCGCAGGTCGGCACGTTGCGCTTCGTCGCCGTGGATGCGGTGCAGGTAGTCCTTGGTGATTTTGTAGATGACGGCCTGATCGCGAACATCCTCCAGCTTGAGGCGCATGGTTTGGCGGTCGGCCGAAACGGCGGTGCCGAGTGTGGTTTCGACCGGCAGGCGGGTGGTATCCAGGGGGTAGTCCGGCGTGCCGGTGAAATTGGCTTCGAGCCGCGCGGCATCGGTTTCGAGGCGGTAGCCGACGAGGTTGGGAAAGCGGATTTCGAGACTGTCGCGTTCGGGCAGGGCACGCAAGGTGGCGACTTCCGGCGGGTCGACGAGGCTGCTCTGACCGGCCTTGAACAGCTTGAAGGGGATGCCGATGATGTGGGCGTATTCGGGCGGGAACTTGCCGGTTTTCGGGTCGATGTAGTAGTGGCGGCGACGCAGGGCGCGGCCGGCGACCTGTTCGCACAGAAGCTGCGAGCCAAAAGCGCGGATGCCCATGACGTGGGTGACGGTGTTGGCGTCCCAGCCTTCCGTCAGCATGGCGACGGAAACGACGCAGCGTATGTGCGAACCCAGCGTATCGGGTTTGCCGACGGTGTTGACGACTTCGCGCAGCAATTCAGCGTCGGACAGATCGTCGACCGAACGATCCGGGTGGCGTTGGCGGTAATCGCGCTTGTAGCGTTCGATTTCCGGGGCAAAGACTTTCTTGAAGCCTTCGTCGATCTGACCGGAGTTTTCCAGTGCGTCGCTGTCGATAAGTAGCGTTGGTGGGCGCGACAGCGCATGACCCGTGTGCGGGTCGAAGTTGGAAAAAAGGGCGAAACGACCGGGAACGATGTTCGTTTGCCCGTCTTCATCTATCCGCTCGTAACCGGCGATTTCTTTGAAGACTTCTCGGGACACGGTGGTGTTGCTGCAGACGACGATGAATACCGGCGGGGCGGTGAACAGGTCGGCTTTCAGTTCGCCGCGCTTGCGCATGCCGCGTTCGTATTCGTCGTAGTGCGCGTAAAACTGGTCGAGCGCCTGGCGTACCAAGGCCGGCAGGTTGGGTGCCTGTTCGCCGACCTGGGTTTCTTTGGCTTCCTTGCGTTGGGTTCGCTGGCCTTTTTTCGGTAGTTCGCTCTTGCAGTTTTCGTAGAGGTTCTTCAGTACCGGCTCGTCTATGGCCTGACTGCTGTCGTCTATGGGCAGGAACGGAATTTTGACCAGACCGGCCTCAATGGCTTCAATCAGGCCAAAATCGCTGACCACCCAAGGGAAGAGAGAGTAGGCGGGAAAACCCGAGCCGGACAGGTAATAAGGCGTCGCCGAGAGGTCATAGACGGCGCGCAGTTGAAAACGCCTGGAACACGCCCGCAGGCCGGAAAACCAGACGGCGGCGCGCTCGTTTTCGGTTTCGGAATTGTCGAGTTCGGTGTCCTTGCCTTTGGCGCGCGGCAGGTAGCAATGGTGGGCCTCGTCGTTGATGACCAGCAGACGACGGCCGGGCTTGAAACTGCCGAGGACGCGGCGCAGTACCTGATTTTCGTCTTCGCGGCTTTCAACCTTCTTGCCGTTGTCGCCAAGCTTGCCGTCGAAAGGCGTGCGCTTGTTGCCGCCGAGGATGCGCGGCATGAATTCGTGGAAATTGGTGACGATGAGCCGGTGCGAGAGTTCGCCAAGGGCGCTCTGGTAGGACGGCGGCACCAGAGTGCGCTGGCGGTAGTAGTCGGTCGCTTCGTGCGAATTGTAGGTGTGATGATCCGTGCGATTGTCAGGCAGGAGCACACCCAGGCGGTCGCGGATGGTGATGCCCGGAGCGAGGACGAGAAAATAGTCCACGTAGTGCGTGTCGTTGCGATATTCGCGGCGGTTGAGATAGTGGTAGAGGATCAGGCAAGCCATCACAACGGTTTTGCCGCTGCCGGTGGCCATCTTGAAGCCAAGGCGCGGCAAGATGTCGGCCGGGTCGTCGCTGACCGTCGCCTGGCGTTGTCGTAACTGGCTTTGCAGGTGGGTGCCGGTGTTCGATTTCTCGGCGATTTCGTTGAACCAGATGGCCGCTTCGACCGCTTCCTGCTGGGCGAAAAAGAGTTTTTGGTGTGCCGCGCGTTCCGGGTTGGCAAACCAGTAACGCAGCAGGTCGCGCGTCACGCGACTGGTAACACCGTTGTAAGCGGAGTCGCGCCAGGCTTGCAGTTCGTCGCGCAGTTTGTTGATGAGGTGTTCGCCGTATTCAGCCCGGAAGTCGTTAAGGTCGAACATGCTGCCCTGGGTTTGCTGACCGACGGGCACTTGCGGTACGTCCGGCGTGAAGATGCGGCGGCCGGGGCGCACATCCTTGTAATTCAGATTCCCTTGGGCATCGGTGGCGTAGTGCCGGGCCGGTTCGTCGTAAGGGGAATTCAGGATGGGGTTATCGGCTGAGGCCATGCGGCATTCTAACAAACCGCTATTTCGGGTGTTTACTACCGCCTGTGCCCCAGGATCTCCCGCAGTACTTCGACTAATGCCCGGCATTGCTCGTCGGTGCCTATCGTGATGCGCAGGAACTGGTCGATGCGCGGCAGCTTGAAGTGGCGGACGATGATGCTGCGTTGCCGCAAACCCTCCGCGAGTTGCCCGGCATCGCGCCGTGCGTGGCGGACAAAGATGAAGTTGGCCGCCGACGGCAGCACGCCGAAGCCGAGCGCCCGCAGGTCGCCGGCGAGTTTCTCGCGGCTGTCGATGACGGCTTTCCGGGTTGTCTCGAAGTGTTCTTCATCCTGCAAGGCGGCGACGGCGCCGGCAATCGCCAGGCGGTCGAGCGGGTAGGAGTTGAAGCTGTTCTTGACGCGCTCCAACGCTTCGATCAGGTCGGCGTGCCCCACCGCGTAGCCGACGCGCAGCCCGGCCAGCGAGCGCGACTTGGACAGCGTGTGCACGACGAGCAGGTTGGGATGGCGGTTGACCAGCGCGATGGCCGTTTCCCCTCCGAAATCGATGTAGGCCTCGTCGATGATGACCGTCGAACCGGGGTGCACCGCCAGCAGGCGCTCTATTGCGGAGAGCGGCAACAGGCGTCCTGTCGGTGCGTTGGGGTTCGGGAAGATGATGCCACCGTTGCTCGGCGCGCCATGCCGGTAATCGCGGTAATCGTCGACGTGGATCTCGAAGCTGTCGGTGAGCGGCACGGTGCGATAGCCCACGCCGTAAAGACCGCAATACACCGGGTAGAAACTGTAGGTGATGTCCGGGAAAAGGATGGGCGCCTCGTGCTTGAGCAGCGCCGGAAAAGCGTGCGCCAGCACTTCGTCGGAGCCGTTGCCGACAAAGACCTGTTGCGGCGAAATGCCGAACCGCGCGTAGCGGGCGGCGACAGCCTCCTTCAGGCGGTCGGCGTTCGGGTCGGGATAAAGGCGCAGCAGCCCGCCGTTATCGCCCAGCTCACCGAGAATCGCCGCGACGGCGCGCGGCGACGGCGGGTAAGGGTTTTCGTTGGTGTTGAGCTTGACCAGATCGGGCAGTTTGGGCTGTTCACCCGGCTCGTAGGGGGTCAGGCTATGAACGAGGGAACTCCAGTATCGGCTCATCGCGGGCGGTATGGATCGGGGGGGTGGTGGGGGGGAATACGCGGTCGAATAGTTGAATACGGCGGTTGAATACTGCGCTGGACGCAACGGTAACGCTAGATGGTATCATGCGCGACTGATGCGTTGCGGCAGGGTCAAAACGGTTTTTGCGGCGCCCCGAATTTTTGCCACTTTGTTACGGTGCCTCCATGCGGCAGGTCGAAGTTTCCAGAAACACCCTCGAAACCCGGGTCACGGTTCGCTTGAACCTCGATGGCAGCGGCCGGGGCAAGTTTTCCACCGGCGTTCCCTTTCTCGATCACATGCTCGACCAGATCGCCCGTCACGGCATGCTCGACCTGGAGGTCGAGGCTGATGGCGATCTGCATATCGACGCCCATCACACGGTCGAGGATATCGGGATCACGATGGGGCAGGCGCTGGCCAAGGCGGTCGGCGACAAGAAGAGCCTGCGCCGCTACGGCCACGCCTACGTGCCGCTCGACGAGGCGCTGTCGCGCGCCGTCGTCGATTTGTCCGGGCGGCCGGGGCTGACCTTTGCCGTCGATTTCAAACGGGCGACGATAGGCGCTTTCGACGCCGAACTCGTGCGCGAGTTTTTCCAGGGGCTGGTCAACCATGCCATGCTGACGGTGCACATCGATAATCTGCGCGGCGAGAACGCGCACCATCAGGCGGAAACGGTCTTCAAGGCCTTCGGCCGCGCCTTGCGCGTGGCGGTCGAGCTTGATCCGCGCGGCGCCGGCAGCATTCCGTCGACCAAGGGAGCGCTCTGATGGCGGCAAGCGCCCCGCCGGAAGGCGTCGTTGCCGTCGTCGACTACGGCATGGGCAATCTGCGTTCGGTGTGGCAGGCGCTGGTGCATGTGGCCGGCGGGCGCGAAGTGGTCGTCACCGCCGACCCGGCGGTGGTGGCGTCGGCCGGGCGGGTGGTGTTCCCCGGCCAGGGCGCCATGCCCGACTGCATGCGCGAGCTGGACGCGCGCGGCTTGCGCGCGGCCGTGCTGGAAGCGGCCAGGAACAAGCCCTTTCTGGGTATCTGCATCGGCCTGCAAATGCTGTTCGAGCACAGCGAAGAGGGCGATGTGGCGGGTCTCGGCGTTTTTACCGGGCAGGTGCGCCGCTTCCCCGCCGACCGGATGGTCGATGCTGGCGGCAACAAGCTGAAGGTTCCGCACATGGGCTGGAACGAGGTGACGCAAACACGGGAACATCCCTTGTGGCAGGGCATCGCGGACGGCGCGCGGTTTTACTTCGTGCACAGCTACACCGTCGATCCGGTCGACCGCGCCTGTGTCGCGGGAACGACGCAGTACGGTATCCCCTTTACCAGCGCGGTGGCGCGGGATAATATCTTCGCCATTCAATGCCACCCGGAGAAGAGCGCCAGGGCGGGTCTCGCGCTACTGGCCAATTTCATCGACTGGAAGCCCTGATCGGGCGCTCCTCCCGTACCCCTCTTCCTTTTTTGCCCCGATTCCTTCAACCCTTTCTTACTTTTTTCCCCTCCCGTTTCCAAAATGCTGATTATTCCCGCGATTGACCTGAAGGACGGGCAGTGCGTCCGTCTGAAACAGGGTCTCATGGACGAGGCGACCGTTTTTTCCAATTCGCCCGGCGAACAGGCACGACATTGGCTGGCGCAGGGCGCGCGCCGCCTGCATGTGGTCGACCTGAACGGCGCTTTCGCCGGCAAGCCAAAAAACGAGAGGGCGATCAAGGAAATCATCGATGCCGTCGGCGACGACATCCCGGTGCAGCTGGGTGGCGGCATACGCGATCTCGATACCATAGAGCGTTGCCTCGACGACGGCGTCAGCTACGTCATCATCGGTACGGCGGCGGTGAAAAACCCCGGTTTCCTGCACGATGCCTGCGGCGCCTTTCCAGGGCACATCATCGTCGGTCTCGACGCCAGGGAAGGCAAGGTCGCGGTCGATGGCTGGTCGAAGCTGACCGGGCACGACGTGATCGATCTAGCCAAGAAGTACCAGGATTACGGCGTCGAAGGCATCATCTACACCGACATCGGGCGTGACGGCATGCTTTCCGGCATCAATATCGAGGCCACGGTAAAGCTGGCGCAAGCACTGATTATCCCGGTGATCGCCAGCGGCGGTCTGTCCAATATCGACGACATCAAGAAGCTGTGCGCCGTCGAGAGCGAGGGCATCATGGGCACGATTGCCGGCCGCGCTATTTACGACGGTTCGCTCGACTTCGCGGCCGCGCAGGCGGAAGCCGACCGCGCGGCGACAAGCTGATCCACGAACCCTTCACGAACTCCCCACGAACGCGGAAGGCGGTTATCTCCCTTGGGCTTGGCCAAACGCATCATTCCCTGTCTTGACGTGACCGCCGGTCGGGTCGTCAAGGGCACCAATTTTGTCGACCTGCGCGACGCCGGCGATCCGGTCGAGATCGCTCGCCGCTACGACGCGCAGGGTGCCGACGAGGTGACTTTTCTCGACATCACGGCGTCTTCCGACCAGCGCGACATCATCCTGCACATTGTCGAAGCCTGCGCCGCCGAGGTATTCATCCCCCTGACCGTCGGCGGCGGCGTGCGCTCGGTCGCCGACGTGCGCCGTTTGCTCAACGCCGGTGCCGACAAGGTGAGCATGAATACTGCGGCGGTCGACAACCCGGATCTGGTGGCCGAGGCGTCGGCCAAGGTCGGCAACCAATGTATCGTCGTCGCCATCGACGCGAAACAGGTGGCGCCGGGCAAATGGCAGGTCTTTACCCACGGTGGGCGCAAGAATACCGGCCTTGACGCCGTCGAGTGGGCGTGCCGCGTACGGCGGCTCGGCGCAGGCGAGATTCTGCTGACCAGCATGGATAGGGATGGCACAAAGAACGGTTTCGATCTGCCGCTGACTCGCGCCGTGGCCGATGCCGTCGATATTCCGGTGATCGCCAGCGGCGGTGTGGGCAATTTGCAGCATCTGGCCGACGGCGTTTCGGAAGGTCGGGCGGATGCCGTGCTGGCCGCCAGCATTTTCCATTTCGGCGAATACACGGTACGCCAGGCCAAGGAATACCTGCGCGAACAGGGCATCGAGGTGCGCTTGTGAGCGCGCGATGAGCGACCTCGATCCCGGTCAGCCCTGGCTGGACGCGCTGAGATGGGACGAGCAGGGGATGATCCCGGCCATCGCCCAGGATGCCGGCAGCGGACGCGTCGGGATGTTCGCTTACATGAACCGCGAGTCGCTGCAGGAAACGGTGAACAGCGGCAACGCGGTATACTGGTCGCGTTCGCGTCGGCGCTTGTGGCGCAAGGGCGAAGAGTCGGGGCATTTCCAGCGCGTGCGCTCGATTCGCAC
>JACQYA010000124.1 GCA_016208425.1 Betaproteobacteria bacterium
TCCACGAGCTACAGGCGGCGGCAGCCGTCGGCCAGATGGGGCTGGTACAGGTTTATGAGCGCGCTTTCGCGACCCACGGCCTGCACACCGCACAGGTGTTGCTGACGCATGACGACCTCGCCGACCGCACGCGCTACCTCAACGCGCGCTCGACGCTGACCACGCTGCTCGAACTCGGCGTCGTGCCGATCATCAACGAGAACGATACCGTCGTCACCGACGAGATCAAGTTCGGCGACAACGACACGCTGGGCGCGCTGGTCGCCAACCTGGTCGAAGCCGATTGCCTGATTATCCTGACCGACCAGCAGGGTTTGTTCACCGCCGACCCGCGCAAGGACGCCAGCGCCGCGCTGATCGGCGAAGCGCGCGCCGGCGATCCGGCGCTGGAAGCGATGGCCGGCGGCGCGGGGTCGCAGTTCGGCAAGGGCGGCATGATCACCAAAGTTATCGCCGCCAAGCGTGCGGCGCGCAGCGGCGCGCATACCGTGATCGCCAGCGGCCGCGAGCCTTATGTCATGCCTCGCCTGGCGCGCGGCGAGGCGGTCGGCACCCTGCTGGTCGCCGACACGCAACCGCTGACGGCGCGCAAACAGTGGCTGGCCGATCATCTGCAACTGAACGGGAAGCTGATTCTCGATGCGGGCGCCGTAGCGGCGCTAAAAGAAGGGCGCAGCCTCCTGCCCATCGGCGTCGTCGAAGTGCTCGGCGACTTCGAGCGCGGTGCGGCGGTCGCCTGCCTGGCCGGCGACGGTGCCGAAATCGCTCGCGGCCTCGCCAATTACGGCAGCGGCGAATCGCGCCGCATCGCCCGCCATCCCAGCCAGGAGATCGAAGAAATTCTCGGCTACATCGACGAGCCGGAAATCATTCATCGGGACAATCTGATTCTGAACTGACCGGGGGATAGGCGTTCCCCGGTAACTGCTCGGCTCCCGGTTCTGCCATTCCCGCGCGGGCGGGAATGATGTCGTTTTCGATGCGTACCTGAGCAGTTACTTCCCCCGCTCCGGCGGGCGGAGCCCTAGATTTCTGGAGCCCACATCATCGCCGGGAATCGGGGATAATCTCCGTCCACCGCGTAACCGAACGGCCTCACATGCGCAGAAACCCTTTGCCCGGCGGTCGCACTATCCTGTTTGTCGCGGCCTATGTCGTGGCTTATGTAGTGACCTTTATCGCGCCCTTGCCGGCGCACGCCACGAATTGGGTGGTGCTCGACAGCCGGTCGGGCGCCCGCATCGAAGCCGACGCCGCCGGCCCGGTTCGCGAAAACGGCGACAGGCTGCGCCTCTGGCACCGGGAGATTTACGCCAAGCCGCAGGTTCTCGATTCCGGCGCGTTTTCCTTCGGTACGCTGACGGTGTTGACAGAATTTCAGTGCATCAAGCGGCTTGCCGCTCCCGTGCGTCGCACCTATATCGCGCCCGACGGCAACGAGCTGAAAACGGAGAGTTTCGACGGCAAGGAAGCGCTTCCCGTTGCGCCGGACTCGGTCGCGGAAGCAGTTTTCCTTCACGCCTGCAAGCCGAAGACAAAAAAAGCCGTTCAGCCCGCCGCCAAACCGGCCGCAGGCATCGAATCCACCAGCCCGGAAAAACCGGCTGCCGACAAGCACGGCACGGCCAGGAAAACCGTGGCGGTGAAAGAGGAAGCGGCCCACCCGCACGCGGACGTTCACTGGACGTATGCCGGCAAAACGGGTGCGGCCAAGTGGGGCAAGCTCAGCGACAAGTTCGCGGCATGCGGTGTCGGCCAGCGCCAGTCGCCGATCGACATCCGCGACGCCATCCGCGTCGACCTGCCGCCCATCGTTTTCTCTTACAAAGCGGTGCCGCTGACTATCATCGACAACGGCCACACGGTGCAGGTGAACGCGGCCGGCGCCGGCAGTATCACGGTCGAGGGGGAAGACTACGAACTGCTGCAATTCCATTTCCACAAGCCGAGCGAGGAAAGAATCAACGGAAAGGCCTACGATATGGTCGTTCACTTGGTACACAAGGCCAAGGACGGGAGGTTGGCCGTCGTTGCGGTGATGCTGCAAGGGGGCAAGGAGCAGAAGACGATACGCGCGCTGTGGAGCAATTGGCCGCTGGAACAAAACAAGCCCACCGTCAAATCCGATGTCAGTATCGATCCGTCGCAACTGTTGCCGAAGAACCGCAGTTACTACACCTTCACCGGTTCGCTGACGACTCCGCCCTGTTCCGAGGGCGTGCTCTGGCTGGTGCTCAAGACGCCGACGGAGCTGTCGCGCGAACAGATCGCCGATTTCGGCAAGCTGTACAACGACAACGCCCGCCCCGTCCAGCCACGCAACGCCCGCGTAATTAAGGGATCTGCCCAATAGTCGTTTTCGCGTAGGATTCGGGGCTGGTAGCGAGCCAACTCGAGGAGGGACGATGGGAGCCCAGACGCTGCTGTTCCTGGATTTTCTGGCCGACCGCCAACTGGTGCCGGGCGCGGTGGTCTTCGGTTTTGGCGACGGCGATCCGGAAAGGCTGCCGGCGTCGCTGGCCGATGCGGGGTGTGCCGCTCTGCTCGGGGAATTCCCGTCGTATATCCGCCCCGACGAGGCATCCCGCCTGCCGCCGGGTGCGGTGGCGGCTCTGCGTGGAGCCGGGGTGCAGTTGCTGCCCGCCGATGCCGTGTATACGCCTGCGGACTCGGATACCCTGACGTTGCCGGCCCGAGCAAAATGGGTGGGCGGCAACTGGTACCTGGCGCCGCCCGCCAAACCGGCGGGAAGTCACGCGACTTCGCACGCGACCTCGCAGGCCACTTCGCGGGCGCTGGCGCTCGAACTGCTGCGGGTGGTCGCGGCCGACGCCGATATCCGCGATGTCGAGGACATTTTTCGCCACGACCCCGGGTTGTCCTACCATTTGCTGCGCATCGTCAATTCGGTGGGCATGGGCGCGAACCGGAAAATTTCCAGCCTTTCGCAGGCCATCCTCGTCCTGGGCCGCCAGCAGTTGAAACGCTGGTTGAGCCTGATGCTGTTCGCGGCCGGGAAGGAGGATAGGCGCTCGGCCATGCTGCTGGCCAGAGCCGCCGTGCGCGCGCATGGCATGGAGCGGCTGGCGAGGGCCGCCGGGCTGGACAAGGCCTGGCAGGAGCTGGCCTTCATGGGCGGCATGTTCTCGCTGCTCGGCACCCTGTTCGGACGGCCGCTCCGGGAAGTGCTCGCTCCGCTGCAACTCAGCGACCCGCTGGCCGACGCCCTGCTACACCAGGAGAACGATCTCGGGCGCCTGTTGCACGCGCTCGGGCTGGCGGAAAGCGGCGACGCGACCGGGCTGCGCGTCGCGCTCGACGATCTGGGGATCGCGCTGGCCGAGTTCAACGCGACTACCGCCGAAAGCCATTTGTGGGCGCTCCGTTTTGCGGGTGGCGGGCAGGATAGCCGCGATGTCTGACGATACGGCGCAGCGGTGTTGCCGGATACTGGAACATCTGCGGGAGCCGGTGATCGCCCTCGATCTGGCCGGGTTTCTGACCGGCTGGAGCAAGGGGGCGCAAGCGCTTTTCGGCTACACGGCCGAGGAGGCGATCGGCCGGCATGTCCTTTTCCTCAATGCCGATGAGCGCGATGAGCGCGACGGTGGCGGCCGGGGCGCGCCGGCGGGCGACATGCTCGAAGCCGGCAGTCCCGCCCTGGAAGTGACGCGGCGCAAAAAATCCGGCGAGGTGTTCCGGGCTGTTCTTTCGCTGTCGGCGATTCACGACGGCGACCGGACGGTCGCCTTGCTGGCCCAGTTTTCGGAAGTCCCTGAGCGGTTTGAGGCGGAAGAAAAACTGCGCCTGCACGCCCGCATCATCGAGGATAGCGATCAGGGAATACTGATCGCCGACGCCGGTGAGCGGATCGTCTCGGTCAACCCGGCGTTTACCCGCATCACCGGCTACGCGGCGGAAGAAGCCGTCGGGCAGACGCCGGACTTGCTGCGCTCCGGCGTGCATGACGCGGATTTCCGCGCGCGCGTCCATGCGGCGATGCGCGGCGGCGCGCCGTGGCACGGCGAGATCGTCGGCAAACGCAAAAACGGGGAACTGTTCCCGCAATCGGTATCGATCGGCGTGGCGCGCGACGAAGCGGGCCGGATCACCCATTCCTTCTCAATTTTTTCGGACATCAGCGTGTTGCGCGAGACCGAGGAGCGCATGCGGCGGCTGGTCAATTGCGACAGCCTTACCGGTCTGCCCAACCGCACCCTGCTCAACCAGTTGGTCGGGCAGGCGCTGATCGCCGCACGGCGCACCAACGATCACGGTGCGCTGCTGGCGATCGACCTGAACCGCTTTGCCGCGATCAACGATTCGCTCGGCCATGAAGTCGGCGACGAGCTGTTGCGCCAGGTCGGCCAGCGTTTGCGCGAGACCCTGCGCGACGAAGACGTGCTGGCGAGAACCGGCGGCGACGAGTTCGTCGTCGCGCTGCTCGACATCGGGCAGCGCGAACACAGCGGCATCGTCGCGCAGAACCTTCTGGCCGCCATACAGCCGCCTTTCGTCATCGAAACGCACGCCCTGCACGTGAGCGCCAACATCGGTATCTCGGTGTATCCCGACGATGCGCTGGACACCGCGTCGCTGCTGCGTTTCGCCGACGTGGCGCTGAAGCGTGCGCAGGAAGTCGGCGCCGGTGGCTACCTCTTCTATAGCCCGGAAATGAACCGGCGGGCGAAGGAGCGCTGGCGCGTAGAGGGCGAGCTGCGCCACGCGCTGGTGGCGCGCGAACTGCGCCTCTACTACCAGCCCAAAGTGAGCCTGCGCAACGGGCGCATCGTCGGCTCCGAGGCTCTGATCCGCTGGTTGCACCCGGAGCGCGGCCTGGTGCCGCCGGGGAGTTTTATCCCCATCGCCGAGGAGACCGGCGTCATCCTCGACATGGGCAACTGGGTGATCGAAGAAGCGTGCCGGCAAATACGGGCATGGATAAACTCCGGCGCCGCCATGCCGCCGGTCGCCGTCAACCTTTCGGCGCGCCAGTTCGACGGCCAGTTGCCGGAACGGGTTCGCGCCACGCTCGAACGATACGGCGTATCGCCGGATCGGCTCAAGCTGGAAATTACCGAAAGCCTTCTGGTGCGCGGCCCGGAGAAGGTGATTCCGATCATGAACGAGCTGGTGGCGATGGGTCTGGGTCTTTCGCTCGACGATTTCGGCACCGGCTATTCGAGCTTGGCCTACCTCAAGAAATTCCCCATCACGACGCTCAAAATCGACCGCGCGTTCGTGATCGGCGTTCCCGGCGAGGAAAACGACTGCGCCATCGCGCGGGCGATTGTCACGATGGGCCAGCAGCTACGCCAGGAGATTGTCGCCGAAGGCGTCGAAACATCGGCCCAAATGACTTTTCTGCGCGACCTCGGTTGCGACCAGTTGCAGGGTTATCTGTTCAGCCCGCCGGTACCGGCTGCCGAGTTCGAGAGCATGGTGCGCGAAAAGCGGCGGCTCGGCCTCGACCCCTGACCGGAACGTCGGCCGCGCGTCGTCAGACGATTTCAAACTCGGCCGAATCGGCATCGGCGCCCGCCGCCGGCGCGGCAAAACAGATCCTGCCGCCGCCGCGCAGCACAAGCTCTTCCCGGCGCAGGAACAGTTCGTCTTCGCCGGCAAAGGTGACGTAAGTGCCGTTGGTGCTTTGGTCGATGAGCACGAATTTTCCGCCGCGCCGCTCGATCCGGGCGTGGTTGCGCGAAGCGCGCCGATCGCGCACCGGAATGTCGCAATCGGCGTCGCGCCCGATGTCCATCGCCGGCTTCGCATCGTCGAGCACGATGAGGCGTTCGCCGTAACGCACATGGAGCTGCGTATCGCGCAAACCGGCGTTCAGGCGCACGCGGGTGGCCTTCATCGTCAGTTCGTCCGACTGCTGCCAGATCGCTTCAAAGACGTGCAGCTCGTCGGCTTTGCCCTTCACCGACATTCTGCCCATATCGCGCGTCGACATCTGCAGCGGCACGGACAGCGCGCGCTGCGTCTGTCCGCCGATCAGTACCTGCCCGGGCTTTGCCAGCCCGCTCAGGCGGGCAGCGGTGTTGACGCAATCTCCGAAAACGTCGCCGGCTTCTTCAATGACCGGGCCGTGCTGGAAGCCGACGCGAATCTCCAGTTTGACGCCGGAAACCAGCGGCAGATCCGAAACACGTTGTTGCATCTCGGCCGCCGCCTGGAACGCTTCGTCCACCGAACCAAAAACGGCCATCAGCTCGTCGCCTATCGTTTTGACGACACGCCCGCGGTACGCTTCGACGGCGCGCTGCACGCGCTTCAGGCAACGATCCACCGCCTGCAGCGCGGCGGTGTCGCCGAGTTTTTCGTAGATCCGGGTGCTCCCCGCCACGTCGGCGAACAACACCGAGCGCCCGTTTTCCCCGTCAGCCACGCTTGCCGTCTCCCGACCGTCCTGTTCCGGCAATCACCGGCACCGAAAGCGGTTCCGGCAACGACAGCTCCCGGCCAAACTGCGGCCCGTCGAACGCCGTATCGCCGCCATCCATCCCGGCCAGATCGCCGCCGATGCGGAGTCCCTTGAAGTCGAACAGCGAGCTGTCGGCCAGGTGCGAGGGAACGATATTCTGCATCGCCGAGAAAACCGCTTCGGTGCGCCCCGGATAGCGCTTGTCCCAGTCGGCCATCATTTCCCGGATCTTCTGGCGCTGCATGTTGTCCTGCGCGCCGCACAAATTACAGGGGATGATGGGGAAGGCCATGCCGCGCGCAAAGCGCGCGATGTCGCTTTCGGCGCAGTAGGCGAGCGGACGGATCACGACGTGCGCGCCATCGTCGGTCACCAGCTTGGGCGGCATCGCCTTGAGCTTGCCGCCGAACAGCATGTTGAGAAACAGCGTGTGCACCATGTCGTCGCGGTGGTGGCCGAGCGCGATCTTGTTGGCGCCCAGCTCCTTCGCCGTGCGGTAGATGATGCCCCGGCGCAGGCGCGAACAGAGCGAGCAGGTCGTTTTGCCTTCAGGGATTTTCTCCTTGACGATGGCGTAGGTGTCCTGCTCGACGATGCGGTGCTCGACGCCGACCGACGACAGGTAGGCGGGCAGCACTTCTTCGGGAAAGCCCGGCTGTTTTTGGTCGAGATTCATCGCGATCAGGCGAAAATCCACCGGCGCGCGCTCGCGCAGCGCCATCAGGGTCGCCAGCAAGGTGTAAGAGTCCTTGCCGCCGGAGATACAGACCAGCACGGTATCGCCGCTTTCGATCATGCTGTAATCGGCAATCGCCTTGCCGACCTTGCCTTCGAGGCGCTTCTTCAGACGTTGCAAGTTGCTGGAGGCTTCCACGGGGAGACTTTCGGGTTATAGATGGGCGGTGCGTCCGCCATCGACGTTGATGACCTGCCCGGTCACGTAGGGCGCATCGTCGAGCAGGAAACGTACTGTGCGCGCGATGTCGGCCGGGCTGCCTTCGCGCCGCAACAGCGTGTGGGCGACGATGTCCCGGCGCGCGGCACTACCGAAAGCCCCGTCGTCGGGCCACAGGATCGGCCCCGGCGCGACCGCATTGACGCGGACTTCCGGCGCCAGCTCCAGCGCCAGCGCGCGCGTCAGCCCCAGCAAACCGGCCTTCGCCGCACAATACAGGGGATAGCCGGCGAGCGGGCGTTCGGCGTGAATGTCGGTGATGTTGACCACCGCACCGCGCCGTTCGCGCAGATACGGTGCGGCGGCTTGCGTCAGAAACAGCGGCGCCTTGAGGTTGCTGCCGATCAGGTCGTCCCAGGCATCGAGGCCGATCCCGCCGAGCGGCGTCGGGAAAAAACTCGATGCGTTGTTGACCAGCGCGTCGAGGCGGCCGAAGCGCGCCACGGTATCGGCCACCAGGCGCGGCAACGCCCCCATGTCGAGCAGATCGGCCGGCAAGCAGGCGGCCGAACCGGGGCGCAAGGCGTTCAGCTCGGCCGCCAGCGCCCCGGCGGCCTGCGCCGAGCTGCGGTAGTGCAGCATGACGCTGGCGCCCGCCGCATGCAGCTCGCGCGCAATGGCGCCGCCGACCCGCTTCGCCGCCCCGGTAATCAGTACCGCCCGTTCCCCCACATCGAACTCCTGACCGCAATGACCCGGATCTTAGCGGATTTCGCCTGTGCCTGTTTGCGCGGCGGCTTGTCGGAACACGGCGGAAGCGCCGGTATTGCGCATTCCCGAAGACTGGTTAGAATTGCCGCATGGCTAAACAGCATCAAGAAGGATCGGTACTTGAGGTGAAGCGCTCCAGGCTCGCGCCGCCTCCGATGTACAAGGTATTGTTGCTGAACGACGATTTCACACCGATGGAATTCGTGGTTCTCGTCCTGCAAAGATTTTTCGCGATGGACAGAGAACAAGCGACGCGGATCATGCTCAAAGTTCACACTGAGGGGCGTGGCATTTGCGGGGTTTTTCCGCGCGATGTCGCCGCGACCAAGGTCGAACAGGTTGCGGCCTTCGCACGGGACAACCAGCATCCGCTGGCGTGCGTCATGGAGGAGAACTAGATGATCGCCCAGGAACTGGAAGTCAGCTTGCACATGGCTTTTGTCGAAGCAAGGCAGAAGCGCCACGAATTCATTACCGTCGAGCATCTGCTGCTCGCCTTGACCGACAACCCGTCGGCGGCGGAGGCCTTGCGCGCCTGCGGCGCGAACATCGAGCAACTGCGCCGGGATCTGTCCAGGTTCATCGTCGAGCACACGCCCACGGTGGCCGGCGCCGACGATATCGACACGCAACCGACGCTCGGTTTTCAGCGCGTCATCCAGCGCGCGATCCTGCATGTCCAGTCTTCCGGCAAAAAGGAGGTCAATGGCGCCAATGTCCTGGTCGCCATTTTTGGCGAGAAGGATTCCCATGCCGTTTACTACCTGCACAAGCAGGGCGTGACGCGGCTCGATGTGGTCAACTTTATTTCCCACGGCATCGGAAAAGTGCCGCCGATCCCGCCGCGCACCGAGTCGGAAACCGAAACCGAAGGCGAGCAGCAAAGCGCCGCCGGACCGCTCGACAGCTATACGATCAACCTCAACGCGCTGGCGCTGCAAGGCCGGATCGACCCCCTGATCGGGCGCGACAAGGAGCTGGAACGGGTGATCCAGACACTGTGCCGCCGCCGCAAAAACAATCCGTTGCTGGTCGGCGAAGCGGGTGTCGGCAAGACGGCGATCGCCGAGGGGCTGGCGCGCCGCATCATCGAGGGCGAGGTTCCCGACATCCTCGCCAAGGCCAACGTCTATTCGCTCGACATGGGCGCCCTGCTCGCCGGCACCAAGTATCGCGGCGACTTCGAGCAGCGGCTCAAGGGCGTCCTCAAACAGCTTTCCGAAAACCCGCTGGCGATCCTGTTCATCGACGAGATCCACACGCTGATCGGCGCCGGTTCGGCGTCGGGCGGCACGCTGGACGCCTCCAACCTGCTCAAGCCGGCGCTGTCCACCGGGCAGTTGAAATGCATCGGCGCGACCACCTACAACGAGTATCGCGGCGTCTTCGAGAAGGATCACGCGCTGTCGCGGCGTTTCCAGAAAATCGACGTGAACGAACCGTCGGTGGCCGAGACCATCGAGATTCTCAAAGGGCTGAAAACACGCTTCGAGTCGCATCACGGCATCAAGTATTCGGCCGCCGCGCTGACTTCGGCGGTCGAGCTTTCCGTGCGCTTCATCGGCGACCGCCACCTGCCCGACAAGGCTATCGACGTGATCGACGAAGCCGGCGCGGCGCAACGCATCCTGCCCAAGTCGAAGCAGCGGAAGCTGATCGGCAAGCAGGACATCGAGGAGATTGTCGCGAAAATTGCGCGTATCCCGTCGACCCATGTGTCTTCCGACGACCGCAGCGCGCTGAGGAATCTCGACCGCGATCTGAAAGCGGTCGTTTTCGGACAAGAAACCGCCATCGACGCGCTTGCCAAGGCGATCAAGATGGCGCGTTCCGGTCTGGGCAACCCGACCAAGCCGATCGGCAGCTTCCTCTTTTCCGGCCCGACCGGGGTCGGCAAGACCGAGGTCGCCAAGCAGCTCGCGTACTGCCTGGGCAACGAGCTGCTGCGCTTCGACATGTCGGAATACATGGAGCGCCACGCCGTTTCCCGCCTGATCGGCGCGCCGCCGGGCTACGTCGGTTTCGACCAGGGCGGGCAACTGACCGAGGCGGTGACCAAGAAGCCGTATTGCGTGCTGCTGCTCGACGAGATCGAGAAGGCGCACCCGGACATCTTCAATATCCTGCTGCAAGTGATGGATCACGGCACGCTGACCGACAACAACGGGCGCAAAGCCGATTTCCGCAACGTCGTCATCATCATGACGACGAACGCCGGCCAGGAGGCGATCCAGAAAACCAGCATGGGCTTCACCGGCTCCAGGCAGGCCGGCGACGAAATGGTCGAGATCAAGCGGCTGTTCACCCCCGAGTTCCGCAACCGGCTGGACGCCACCATCTCGTTCAAGGCTCTGGATCACGAAGTGATTTTGCGGGTGGTCGACAAATTCCTCATTCAGCTTGAAGAACAGCTACACGAGAAGAAAGTCGACGCCGTGTTTACCGACGCCTTGAAGGATCACCTGGCGGCCCACGGTTTCGACGCACTGATGGGCGCCCGCCCGATGGCGCGGCTGATCCAGGACACGATACGCGCGGCGCTCGCCGACGAGCTGCTGTTCGGGCGCCTGGCGAACGGCGGCCACGTGACGGTAGATATCGAATGCGGCGAAAGGGACGAAAAGGGCAACAGGGTCAAGCTGGTCTTTGAAGAGGCCACAGAGGCGGTGGTATGAGTTTCAAGACCGCCGATCTGCTCGACGACAACGAGGCTTTGGCGCGCGGCGGCAAACTGCGTGTCGTTGCGCCGATGTTCCAGCGTTATGGCGCACGCCCCGCCTTCGCCGGCGAGATCGTGACGCTCAAGCTGTTCGAAGATAACTCGCTGGTTCGCGAGACGTTTGCCGAAGACGGCAAAGGCAAGGTGCTGGTGGTCGATGGCGGCGGTTCCCTGCGCTGCGCGCTGGTCGGCGACCAGTTGGTCATCCTCGCCCAGAAGAACGGCTGGGAAGGCGCTATCGTCTATGGCTGCATCAGGGATTCCGCCGATATTAACGGGGTCGACATCGGCGTCCGCGCGCTGAACACCCATCCGCTGAAGAGCGTCAAAAAAGGTGCCGGCGACCGGGATCTGGCCGTAACCTTTGGCGGCGTCACCTTCGTACCGGGCGAGTGGGTGTATGCCGACGAGGACGGCGTGATCGTCAGCGACCGGCTCTTGCTCTGACGCGCGGTTCGCTGGCGCGACAGCGATAACGATAGCCGCAGCTTGTGTCGCGAGGCACAACATTGGGCTACGACCTTTATTTCATTCGCGATAGATGCAGCAATTATGGCAGAGCGAGCTTGGCCGCGATGTTGGCCGGGTAGTGGCTATTTCCAGGCAACCGTATAGAACGCCGGGTGAGGTAGGCTGAAAAATATGGAGGCCAACGGATCGTGCAATTTAACGATTTGGAGGATGAGGTGGAACGGCTACTGAAGGGGGGCAATTGGTTTGAAATACAGGGATAAGGCGAGGCTTGGTGGGACTCGTGCGGATAGTTGGACGAGAAACGAGCAACGGCAAGGGTTTGAGGGCCGTTGCTTCCAAGCTGCCGAAAAACGGTGGTTTGAAACGTGATCGCCGGACTTATCGAAAATCCGCCAAAAGGGTGAAATACGGACAAGGCACGAGCCTTACGCCGTTTGTTTCATATCAACTGATGTTACGCAGCCGCCCGAAGCAACTGAAGTTCGGCATAAGCGGTTCCTGATGCGTTGATGAGTAGTTTCCGGCAAAGCGCGAAGGGGTTGAGCTTGTTGGCGATGCTCGGGCATCCGGGCTTGAAGGCGGCGCAA
>JACQYA010000125.1 GCA_016208425.1 Betaproteobacteria bacterium
ACCGCTGGCGCGAACGCGCAGCCCGGTGTCGCGCTTGCCAACAGGTACCGCCCCCGGCGCAGCCTGCAGTCCGGCAAGACCCGTGCGAATCGTCGTCCGCGACATGCCAATCGCCTCGGCAACCGCGCCGGCTCCCCCGCGACGGACGTGCGTCCTTGTCCCGCTGGGCTTGGCGAGAATCGCCGCACCCGCGTTGCCGCAATTTCGCCGATTTCCAAACCCACTACCCATAGTGTCCTTGGGCGTCAACCGGATAGGCATGAAATTTACCGTGAGCCTGGTACCTTCGTTGTTGTTTTTTGCGCAAGTGTAGGCGCATCAGAACATTTCTTCTGCCAGAGCTACCACCCCCGCCGCCCCGTCCGTCACGCTGCTGGCCAGCCCTTCGGCCTGCGACAGCAGGTGGTCGGCGTAATAACGGGTGGTGACGATCTTCGCGCCGTAGAACGGGTCGCTGTCGCCGGCATCGATTTTCGCCTGCGCGACGAGCGCGGCGCGCGCCATCTGCCAGCCGCCGGCGACGATGCCCAGCAAGCGCAGGAAAGGCACGGCGCCGGCCGACGCGGCGCGCACGTCGGCGCCATAGGTGGCGACGATCCATTCGCCGGCTTTCGCCACGGCATCGACGCCGGCCGTGAAGCGGCTGCGGATGGCGGCAAAGTGCTCGCCACCCTGCCCCGCCAGTTCCGCATCGAGCGCGCGCATCGCGGCGATCACGGTTTTCAGCGTCGCCCCGCCTTCGCGCGCCATCTTGCGGCCGATCAGGTCGTTCGCCTGGATGCCCGTCGTACCCTCGTAGATCGCCGAAATACGGGCGTCCCGGAGGTGCTGCGCGGCGCCGGTTTCCTCGATGTAGCCCATGCCGCCGTGCACCTGCACGCCGGTCGAGGCGACCTCGATGCCGATTTCGGTGCTCCAGCCCTTGACCACCGGAATCATCAGATCGACAAAGGCCTGATTGCGCTTGCGCGTTTCGGCGTCGGGGTGATGGATCGCCGCGTCGTGCGCTGCGCCGACGACGTAGGCCAGCGCGCGGCTGGCTTCGGCCTGCGCCTTCATGCTCATCAGCATGCGGCGCACGTCCGGGTGAGCGATGATGGCGACCTTCGGGCCGCCGCGCACGCCGATGTCGGTGCATTGGATGCGGTCGCGCGCGTAATCGCGGGCGCGCTGGTAGGCGCGTTCGCACACCGCGACGCCTTCCAAGCCGACGCCGAAGCGGGCGGCGTTCATCATCACGAACATGGTTTCGAGGCCGCGGTTCTCCTCGCCGACCAGATGGCCGACCGCCCCGCCATGGTCGCCGAACGCCATCACCGCCGTCGGGCTGGCGTGGATGCCCAGCTTGTGTTCGATCGACACGCACCAGGCGTCGTTGCGCGCGCCCAGGCTGCCGTCGTCGCCGACGAGAAACTTCGGCACGACGAACAGCGAAATGCCCTTGACGCCTTCCGGCCCCGTCGGCGTGCGCGCCAGCACGAGGTGGACGATGTTCTCCGCCAAGTCGTGCTCGCCGTAGGTGATGAAGATTTTCTGCCCGAAAATCCGGTAGCTGCCGTCGGCCTGCGGCTCGGCGCGCGCGCGCACCGCCGCCAGATCGGAACCGGCATTCGGCTCGGTGAGATTCATCGTTCCCGTCCACTCGCCGCTGACCATCTTTTCCAGGTAGGTCTTCTTGATCCGGTCGGAACCGGACAGCACCAGCGCCTCGATGGCGCCGGTGGTGAGCAGCGGGCACAGCGAGAAGGCGTGGTTGGCCGACTTCCACATTTCGGTGACGGCGGCGCCGACCACCTTGGGCAACCCCTGCCCCCCCCACTCGGGGTCGGAACCGAGCGCCGTCCAGCCGCTTTCGGCAAACAGGCGATAGGCTTCCTTGAAACCTTTCGGCATCGTCACCTGCTGGTCGCGCCACTGCGCGCCCTCGCGGTCGCCGACCGCGTTGAGTGGCGACAGGACGCCCTCGGCGAATTTCGCCGCCTCTTCCAGAATCGCGTCGACGAGATCCGGCGTCGCTTCTTCGCAACCCGGCAATTGCGCCACCTGTTCTAGCCCGGCCAACTCCTTCAAGACAAACTGCATGTCGCGGACTGGGGCAATGTATTCACTCATTCGATTCTCCTTTTGCGGTCAGCCAAGCGCCGCGACCAGCGCCGGCACGGCTTCAAACAGATCGCCAACCAGGCCGTAGTCGGCCACCTGGAAGATCGGCGCCTCCGCGTCCTTGTTGATGGCGACGATCACCTTGCTGTCTTTCATTCCGGCCAGGTGCTGGATGGCGCCGGAAATACCGATGGCGATGTAAAGCTGTGGCGCGACGATCTTGCCGGTCTGGCCGACCTGGTAATCGTTGGGCACGAAACCCGCGTCGACCGCCGCGCGCGACGCGCCGAGCGCCGCGTTCAGCTTGTCGGCCAGCGGTTCGAGCAGCTTGTGGTAATTCTCGCTGCTGCCCAGGCCACGACCGCCGGAAACGACGATCTTGGCGGCCGTCAGCTCCGGGCGTTCCGATTGGGTCAGCTCGCGGCCGACCCGCTTGCTCTTGCCCGTATCGGCTGCGGCGGCAAGCGTTTCGACCGGTGCGCCGCTCTCGCCGACGGCCGCCGCTGCAAAGGCGGTCGTGCGTACGGTGACGACTTTGACGGGTTCGCCCGACTGCACGGTCGCCAGCACGTTGCCGGCATAGATCGGGCGAACGAAGGTATCCGCCGATTCGACCGCAACGATGTCGGAGATCTGCGCCACATCGAGCAGCGCGGCGACGCGCGGCATGAAGTTTTTACCGCCGGTCGTGGCCGGAGCAACGATGTGGCGGTAGCCGGCCGCGTTGGCGACCACCAGCGCGGCGAGATTCTCGGCCGATTGATCGGCGTAGTGCGCCGCGTCGGCGACACATACCTTGGTGACGCCGACGATCCGCGCGGCGGCCTGGGCGGCTGCCGCGCAACCGCTTCCGGCCACCAGCAGATGAATATCGCCGCCGATTCTGGCGGCGGCGGTCACCGCGTTCAGCGTCGCCGGCTTGATCGACGCATTGTCATGTTCGGCAATAACCAGGATCGCCATTTCAGATCACCTTCGCTTCTGTTTTGAGTTTTAACACCAGATCGGCCACATCGGCCACCTTGACCCCGGCGGTGCGCTTGGGCGGTTCGGCGACCTTCAGCGTCTTCAGGCGCGGCGCGACGTCGACGCCCAGCGTTGCAGGGTTGGTGGTGTCGAGCGGTTTCTTTTTCGCCTTCATGATATTCGGCAGCGTCGCATAACGTGGCTCGTTCAGGCGCAGGTCGGTAGTGACGACTGCGGGCAAGACCATCTCCAGCGTTTCGAGGCCACCGTCGACTTCGCGGGTAACGGCCACCTTGCCATCGGCAACCACGACCTTCGAGGCAAAAGTCGCCTGCGGCCAATCGAGCAGCGCGGCCAGCATCTGGCCGGTCTGGTTGGCGTCGTCGTCGAT
>JACQYA010000126.1 GCA_016208425.1 Betaproteobacteria bacterium
GATTGACGCCATCGATGAGTACATCGCTCACCACAATACCAAACCCAAGCCGTTCATCTGGACCAAAAGCGCTCGCGATATCCTGGAAAAGGTCATTCGCGCCAACAGCCGTTTAAGTTCTAAACAGAATGCAACACTACAGTAGGCATGGTGCTCGCTTGACTTGGATAACAGTATCTACGCGGCCTGATTCAGGGCTATCCGTTGAGGCGCGAAGCGGCTTAAGTGCCCGCGCATCCGTCACCTCCCCGCCTTCCCCTTCAACGCGCGGACCTCGAACCCTACCGCCTCTACTTCCCTCCCCCCGCGTTCGACCACCGCCAGCCGGTGTCTACCGGGTCGCGGTCGCCAGAGCGTCTCGCGCGCCGCGCTACCCAGCGTCTCGCCGTCGATGCGCCATTGCCAGCCGGCGTCCGGTTTGCCGGAAAGTTGCAGGACGATGCGCTGGCGCTCGGGGGGGATGTCGGGGTCGAGTGCGATGATCGTGCCTTGCCCCGGATACGCGATGCGCGCCAGCGCCTTGGGTTCGGCCAGGCGCACGACGCTCATGCCGGTGCCGGCGACAAACCATTCCTGGCGCGGGGCTTCGCGGATTTTGTCGGCCGGCTCGAAGCGGATGGCCTGGCGCAGCACGCCGGCCGGCGGCGGTGGCGCTTCGCTGCGCACGGCCGGGCGTCCGCTGGCGTCGCCGCGATGCAGCCAGTCCATTACCTCGCGCCAGACCGGCGCCGCGCCGGAGACGCCGGACACATCGTGCATCGCCTGGCCGGCGGCGTTGCCGACCCACACGGCGACCGTGTAACGACGCGAGAAGCCGATGCACCAGTTGTCGCGCATGTCCTTGCTGGTGCCCGTTTTCACCGCGCTCCAATAGGGCGTGGCGAGCCATGATTCGAGCCCGAAGGTGCCGGCGCGCGCGGCGCGGTCGGCGAGAATATCGGTCGCTATGAAGGCCGCTGCGGCGCCCGCCGCCCGGTGCGGCGAGCCGTCGAACACGCCGCTGCAACCGCCTTCCCGGCACGGCGCGCGCGGCTCGCCGCGCGTCGCGCGCAGCGGCGACCATCGCCCCTCGTTGGCCAGCGTGCGATAAGCGTTGGCGAGCATCAGCAAGGACACCTCGGCCGAGCCGAGCGCCAGGCTGAAGCCGTAGTAATCGCCGCTTTCCGTCAGGCTCTCGAAACCATAAGCGCGCAGGCGGTCGCGAAAAACCTCCGGCCCGATGCGCACCAGCGTGCGCACCGCCGGCACGTTGAGCGAGCCGCCGAGCGCCATGCGCGCGCTGACCCAGCCGCGATACTGCGGCGCGTAGTTTTGCGGCACGTACAAGCCGCTGCCGGTCGTCACCGCCAGCGGCGAGTCGTCGACCAGCGACGCGGCGGTCAGGTCGCGCCGTTCGAGCGCCAGCGCGTAGAGGAAGGGTTTCAGCGTCGAACCGGCCTGCCGCAGGGCGACGACGCCATCGACCTGCGGCGCGTCCGACAACGCCCCGCTGGAACCGACCCAGGCCAGCACTTCGCCGCTCGCGTTGTCGACGGCCAGCACCGCACCGTCCTCGGCGTTCTGCCGCAGGAGGTCGCGCAACTGGCGTTGCAGCGCGGCGCTGGCGAAGCGCTGAAGGTCGAGATCCAGCGTGCTTTTCAGCCGCTCGCCGGGCTGCGCCAGCAGCTTGCGCGCCAGATGCGGCGCCAGGCCGGGCGACTGCTCGCGGCCCAGCCAGCCACCGTTCTCCGCGCTTTCGCGCCGTCCGCCCGAAAAAACCAGGCGCGCCTGCGCCTCCAGCCCCGCGCAATCGGCCGGGCGGAGTTTGCCCGATTCGCCCGATTTGCCGCGCGATAGTTGCGCCATCACCTGCAAAACGCCGCAGGCGCGCGTCGCCACCCATTGCGCGGTCGCCCCCGGCGCGCGCAGCAGAGCGACCGCCAGCGCCGACTCGCGTTCGTCCAGACCGTCCGGCCACTTGCCGAACAGCCCGCGACTCATCGCTGCTACGCCGACCAGCTCGCCGCGAAAGCCGGCGAGGTTGAGGTAGGCTTCGAGAATCTCGTCCTTCTTCCAGCGTTGTTCCAGCCACAATGCACCCGCCGCCTGCGTCGCTTTTTCGGCGAAGCTGCGCCGCCCGCGCCGGGTGGCGTCCTCCTCCAGCAGCCCGACGAGCTGCATCGACAGGGTGCTCGCCCCGCGTGTTTTCGTGTTCCACAGATTGCGCCAGGCGCTCGCCGCCGCCGCGCCCCAATCGACGCCGGCGTGCTCGTAGAAGCGTTTGTACTCGGACGCCAGCAAGGCGCGCAACAGGGCCGGCGAAACCTCCTCGACGCGCGTCCACGGCAAGCGGCGCGCGCTCATGTCGATGCGCTGGCTGTGCAGCGGGCGGCCGTCGCGCGCGAGCAGCCAAGCGTCGGATTCCGTATACGCGGAGCGCACCTCGCCAAATCCCGGTAGCGCGATGGCCGGGTCGCCCGACAAGGCTACGCAGAGTGTCAAATATCGACCAAACCGGATATTCATGCTCGTGCACCTTCCCGAAAACAATACGCGCGGCCGGCCAGCGCCGATGCCGGAACAATACCGTGGCGCGACCGTTCGGTCGTTGCCCTTGCAAATCGTGTATCGATGCGGCTTGCGGCGGGGTGGCCGACGAAAATTCCCGACCGAACTTTACACTGCAAACAACCCAATACCCGGGGCAATTGGTGTAGATTTGCGCGCGTGGCAGAGGAATTTGCACCCCCTTTGTAACACCTCGGGCACACGGTGCACATCACATCGAAAACGCCGTCATTCCCGCGCAGGCGGGAATCCGTGCTGCGGTGCTCGGACGAAGGCGCTAGGGATTCCCGCCTGCGCGGGAATGACGGAACGGGGTGCCGAGGTGTTACCCCCCCCCACTTTTCTTATACCCGAACTGCCGCACAGAGAGTCCCGACATGCCGTCCTCGCAAGATAGAAGCTTGACCGCCCGCGTACAACTGCTTGCCTTCACCCTCCTGGCGCTGTTCCTCGCCTTTACGCTGGTCTTGCTGGATAGCCACACACGCGACGCGGCGTTCGCCGAAGTTAGCGACGAGCTGGACACGCAGTTGTCGGCGGGCGCCACCCGCATCCTGCGCACCACCGAACAACTGCGCCGCGACGCGCTGCTGCTGGCGCAAGTGCCGCCGATCCAGGGTCTCGTCCGCGCCGCCGCCAATCGCGGCTTCGACGCGCGCGACCGCAACCGGTGGGACGAATGGGAGCTTCGCCTGCAAGAGATTTTCTCGGCCTACGCCGCGGCCAACCCGGAATGCGCCCAGGTGCGCTACATCGGCGTTGCCGGCGGCGGCCGCGAGCTGGTCGGGGTCGACCGGACGCCCGATGGCCGGATCGCGGTAGCGCCGCCGGCCGCGCTGCAAGCCGCCGGCGAGCGGGATTATTTCCGCGCCGCCGCGCGCCTGGCGGCCGGCCGGCTCTATCTGTCCGAGATCGAACTGGCCCGGGAACACAGCGTCGTGCGGACGCCGCACGTCCGCACCTTGCGCGCCGCGACGCCGGTCTACGCGGCCGACGGCAAGCTGTTCGGCATTGTCGCCATCAACTGGAACATCGGCGCCCTGCTCGACGAATTCGCCCGCGTGCCCCACCCGGCGAACACCTTGTCCTATGTCGCCGATCAGTACGGGCGTTATCTCGCGGCGCCCGAAGACGGCCGCGCGTCCGGTTTCGATCCGGGTCGCGACGACCGTATCCAGCGCGACATTCCGGCGCTGACGCCGTTGTTCGCGCCCGACGCGGCGGCCAAAAGCGCGTTCTTCGGCGCGCCGACCGAGCTGGGCGACGCCCATTTTCTGGCGCGCCGGGTGCATTTTGACCCCGGCGTGCCGGAGCGTTTTCTGGTGCTGGTGTACCGCTACCCGGACGCCGCGCTGGCGCCGGTGCTGGCCGCCAGCCGGGGCAAGCTGCTGCTCGGCGGCCTGCTGGCCGGCACCCTGATGCTGATCGCGATGCTGCTGCTGATCCGCCGCGCGTTCGCGCCGCTGGCGCAGCTCACCGCGGCGGCCGAAGCCTTTTCCCGCGGCGCGCGCAGCGTGGCGCTACCGGCTCAAGGCTGGACCGACATCCGCGCGCTGACCGAAGCGTTCGCCCACATGCTGCGGAGCATCGCCGACAAGGAAAACGCGCTGACCGGCCTGAACGCAGATCTGGAGCAACGGGTGCTGGCGCGCACCGCCGAGCTGCGCATGACCTCCAGCGTGTACGAAAACACCAGCGAGGGCGCGATGATCTCCGACGAACACGGCGTGATCGTCGGCGTCAACCCCGCTTTTACCGAAATCACCGGCTATAGCGCCGAAGAGGCGATCGGCAACAAACCCAGCCTGCTCAAGTCCGAGCACCACGAGGCGGCGTTTTACCGGACGATGTGGGCGACTTTGCTCGACGCCGGCCGCTGGCAGGGCGAAGTCTGGAACCGGCGCAAGAGCGGCGAGGCCTATCTGGAATGGCTGACCATCAACCGCATTCCGGAGGCCGGAGGCCTGTCGGCGAGTTATGTCGCGGTCTTCCGGGACATCACCGACCGCCACCGGGCGGACGAGCGGGTGCACCATCTGGCCTTCCACGACGCACTGACCGGCCTGCCGAACCGTGCCTTGTTCCAGGAACGGCTGGCGCACGCCGTCGAGCGCGCGCGCCGCGACGGCGGCCAGCTATCCGTCACCTTTATCGATCTCGACGGATTCAAGGCGGTCAACGACAGCCTCGGGCACGACACCGGCGACCTCTTGTTGCAGGAAGCCGCCGCGCGTATCCAAAGCTTCATGCGGCGCGGCACCGACACCGTGGCGCGCCTCGGCGGCGACGAGTTTGTCGTGCTGATGGAAGACTTGGGCAACGCCGAATGCTGCGCCGGGCTGGCCGACGAAATGCTCGTCGACATCGCCCGCCCGATGACGCTGAAAGGCCATACCTTGCGCGTCGGCGCGTCGATGGGCATGGCGTTCTACCCGCAGGACGGCGGTAGCGCGCTGGCGCTGATGCAGCACGCCGACACCGCCATGTACGCGGCCAAGGCGGCGGGCAAGAACACCTACCGCTTCTTCTGCGACGACATGCTGCACGAAGTCAACGCCTACCTGGCGCTGGAAAACGATCTGCGCGACGCCCTCGAACGCAACGAGCTGGTGCTGCACTACCAGCCCAAAGTCTGCCTCACCGACGGCCGGATGCTCGGCGTCGAGGCTCTGGTGCGCTGGCAGCACCCGCGTCGCGGCCTGCTGCAGCCGGCCGAGTTCATCGCGCTCGCCGAGAAAACCGGGCTGATCCTGCCGCTCGGCGACTGGGTGCTGGCCGAAGCCTGCCGCCAGGCAGCGCTCTGGGTCGCGCGCAACATCGTGCTGCCGGTGGCCGTCAACGTATCGCCCCAGCAGATCGAAAAATCCGGGCTGGCGGAGCGGGTGCAAGCGCTGCTCGCCGAACACGGCCTGCCGGCCACCGCGCTCCAGATCGAACTGACCGAAACGACGCTGATGGCCGATCCCGAACGGGTCTCTGCGGTGCTCCAGCAGCTGCATCGGGTCGGCGTCGTCATCGCCATCGACGACTTCGGCACCGGCTATTCCAGCCTATCGCGGCTGCGCCATTTGCCGATCGACCTGCTCAAGATCGACAAGAGCTTCGTCACCCAGTCGGAACACGACGCGAAGGACGCGCTGGTGGTGCGCACGGTCATCGCCCTGGCGCAATCGCTCGGCCTCGACACCATCGCCGAAGGCGTCGAATCGGAAGGCCAGGCGACCCTGCTGCGCGACGCGGGATGCGTGGTCTGCCAGGGGTATCTCTACGCGCACCCCAAGCCGCCGCACGAGCTGGAAGGCTGGCTGGGCGGCGTCGCCCCGACCGGCATGGCGCCCGGAGCGTAAACGCCATGCCCCTCGAACTCTGGCTCGCCTTCGTTCTCGCCTCCGCCGTGCTGCTCGTCATCCCCGGCCCGACCATCCTGACCGTCATCAGCTATTCGATAGCTTACGGCCGGCGGGCGAACGCGCCGCTGGTCGCGGCGGTCGCGCTCGGCGACTCGGCGGCGCTGGCGCTATCGTTGCTGGGCTTGGGCGCGCTGCTCGCGGCTTCGGCGGCCTGGTTCTCCGCCCTCAAGGCGGCCGGCGGCCTGTACTTGCTGTATCTGGGCGCCAGGCTTTTGCGCGGCGGCGCCCCGGCCGGCGGTGCGGTGGGCAGACCGGCGGCACCGCATCCGCGCTGGCGCCTGTTCGCCAACACTTGGCTGGTGACTGCCTTGAACCCGAAGGGGCTCGTCTTCTTCGTGGCTTTTCTGCCGCAGTTCGTCGTTGCGGGCGCCGACGTCAACCGGCAACTCTGGTTGCTGGCCGCCACCTTCGTCGTGCTGGCGATCATCAACGCCACGCTTTACGCGGTGTTCGCCGCATCGGCGCGCCGGCTGTTGTCTTCGGCGAACGCCCGCCGCCGCTTCAACCTCGCCGGAGGTGCTCTGCTCTTGGCGGCGGGCGTCTGGACGCTGCTCGCGCGGCGCCCGGCGTAGCGGCGAAGATGAAACCGGCGACGGCCCGGGTCTTCTTCGCCCTATGGCCGGACGACGCCTGCGCCGGTCGCCTGCACGAGATCGCGGTCTGGCTGGCGGCCGGCTACGGCGGCCGGGCGACGGCGCGATCGACGCTGCACCTGACGCTGGCTTTCGTCGGCGACGTGGCCGAGGACAAGCTGGCCGACCTGATGTCGGCGGCGGGCCAGGTGCGGGAAGAGGTCGCTCCGCTCGAAACCGCGCCTTGGCGGCTCGACCGCTTGTCCTATTGGCCGCACAACCGGATTCTTTGGGCGGGGAGCGACGGCGTACCGCCGGCGATCGGGAGGCTCGCCGGACGCCTGGTCAGGCGCCTGCGGGAAAAAGGCTATCCGTTGCCGGTTCGCCCGTTTGTCCCGCACGTCACGCTGGTGCGCAAGGTGGAGCGCGCGCCAATCCGGTTGGACGGGTTAAAGGTGTCGCAACCCCCCTGGCGCTACGAGCAATTTGTGCTGCTGCGCTCCCGGCTGTCGGAGCGGGGCGCGAGCTACGAAACCCTGGGCGCCTGGGCGCTAAACCGCTAGCGGACTGACGGCCGGGCAGGCGCCCCCCGTAGCATCGGCGGCGCCGGACGATGCGGTTCCTTCCTCACCGTCCGGCGTGCTGACTACTGGCCCGTAGTGCGCAAGCGGATGATCGGCTCACCTTCTGCCGCCGGCCTTGGCCTGATCCAGCGCCTGGTGGCCGTAAAGCACGACCCGGTTGCGGCCGCTGTTCTTGGCCGCATACATCGCCGCGTCGGCCAAACCGATCAACTGTTCCTGCTGCACCGCGTGCTGCGGGCAACTGGCGACGCCGGCCGAAAACGTGATCGTCGGCAGCCCCAGCCCTTCGATTTCGATGGCCAACAGCGAAACGCGCTCCAGCAGGCGCTCGACCCGCCGGACGGCGCTTTCTCCGTCCATTTCCGAGAGCAGGATGAGAAATTCCTCGCCGCCGTAGCGGCACGCCAGATCGCTGTTGCGCAAAAATTCCTGCATATTGCGCGCCACGGCTTCGAGCACCGCATCGCCCGCCTTGTGGCCGTAGGTATCGTTGAAGCGCTTGAAGTGGTCGATGTCCACCATCACCACGGAGATCGGGCGCTGCAAGCGCACCGAGCGGTTCAGCTCGCGCGGCAGGACGCTTTCCAGATAACGCCGGTTGTAGAGGCAGGTCAGCGGGTCGCGGATGGCCTGCTCGCGCAGCGCTTCGCGCAGCTTGAGGTTGGAGATCGACATCTTGATCGACTCGGCGAAAGACACCGCCAGCTGGCGCCACTCGCCGACCGCCCAGTCCATGTCTGCGGGCGGGCGCTTGAGCGTCACCAGGCCCAGCGTTTCGCCGACCACGCTCATCGGCAGACAAAAATACGCGCCGTTGTCCTTGTCGACGATGTGTTTGCAGCGCACCGAGCGGCTGCCGGCTTCGACATCGTGCGGGTGGCCGCGCCGCATTCCCCAGCAATCGTTGTAGGCGAAAATCTGTTCCGCCTCGTACCCTTGCCCCCAGGTCGCCACCGTATCCAGGCACCCCTCGTGTCCGCTCTTCAGCGCCAGCGAGCCGCCCAGGCCGCGGAACAGCTGGCCGGCCGCGTCTTCGACGACCCGGCACGCCTCTTCCTGGATCATGCAGGTCTGGATCAAATCGGTCATCCGGCTGATGACCTGCATTTCCCGCGCGTGATCCTGTAGCGCTTCGAGCGAGGTCGATAGCCGGAAATGGCTGGCCTGCAAGTTCTGCTCGGCCGTTTTGCGCTCGGTAATGTCCTGCTTGACGGCAAGAAAATGGGTGATTTCGCCGCCTTCCCCGAAGATCGGCGAAATATCGGCCGACTCCCAATACATTTCCCCGTCTTTTTTGCGGTTGAAAAACTCGCCGCGCCACCGTTCTCCGCCCAGGATCGTTTTCCACAATTCCTGGTATCCCTGGTCGGTGGTGTAACCGGATTTCAGGATGCTCGGTCTCTGCCCGATGACTTCCTGCGGGGAATACCCGGTCAGCGTGGAGAAATACAGGTTGACGTACTCGATGACCCCGTTCCGATCCGTGATGATGGTCGACATCGGGCTTTGATCGAGCGCTATCGACAGCTTGCGGCGGGCGTCCTGCGCGAAACAACGTTCGATATAGCTGCCGATGCGCTCGCCGAAGTTGTCCAGCAACACCTCGTCCTGAAGCGTTTGCAGGCGCGGCGTTTCACCGGTCGAGCCACCGTCCACGGTATAGAGCGCCAAGTGTCCGTAGGGGTTGCCGTCCACGCGCAAAACCACCTGCGCGCGCGGCGTGGCCTGAGCGTTTGTCCAAGAATCGAAGGTGCCCAGCGGACACTGCAAACGGACGCCGACCGGGATCGTCCAGGCGCCAGGCAGCAATTTGACGATTTCCTCAAGCGTTTTGTTCAGGCTGAGGCAGCGGCTCTCCATCACGATAGCCATCTCCGACAGACAGCTCAACTCGCGCAGCCGGTCGGCCAGCTCCGCTTCGGTGCGCTTGCGCACCGCGATTTCGCTTTTCAGGCTATGCGCCGCGTCCCAGTAGGCATGGGTACGGGCGGACAAATTCTCATAAAGCTGGTTCAACGCGACGAGCAACACCGAATTCTGGTCGCTCATCGCCCCTTCTGCGATCTCGCGCGCGTGTTCGGGCGAGGCGCCGGCCTGCAACGCATGGATCTCGGCAGCCATGCGCTGATCCGTATCCAGGATGTGGAAAATCAACCATTTGGTGAGAAAGGTCAGCAGCTCGCCCGCCACCTGCATCGGCGTCTGCCCGGATTTTTCGAGCGCAAGCTGCACCTCGGCGCCAAAAGCCGCATGGCTGGCCTTGTGCGAGGCTTCGTGCCCGGTATCGATGCCGTACCGGAGCATCAGACCCTCTTCCTCGCGGAAGTGATAAACGGCATAGGCCGCCATCGCGTTGACGAACCTCTTCACCAGAGATTCGGGGGCGCCACGGGCGTACAGATCCCCCAGCGTATTCAGCAGGCTGATGAGCCGCTTGTGCTGTGCGTCGACCATCTCGATCCCGGTTTCATAGCGGACATCCCAGACAAAAACGGGCTGTTCGTGTGAAACACCGGCCATCAATACTTCCCTGCCATTATTTATCCATCAAAATGGTTCTTGGCGCATTCTATTGCCGGATACGTAAAATGTGCAACAAGAAGAAAAAGCTAATGTTTTCCGGCAAAGCGGGGCGGCCGGCACGTCACCTTGGCGCTATACTCGGGGGCTTCCGCTCGACGGCAACTTCACGGAAAATCGGCCGATCTTCTCCCATCACACCCTTTTCATGAAACACCCCACTCCTTTTTCCGCGCTCGCCGACGAAATCGGGCGCAACGTCGCCACCGCCCTCGCCGAAGATATCGGCAGCGGCGATCTGACCGCCCGGCTCGTCCCCGCCGGCGGCGGCCGCGCCACGATCATCTCGCGCGAAAACGCCGTCCTCTGCGGCACGGCCTGGTTCGACGAATGTTTCAGGCAGCTCGACCCGACCGCGCGGGTTGCCTGGAGCGCGGCCGACGGCGACCGCGTCGCCCCCGGCCAGTTGCTCTGCGAGATCGAAGGCCGGGCGCGCGCGCTGCTGACCGGCGAACGCTGCGCGCTCAATTTCCTGCAACTGCTTTCCGGCGTCGCCAGCAAGGCGCGGCAATACGCCGATGCCGTCGCCGGCACGCGCGCGCAAATCGTCGACACGCGCAAGACGATTCCCGGGCTGCGCCTCGCGCAAAAATACGCCGTCAAATGCGGCGGCGGCGGCAACCACCGGCTCGGCCTCTACGACGGCATTCTAATAAAGGAAAACCACATCCTGGCGGCCGGCGGCATCGCCGCCGCGTTGAAGGCGGCGAACGGCGTTGCGGCCGACGCGGCCGGGCGTTGCCAGTTCATCCAGGTCGAGGTCGAGACGCTGGATGAGCTCCGGCAAGCGCTTGCCGCCGGCGCCGGCATGATCCTGCTCGACAACATGAGCCTGGAGCAAATGCGCGAGGCGGTGCGCGTCGCCGCCGGCCGCGCCGTGCTCGAAGCGTCGGGCAACGTGAGCCTCGATACCGTGCGCGACATCGCCGGAACCGGCGTCGGCCGCATTTCGGTCGGCGCGCTGACCAAGGACGTGCGCGCGCTGGATCTCTCGATGCGTTTTCAGGAACCGGGAAGTTATTTGGATTCTCTACAACCCGGAAATACTGTTCCGATATAATCGGCGAGAAGTCGGGCTGCTGTGTCGGATCAACAGCCGTGCCGACCAAACCTCAGGAAAGGAAGCGCCATGCTGTTTGCCCTGTTTTACGTGGTCGCCATCACCATTTTGGTCTTGCATTTCACGGGCTTCCTGGAACGGCACAACCTGGAATGGCTGGTGCTGGTGCTGGCTGTGGTCGTTTTCCCGTTCGTGATCTATTTGTAGCGGCAGAGAATTTTGGCGGTTCGGGCGCTTCAGGCGTCTGCGTGGCTCCTGATGAAATTCTTGACCGCATCGACGCTGGCGTCCATCGTCACGACGCGCTGCGGCAGGTTTTCTATGCCCCGTAAATCGGCCGGACGTTCCGGCGCACGGCCGAGCGCCTCGACGATAGTTTCCTCGAACTTTGCCGCCAGCGCCGTTTCGAGCACGATCATCGGCACGCCGTGAATGCGCCACTCGGCGGCGACCTTGACGCCGTCGGCCGTATGGGTATCGACGATCACCCCGTATTGCTCGTAGGTTCTGCGTATCGTTGCCAGACGGTCGGCGTGGCCGCTCTTGCCGGAAACGAAGCCGAACTGCGCCAGCCCGGCAAAATAGGGCGTCTCGGAGAGATCGAAACTTCCGCCGGCGTCGACCTTGGCCCATAGTTCGCGCACGGCTGCCGGGTCGCGTCCGACCAGATCGAACACGAAACGCTCGAAATTCGACGCCTTCGAGATGTCCATCGACGGGCTCGACGTGGCGTGCGTCTCGGCCGTCGCGCGCGGCCGGTAAACGCCGCTGCGGAAAAATTCGTCGAGCACGTCGTTCTCGTTGGTGGCCACCACCAGACGGCCGATCGGCAGGCCCATCATGCGCGCGATGTGGCCGGCGCAAACGTTGCCGAAGTTGCCCGACGGCACGGCAAAATCGACGGTTTCCGCGTTGGAGCGGGTGGCCGCGAAATACCCCTTGAAGTAATAGACGATCTGCGCGACGACGCGCGCCCAGTTGATCGAGTTGACCGCGCCGATCTTGTAGCGCGCCTTGAACTCGTGGTCGTTGGAAACGGCCTTGACGATGTCCTGCGCGTCGTCGAACATGCCGCGCACGGCGATGTTGTAAATATTGTCGTCTTGCAGCGAATACATTTGCGCGCGCTGGAACGGGCTCATGCGCCCGTGCGGCGAGAGCATGAAGACGCGCACGCCGCGCTTGCCGCGCATCGCGTATTCGGCCGCCGAACCGGTGTCGCCCGACGTGGCGCCGAGGATGTTCAGCGCTTCGCCCTTTTTCGCCAGTACGTACTCGAACAGATTGCCGAGCAACCGCATCGCGATGTCCTTGAACGCCAGCGTCGGGCCGTTGGACAGTTCGAGGAGATGGAAATCCGGTTCCAGCGTCGTCAGCGGCGTGATGTCGCCGGCGTCGCGCCCCGGCCGGCAATGGCTGAAAGCGGCGGCCGTGTAACTGCGGTCGACGATGCTCTTCAAATCGCAGGCCGGGATGTCGTCGATGAACTTCGACAGTATGCGAAACGCCAGGGCATGATAAGGCAGCCCGCGCCATTCGGCCAGCTCCGCCGCGCTCGCTTGCGGATAGGTTTCGGGCAGATAAAGGCCGCCGTCGGGCGCCAGGCCGCCGAGCAGAATTTCGGTAAAGGTTGGTGTCGGCGAGCTGGAATCGCCGCGAGTCGAAAGATAGCGCATGGTAAAAACCGGAAGGAGTGGGGCGAGGTATCCGCCAATCTGCCAGTTTACCATGCTCCGAAGCGTCGGCCGGAGCTGCGGCCAGATGTTTCGCCAGGGGGTTCGCCGACCCCGCGCCTCAGCCGGCCATCACGCGGTTTTTGCCGGCCCGCTTGGCCGCATAGGTCGCCGCATCGGCGCGGCGAATCGACTCGTCCAGCGAGACGGTTTCGTCGCACATCACGATACCGGCGCTGAATGCGAGCCGGATGAGATCGCCGGCGAGCGGCTGCGCGGCCAGCTCGCGCTGGAAGCGTTCGAGCGCGGCAACGGCATCGGCCAGCGCGGTATCGGTCAGGAGCAGCACGAACTCCTCGCCGCCGAAGCGCGAGATCATGTCCGCCGGGCGCATCGCCGCGCGCAGGACATCGACCAGATGCACCAGCGCCCGGTCGCCTACCTGATGGCCGTGCACATCGTTCAGGCGCTTGAAATCGTCGAGATCGATCAGCGCCAGCGCCAGTCCGGCACCGCTGCGGCGCGCGCGCGCCAACTCGCGCCGGAAGGCCGCGTCCAGACCCCGGCGGTTCAGCACGCCGGTCAACGGGTCGGTCGACGCGACATCGCGCGCCGCCGACAGCTCGGCCTCGAGTTCGGCGATGCGCCGCCTGGCGGCCATCAACTCGAACATGCCCGCCCCGTCCGTCACCCTGGGCGGCAGGGAAACGGGAGCATGCGGCGCCGCGTGGAACAGCGGCAGCGGAATCGGGCGGACCGGCAGCGCGTACATCGGCCGCGCGTGACGACGATCCTGGCGACGCACCGCGAGACTACTCGCGCACATGCCTGCTGTTTGATCGTGGTTCATTTTCCGCCTCCGTCATCCGCGCCACAATCTGGCGCCCTTGACTGGAAATACGGCGCCGGCGGGAAAATCTTGAGGCGCGGCGGAAAATTACGCGAGACGAAATGATTTCAGCAACCTGACGACGAACAGCGACAACCCCACAGCGGCCAGCCAAAACCCTTCCGCGCTTCCCAGCGCGATGGCTGCGCCCCCGGTCAGAAAAAACGCGGCGCGCACGCGCCCACCGCCCGCCAGCAGCGCGCGCATCTGCCCGCGCTGCTGGCTTTTCACCCCGGGCCAGCGCCACACCGGCAGTAGCTGTGACAGGGCGCCGGTAACCAGCGGCAACAGGAAGAGCACCGCGAACGCCGCACCCGCATCCCGCCCGGCAATCCGGCCGAAAGCATGCAGGACACCGGACAGGACAAGAAGCATGAAGCCGCACAAGGCGGCGGCCAGCGCCACAGAAGCGCCATCGCCGACAATCCTGCGCAGACCGTAAACATGCAGCCAGCCCAGCGCCAAGCGCAAAACGACGGATACCAGCACAAATGCGCCGGCCAAAGCCAGCGGCAACGAAAAACCGGCGCCCACGGCAACGGCCAGCACGGCGCCGGCGAAATACCGGAAGTCGCCGCGCAAGCGGGAAGCCGCGCCCGCGTCCGGGTCGCCGAGCGCGGTGGGAAGCAGCACCTGCAAAGTGCCGATCGCGCTCAGCCCGACGAAGCCGAGCGCATTCAGATGCAGGTGCAGCAGCCGCAGCTCGCGGTACGCGCCGGGCCACAGATCGAGCAGCAGCACGGCCGCGAGAGCGGCCGACAGCATCGCGGCCGCCGCCAGATACCATCGCCAGCCGGAGTGCGGCTGCCCCAAGGTGCGGCGCGCACGGACAATCAACCAGCCGCAAAAAGCCAGAGCAACCAGCAACGCCGCGCCCGCCGCCGCGTGCAGCGCCCATCTCCCGGCAATTCCGCCAAAATGGAGAACGGCCGACAAGCCGGCCAGTTGCAGCAACAGCGGCGCAAGAGACACCGCGCGATGCGCTTTGCCACCGCGCGTCAAGACCGGTACAAAATAGGAAACCGCGCCGAAAATCAGGGGGACGATGCCGAAGGCAAACACCGCGTGCGCGGCCGCCAACGGCGGCGCACCGGAAAGCAGCAGGGCGAACGTTGCGACAAATGCGGCGACGGCGGAAAGCCCGAGGTAGATCAATGCCCCGCCGCCCCGCACCTACCCAGGCTACCGCAGTTTGGCGAAATCGATGACAATCGCGCCCGGCTCGCGCTGTACATAACGTACACCAAGCCCGTCGCCGTAACGGGCCTGCAATTGGACGAGCAACGGCAAGGGGTCGTGGTCGTTGCAAAAGCGCATGGTTTCGCCGGGCTGCAAGGCATCGAGCGCGCCGAATATCGCCGCATGGCGAAAGCGCTTGGCGACGCCTCGGGCGTCAAACGGATAAAGAGCCTCGGGGGTCGGCTGGTCGCAGGCGTGCATGAAAATCTCCTTTGCATCAAATCAAGAATGGTGGGACACTACACGCGCATTTTCCCGCCCCACCAGGCCGATGTCTTTGATGTAAACGGGCAATAACCCTAGAACCAGAGCCGTTGTAATATGCTTTCGAGCTATTGCCGGAACGCCGGGCACCCCGCCTCAAAAAGACCGTACCGCATGCAGCAGGTAGTTGACCCCGGCATCCCGTCCAAGAAAGTATTCCCGCGATAACGGGTTGTAGCTCATGCCGATCAGTTCGTCGGGTTCAAGGCCGGCGCTTTTTGCCCAGCGCGAGAGTTCCGACGGCTTGATGAACTTCGCGTACTCGTGCGTGCCTTTGGGCAACATGCGGAAAATATATTCGGCGCCGATCACGGCCAGCAGGTAGGCCTTGGGGTTGCGGTTGATGGTCGAGAAGAAAACATGCCCCCCGGGTTTGACCAGCGCGGCACAGGCGGCAACGGTGCTGGCCGGGTTCGGGACATGCTCCAGCATCTCCATGCAGGTCACGACATCATAGGTTCCGGGGGCTTCGACGGCCAGATCCTCCGCCGATATTTTCCGGTAGGTCGCGCTTGCACCGCTTTCCAGGAGGTGCAGGCGCGCAACGCGGAGCGCCTTGTCCGAAAGATCGATACCCGTTACCGCAGCATCGCGCCGAGCCATGCTTTCAGAGAGAATCCCGCCGCCGCAGCCGATATCCAGCACCTTCTTTCCGGCAAGCCCGGCATGGCTATCGATCCATTCCAGGCGAAGCGGGTTGATTTCGTGCAACGGCTTGAATTCGCTGTTCGGATCCCACCAGCGATGGGCGAGTTGGCTGAATTTGTCGAGTTCGCTCGGATCGGCGTTGGTCATTGTGCTTGTGAAGGATGGGCGATAAAACAAAAAAGCAACAAAAAAGCCCTGCCAGAGCAGGGCTTTTCCGAGACTGGATGTCTTACTTGGTGCCGATAACTTCGATATCGACGCGACGGTCAGGCTGCAGGCAGGCGATAACCTTCGCGCTCTTCGGCCCCTTGCACTGATCGGCCTTGGTAACCGGCTGCTTGCTGCCCTTGCCTTCGGTGTAAACACGGTTGGCTTCGGTGCCCTTGCTGACCAGATACTCCTTGACCGCAGCGGCGCGCTTCTCGGACAGCTTCTGGTTGTAGGCGTCGCCACCGATACGGTCGGCGTGGCCGACGGCGATGATGACCTCAAGCTTGATGCCCTTGACCTTGGCGGCGAGCTCGTCGAGCTTGGCTTTGCCTTCGGGGCGCAAAACAGCCTTGTTGAAGTCGAACAGCGCATCTGCGGAGAGGGTGATCTTCTCGGCGGACGGTTTCACGCCGGCGGCGGCGGGCTGGGCGCCAGTGGAGGCGCCGGCCGCTGCCGCCGCCGGTGCACATTTTTCCTTGGGCAGCAAATCCTTGTCGCACTTGCAACCGGCCGGATCGTTGGCGGCGGCGGCCGGCGTCCAATAACCGGTACGCCAGCACAGGCCGGTACCGCTCGTGGCCACTTCGTTTCTGGCGTCGATCACATACACGCGGTCGGCTGCGGTTTGCGCCTGTACCAGCGTAGCGCCGAGGCCGAGAGCGGCGATCAGCGCGGCCATCAAAGAATGTTTAGCAATTTTGTTCATCAGGTTTTCCCTCGTTAGTTAGCGCCTGCGGCATGGATCCGCACAGCCTGTTACGCCTCGTAGTCGTCATATATTGCGCGGACAGATTTTATTCTGCCATAAGACGGCCAGTTTTATCAACTCGCTTGCGCCATTTTCACACAGTTTGTTGTTTTCTACACGAATCTCGCCGGCCACCCAGACATCGGAAACGTTCTCGCGCCCGGCCGCGTAGACGAGGTGCGACACCGGATCGTAACAAGGCGTCAGGGCAATATCGTCGAAACAGAGCGCGCACAGATCGGCGGATTTGCCCGCTTCGATCGAGCCGGTTGTCGCGTCGAGGCCGAGCGCGCGGGCGCCGGCCAAGGTCGCCATATGCAACGCCCGGTGCGCGTCGACGGCTTCGGCGCGCCCGCTCTGTCCTTTGGCGAGCAGGGCGGCCAGACGCATTTCCTGGAACAGGTCGAGCCGGTTGTTGCTGGCCGCGCCATCGGTGCCAAGCCCGACGTTGATATTGCGTTCAAGCATCCCGGCGACCGGCGCGATCCCGCTCGCCAGCTTGAGGTTGGAGCTCGGGCAATGCGCCACCGAGCATCCGTGTTCGGCGAGCAACCCGATCTCCTCCGCGTTGACGTGGACGGCATGCACGGCGAGCAGACCGGGACTGAGCAGGCCTAGGCGGCGCAAACGCTCGATCGGACGCACGCCGAAGTTGCGCGCGCTACCGTCGATCTCATGTACCGTTTCGTGCAGATGCAGATGGATCGGCAGGTCGATCTGTTCGGCCAGCGTGAGTATTCGCGAAAAGCAGCGGTCGCTCACCGTGTAGGGGGCGTGCGGGGCAAGACAGAACGAAATCAGCGGGTTGTCGCACAGCTCGTCGCGCACGTCCAGACCCTTGGCCAGGTAGTCGTCGGCATCGGCCGCGTAGGCGCTCGGAAAATCCAGCGCGATCAACCCGATGGCGGCACGCATTCCGGCGTCGAGCGCCGCCCTGGCAGCCGCCTTGGGAAAAAAGTACATATCGTTGAAGCAGGTAATGCCGCCACGCAGCATTTCCGCACAGGCCAGCCGGGTGCCGTCGAGCACGAACCGGGCGGAAACATATCTGGCCTCGGCGGGCCAGATATGGTTTTGCAACCATTCCATGAGCGGCAGGTCGTCCGCCAGGCCGCGCAGCAGGTTCATCGCCGCATGGGTATGCAGGTTCACCAGCCCGGGGATCAGGATATGCTTGTCCAGCACCCGTTCGACCTTGGGCCGGTAGCGTTGCAGCGCTTCCGCACCGGGCAGGACGGCAAGGATCCGACCCCGGTCGACGGCCACCGCATGATCGTGCAAGGCGACCCCGGCAGGCGCTACGGGCACCAGCCAGCGCGGGCGAATCAACAGGTCGATGCTCTGCATGGGGCGCACCAAAAAACCCCGCGTCGGTCGGGGTCGGGGGGGTCGGACGATCCCTACTTCGGCTCGGCCTTGATCTCGACTACCACCCGGCGGTTGGGCGCCAGACACTCGACCAGCTTGGCATGCGGCAAATCGTCCTTGCAGGAAACGCCCGGTACCGGCTGCGTCTTGCCGGCGCCCATCGTTTCTATCGTCTCCGCCTTCATGCCTTTCTTGACGAGGTAGGCCTTGACGGCATCGGCGCGCTTTTCCGACAGTTTCTGGTTGTACTGGTGCGAACCGATACGATCCGTATGGCCGGTGACCATCACGAACGTCACCTTGCCCAGCGCCGGCAGCTTGTCGATGACCTGCCTGTCGATCTCCGCCGCGCCGCCTTTGGACAGGGCCGCCGAATTGAACGCGAACAGCTCCTTGGCGCCCAGCGTCACCGCTTTTGTCGGAGCGGGCGCCGGCGCGGCTGCTGCGCCCTGCGCCGCAGCGGTGGAAGCGCCGGCCGGAGGCGCCGCCGCATCGCACTTGCTTTTCGGCATCAGATCCTTGTCGCAGGTGCAGCCTGCCGGATCGTTGGCGGCGGCGGCCGGAGTCCAGTAGCCCGTGCGCCAGCAAAGGCCGGTACCGCTCTTCGCCACTTCGTTGCGCGCATCGATGACATAAACCCGATCTGCGGCGCTTTGCGCCTGAACCGTACCGGCAATAGAAACAAGGCCGGCCGCAGCCAGCAGAATAGCGATGGTTCTGGATTTCAAGATGATCCTCCTCGTGGGTGTCCCCGTGGTGTCTTCGTGGGTGTTTATCGTCGCCATATTCGGACTTTCCTTCGGCCGTCCGATTAAATCATACAAATCGCCGGAACTTCAACCATTCTCCGTGTCGTTTCTGCCCGCTAAAACCGGGAAACAGCCGCTCGCCCGGCATCGGGCGAGCGGCAACAGGTCGAAACGGTTCGCGATCATACTTGCGCCCCGTAAATGCGAATTATAATTTTGATCCGGCGAGAAGAATTCGCCGCAGCCCCAAATCACCCGGTCACTTTTCCGATGGCTCACCTCGAACCAGAAGGCATCCTCCAGCGCTACGGACAGCACACCGTCGTCGACGGCGTCAGCTTTGCCGTTGAGAGCTGCGGCATCGCTTGCCTGCTCGACCCGTCGGATTGCGGCAAAAAGACGCTGTTGCCTTGCATCGCCGGTCTCGGGGAAATGGCCGGCACAGTGGGATACGGCGTACCGGCCTACCACCGCCCGCGCAACCGTTTCGTCACCGACTTTGTCGGGCAGGGCGTTTTCCTGCCGGGAGCGGTCATTGACGGCAACCCTATCGAAGTCGGAGCCGGCGTCCTCGAACTGGGGGTTCCGCTGGAATGCGGCCAAGGCTGCAAGGGCTGCGGCGCCGAGGTGTCGCCGCGCCCGGACGATGTCGCGGCGTTCAAGGCATCCCCTCGCGGCGCTCCCGCACACGGCGAAGCTATCGACTTTCGCCGATGATCCCGTGGCTTGACGGCGACGCGCCATTTCCGCCGCTGGAGCGGGCGCTGGCACAACCCAACGGCCTGCTCTGCGCCGGCGGTGACCTGTCGCCGCAACGGTTGGTCGAGGCTTACCGGAACGGGGTCTTTCCGTGGTATTCGGCCGGGCAACCGATTCTCTGGTGGAGCCCCGACCCGCGCATGGTGCTTTTTCCGTCGGAGTTCAAGGTCTCGCGCTCGCTACGCCGCACGCTGCGCGGCGGGCACCACGAGATCAGGCTGGACAGCGCTTTCGATAGCGTGATCCGAGCCTGCGCCGAAACACCGAGAAACGGGCAGAGCGGAACCTGGATTACGCGCGAAATCCAGCTTGCCTACCGGCGTTTGTTCGATCTTGGCGTCGCGCATTCGGCCGAAACGTGGAGGGATGGAGAACTGGTCGGTGGCCTTTACGGCGTAGCGATAGGGCGAATATTCTACGGGGAGTCAATGTTTTCCCACGTTACCGACGCCTCCAAGATCGCTGCCGCTCATCTCGCGCGTTTTCTTGAGAAACAGGGATTCGGCATGATAGATTGCCAGATGAACACACCGCACCTCGCCTCGCTCGGCGCCCGCGAGATACCTCGCCCCGATTTCGTCCGACATCTCGGGGAGCTCGCCGGGATCGGGGAGCCGGCCGTTCGCTGGCCGACCGATGGCGCCAGCCAACCCTGGGTCTAAAACCATATGTCGCGCATCGACGATTCCGGACTGCCCTTCTCGTTGCTCCAGTTTTACGCCACGGCTCCCTACACATGCAGCTATCTGCCCGACGAAAAGGCGCGTTCTCAGGTTGCGACGCCACCTCACCTGATTACCGGAGAGTTCTATGGCGAGCTGGTGCGCGCCGGTTTCCGGCGTAGCGGCGGCTTCACCTACCGCCCCCATTGCGACAATTGCCGGGCCTGCGTTCCGGTGCGCCTGCCGGTCACCCGTTTTCAGCCAGACCGCGGCCAGCGACGCAGCCTGAAAACGCATGTCGGCCTGCAAGCGCGCGAACTGCCGCTCGATTTCTTTCAAAAACACTACGATCTCTACCTGCGCTACCAGGCGGCGCGCCATGCCGGCGGCGGCATGGATCGGGACAGCGACGAGCAGTATTCGCACTTCCTGCTGCAAAGCCGCGTCGACACGCGCCTGATCGAGTTCTCCGACCCCCGTGAAAACAATGCGTTACGCATGGTCAGTATCATAGATGTATTGGACGATGGGCTATCCTCGGTTTATACTTTCTACGATCCTGATGTTCCTCGCGCCAGTTTTGGCACCTACAACATTCTCTGGCAAATCGGCCAGTGCGCGGCTAACCGTCTGCCCTATCTTTACCTTGGTTACTGGATACGCGACAGCCGGAAGATGGCCTACAAATCCCGTTTTCGTCCGATAGAAGGCTTGTTTTACGGAGAGTGGCAAAATCTCGACCTTGGTGGCGATGGGCGCTAAATTTTGTTTCGGTGCTTGTGGCGGGATGTTTTTTATGATACTTAACGCACTTTTGCAAAAACGGACGGTCTCCGAACATGGCTGAAGAATTGCTCCACAAACAATTTTCCCCCTACGCACCCAAAAAGGGGGAGGAATACATGAACAGCAAGCAGCTGTCTCATTTCCGCACAATTCTCGACACGCTGAAGCTGGAACTGATACAGGACATCGAGCGGACGGTTCATACGATGCAGGACGAAGCGACCGTTTTCGCCGACCCGAACGACCGCGCCAGCCAGGAAACCGATATCGCGCTCGAACTGCGCAACCGCGACCGGGAACGCAAGCTCATCAAAAAGATCGAGGAAACGCTGGCACACATCGACGATGGCGATTACGGCTACTGCAACAGCTGCGGCATCGAAATCGGCCTGAAACGGCTGGAGGCGCGTCCGACCGCGACGCTGTGCATCGACTGCAAGACGCTCGAAGAAGTCCGCGAAAAACAGGTCGCAAAATAACCCTCTGCCGCAACGGGGCGCCGGCAACAAAAAAGGACGCCGAGGCGTCCTTTTTTGTTGCCTTGCGGCGGGCTCTGCTTATTGCTGTGCCGGCTGTGGCGCAGCGCCGCCTTCTTCCGCCGCCAGCGCCTTCATCGACAGGCGGACGCGACCTTTTTCGTCGGCTTCCAGCACCTTGACACGCACCTTCTGGCCTTCTTTGAGGTAGTCGGAGACCTGGCCGACGCGCTCGTTGGCGATCTGCGAAATGTGCAGCAGCCCGTCGCGGCCAGGCAGAATGCTGACGATGGCGCCGAAGTCGAGCAGTTTAAGCACCGTGCCTTCGTAGACCTTGCCCACTTCCACGTCGGCCGTAATCGCCTCGATGCGCGCCTTGGCCGCATTGGCGGCTTCCCCGCTCACCGAAGCGATGGTGATCGTGCCGTCTTCCTTGATGTCGATCGTCGTGCCGGTTTCCTCGGTAATCGCGCGGATCACCGCGCCGCCCTTGCCGATCACGTCGCGGATCTTTTCCGGGTTGATTTTCATCGTGTAAAGACGCGGCGCATAGGTCGATACTTCTTCGCGGTGACCCGCCACGGAACCCTGCATCTCGCCGAGAATATGCAGGCGCGCATCCTTGGCCTGAGCCAGCGCGACCTGCATGATTTCCTTGGTGATGCCTTGAATCTTGATGTCCATCTGCAGCGCGGTGATACCGCTGTCGGTGCCGGCCACCTTGAAATCCATGTCGCCGAGGTGATCCTCGTCGCCGAGGATGTCGGTCAGCACGGCGAAACGGTTGCCTTCCTTGATGAGTCCCATCGCGATGCCGGCGACGTGCGCCTTGAGCGGCACGCCGGCATCCATCAGGGCGATCGAGCCACCGCAAACCGACGCCATCGAACTCGAACCGTTCGACTCGGTGATCTCGGAAACCACGCGCATCGTGTAGGAAAAATCTTCCTGTTTCGGCAACACGGCGAGCAGGGCGCGCTTGGCGAGACGGCCGTGGCCGATTTCGCGGCGCTTCGGCGTTCCCACGCGACCGCACTCGCCGGTAGCGTAAGGCGGCATGTTGTAATGCAGCATGAAGCGGTCACGATACTCGCCCGCCAGCGAATCGATGATCTGTTCGTCACGGCCGGTGCCGAGCGTGGCAACCACGAGCGCTTGCGTTTCGCCACGGGTAAACAGCGCCGAACCGTGAGTGCGCGGCAACACGCCGGTGCGGATACGGATCGGCCGGACTGTGCGCGTGTCGCGGCCGTCGATGCGCGGCTCGCCGCCCAGAATGCGGCCGCGAACGATCTTGGCCTCCATATCGAAAAACAGGTTCTTGACGGTATTGGCATCCGGAGCACCGTCGCCGACGGTCAGCACGTCGACCGCCTTGTTAACGATATCCTTGACGCGCTGGCTGCGCTGCTGCTTGCTGGTAATGCGGTAGGCCTCCTGCAAGTCCGCCTCGGCCAGCTCGTTCAGGCGCCCGATCAGAGCCTCGTTTTTCGCGGCGGGCGCCCATTCCCATTCCGGCTTGCCGGCTTCTTCGACCAGCTCGTTGATGGCGCCGATCGCCGCCTGCATCTGCTCGTGACCAAATACGACGGCGCCGAGCATGATTTCCTCGGAGAGCTCCCGAGCTTCCGATTCGACCATCAGCACGGCCGACTGCGTGCCGGCGACGACCAGGTCGAGCTGCGTCGACTGGAGCTGGGTCTTGGTCGGGTTGAGAACATACTGGCCGTTGATGTAACCGACACGAGCCGCGCCAATCGGCCCATCGAAGGGGATTCCAGAAATCGAAAGCGCGGCCGACGCACCGATCAACGCGGGAATATCGGGGTCGATTTCCGGGTTGAGCGACATCACCGTCGCGACCACCTGCACTTCGTTATAAAAACCTTCCGGGAACAGCGGGCGAATCGGGCGGTCAATCAAACGGGAAGTCAAGGTCTCCTTTTCCGATGGACGGCCTTCGCGCTTGAAAAATCCGCCGGGGATCTTGCCGGCAGCGTAGGTTTTTTCCATATAGTCGACGGTCAGCGGAAAAAAATCCTGGCCGGGTTTGGCCGTCTTCGCGCCGACCACGGCAACCAGAACGACGGTATCGTCCATCGACACCATGACCGCCCCCCCGGCCTGGCGGCTGATCTCGCCGGTTTCCAGAGTAACTTGATGGGCGCCGTAGGCAAAAGTCTTCTTGGCAACGTTAAACATTAATTCCCTTTCTCTCTCAATAGTTCGGCGCGGCGCGAACGCACCCACGACACCGGTACGCAGCTAAAGCGACGCGCCCCGAATAGCTAAAGCTTGAAGTACGGTAAAAACAAGAACAGCGGCACAGCCCGCAAAGGCTTGTGCCGCCGTCATCGATCCGGTTCATTTGCATTCCCGACCGCGTAGCGGTTCGGTGCGCGGGCTTACTTGCGCAGGCCGAGGCGGGCAATCAGCGCACGGTAGCTGTCCGCATCCGTGCGCTTGAGGTAGTCGAGCAGCTTGCGGCGGCGGCTGACCATGCGCAGCAAACCGCGCCGCGAGTGGTGATCCTTGACGTGCTCCTTGAAGTGCCCGGTGAGGTCGTTGATGCGCGCGGTGAGCAAGGCTACCTGGACTTCGGAAGAACCCGTGTCGCCAGCGGCACGCTGGTAATCGCTCATGATCTGCGCTCTTTGCGCGACGTTGATCGCCATGTCAAACTCTCTTTCGTAAAAAACGACGTAGCCCCAGTTTGATAGAGCCAGCGCCTGATTGAAAAATGTAGGTGTCGCTCGGCGAAGCGAGCTTTTAATTATAACCTATTGAATACTCAGGTGGCAAGGCATTTTAGCGACGCACGCAGCAACCGCTTACGCAGTCCACGTCTGACAGGCTTGCCGGATGAAAAAAGCTGACCTTGATTGATACACGGACTATTTGTTAAGCGCTTTTGGTGCGGCGGCGGCCGGGCTATCTGCGATGGTCGAAGGCGGCGTGAGCCACGGCCGGATCGCGCGTTTTTTATCGGAGCAGGACTACCCGTCCAAGGATTTGTGGCAGCAGGTCAAACCGGCTGTCAGAACGGCCGAGCGGGAGGACGGCGCACCGGTTTTTGACGGCACGGTCCAAGAGAAAGCCCGGACGGACGAGAGCGGGCCGACGCGCCTGCACTACGACCCTCGCGGCGGCCGCAACGTCGGGGGGATCAACCTGCCAAACGCGCTGTACCACCGCAACGGGACATCCGTTCCGGCGGCGTTCGAGCCGGTGAAAAAGCCGGTTCAATACCGCGGCCCGAAGACCCGGCAGGTCAAACGCCCAGGCGGGGTGACAAAAAACGGGATGATGTGCCAGATGATCGGCGCCTGTCCCCGCAACGCCCCGAAATTTCGCTCCGCACTGATGGGCAGCCGGTTTTCCCCGGGGGAGAGCTCCGATTTCATCGCGGGCAAGGGCGGGCATTCCATTGCCGCGCCCAAGGGCAACCGGCTACTTGCACCGGGCGAAGAGGGC
>JACQYA010000127.1 GCA_016208425.1 Betaproteobacteria bacterium
CGGGTGAAAGCGCAGCGGGTCGAGATCGTTGTGGTTGGAGATGCGCGGATAGGCTGGCGAAATCACGCGCAGGACGCGCAAGCCGGCTGCTTCCTTCTTCTCCGCCCCGCGCGGCAAAGCATCCTCCGCATCGAGATAAAGCCCGTGCAGGTAGGGCAGCACGCCGAGCACCGGTTTGCCGGTGCGCGCCTCCAGCCAGCGCAGGCCGGGTTCGAGCAGCGCGATGTCGCCGCGAAAGCGGTTGATGACGAAGCCTTGGACGCGCGCCTGTTCGGTCGGCGAAAGCAGGTCGAGCGTGCCGCACAGATGCGCGAAGACGCCGCCACGGTCGATGTCGGCGATCAGGATCACCGGGCAATCGACCGCTTCGGCAAAGCCCATGTTGGCGATGTCGCGGTCGCGCAGGTTGATCTCGGCCGGGCTGCCGGCGCCTTCGACCAGGATGCACTCGTACTGCGCGCAGAGCCGGGCATACGATTCGAGAACAGCCTGCATCGCGCGCGGCTTGTACTCGTGGTAGGCGCAGGCGTCCAGATCCGTCAACGCCTTGCCGTGAATGATGACCTGCGCCCGCTTGTCGGTCGCCGGTTTGAGCAGCACCGGGTTGAAGTCGGTATGCGGCGCGACACCGGCGGCAAGCGCCTGCAAGGCCTGCGCGCGGCCGATCTCGCCGCCGTCGACGGTGACCGCCGAATTGAGCGCCATGTTCTGCGGCTTGAACGGCGCGACGCGCACGCCGCGCCGGTGCAGGATGCGGCACAGCGCGGCGACCAGCATCGTCTTGCCGGCATCCGACGTGCAGCCTTGCACCATCAGGGTGGGGGCGTGGGGGTTAGCGGTGCTCTGGTTTGTATTCATCGTAAAATCCGGGCTTCGTTACCCGAATCTTCTCATGCTTACCCTTTTTTCTTCCCCGTTGTTCCCGGCGACCTTGCCCCCCGCCTTGTGGTTGCCGCTGGCTGCGATGGCCGGCGCCGCGCTGGATCGCCTGCTCGGCGAGGCGAAACGCTGGCATCCGCTGGTCGGGTTCGGGAGGCTGGCGGGCGCCGTCGAGGTCGCTTTCAACTGCGGCGATGGGCGTGGCGTGCGTGGCTGGCGCGGCTTGCTCACCTGGGCTCTGGTCGTACTGCCCTGGGTCGCGTTGGCCTTCTGGCTTACCCCGCAAACTCTGGGCGGCTGGATCGTCGATGTCGCGTTGCTGTATTTAGCGCTGGGCGGGCGCAGCCTGGCCGAACATGCGACTCGGGTCGCCGACGATCTGGCCGCCGGCGACCTGCCGGCGGCGCGTACCCACGTCGGCTGGATGGTCTCGCGCGACACCGCGCAACTCGACGAGTCGGGTATCGCCAAAGCTTGCGTCGAATCGACGCTGGAGAATGGCAACGACGCGGTTTTCGGCACGCTCTTCTGGTTCGCGCTGCTCGGCGGGCCGGGCGCCGTGCTGTTTCGTCTGGCCAACACGCTCGACGCGATGTGGGGCTACAAGAGCGAGCGCTACCGGCACTTCGGCTGGGCGGCTGCGCGCCTCGACGATGCGCTCAACTTCGTTCCGGCGCGGCTGACGGCACTTTCCTACGCGCTGTTCGGGTGCACGCGCGAAGCGCTGGCGAGCTGGCGCCGGCAGGCGCCGGCGTGGGAAAGCCCGAACGCCGGGCCGGTAATGGCGGCCGGGGCGGGCAGCCTGGGCATCGCGCTCGGCGGCACGGCGATCTACCACGGCCAACTTGAGGAGCGGCCACCGCTCGGACAAGGCCGTCCGGCGCACGGATCGGACATCGAGCGCGCGCTGGCGCTGGTGCGGCGCAGCCTGATTCTCTGGCTGGCGCTCTTCCTGTGCTGGGGGATGGCGCGTGCTTGAACACGGCGGCAGGCTGCGCCAGGCCGCGCAGCAATACGGCATGCCGCTCGCCGGCTGGCTGGATCTGTCGACCGGCATCAACCCGAACGGCTACCCGGTTCCGGCGCTTTCTCCCGCCTGCTGGCAGCGACTGCCCGAGGAAGACGATGGCCTCGAAGCGGTGGCCGCCGCCTATTACGGCAACGCCCGGCTGCTGCCGCTGCCCGGCTCGCAGGCGGCGATCCGCCTCCTGCCGGCGCTCTTCCCGCCGGCCAGCGTCGCCTGCCTGACGCCGATCTACGAAGAACACCCGCACGCTTGGGCGCGCGCCGGGCATCAGGTGCGCCGGCTGCAAGCGCCGTCGCCCGCAGCCGCGCTGCAACGCGCGCTGGCTGCGGCGACGCCGCTCATCCTGCTGTGCACCCCGAACAACCCGACCGCCGACCGCCTGCCGCGCGATGTGTTGCTCGACGCAGCCGACCGGCTGAACCGGCGCGGCGGCTGGCTGATCGCCGACGAAGCCTTCGGCGACGCCGATCCCGGCCGCTGCCTCGCGCCGTTTGCCGGTAGCGAACAGGCGCCCAGGCTGATCGTGTTGCGCTCGCTCGGCAAATTTTTCGGCCTGGCCGGCGCGCGGGTTGGCTTTGCTTTTGGCGCGGCCGAAAAACTGGCGCCGCTGCGCGAGGCGCTCGGCCCGTGGCCGATCTCCGGCCCGGCGCGCGCCGCCGCGCGCCACGCGCTGGCCGATGCCGGCTGGCAAAAGAATGCCCGGCAAGAACTGGCGGCAGCTTCCGCGCGGCTCGCCAAGTTGCTGGATGGATTGGGAGAAATCTCCGCCTGCGCGCTCTTCGCCACCGTGAAGACGCCCGCCGCCCGCGAACTCCACGAAACCCTGGCCCGCCACGCCATCCTGACCCGCGTTTTTGACAAACCTTCTCTGCTGCGCGTCGGTTTGCCCGGCAGCGAAGCCGACTGGCAGCGCCTGCGCAATGCCCTGAAAGAATGGAAACCCCGATGCTGATACCGCGCGAAGCAAAATGACCTGGCTCCCCGACTGAACGCGCCCGGACTAGCCGGGCGAAACAACATGGAAGCGCTTACGCCTCTCCCATGTTCGATTACTGCCGCGCGCTACGCTAAAAACGCCGCATCATTCTTGGCCGCAGCCCACATACGCTGCCTTGTACTTTGGCTCGCCATCTCGTGACGACACAATCTAGCTGCCACGATCTGAATGGTGAATCAGCCCGTGAAGCGGGTGTTTGGTTGTGACAGCCTAGAACAGCGCTTTGCCGACCAGTTCCTCGGCCATGCGCTCCCCCAAGGCATAACCGAAGATTCTGCGGGCGGAAATGTTCTTGATGCCCGCCAGATCGGTCATGCGCCCACAACATATTCCGCAATCCACCCCTTGAAGTCGATGATTTTCGGATCGTAGCGGTCGTAGGCCATCAGGCTCTGGCCGAAGACGTAGGCGTAGAGCAGCAGGCTGCGGCTTTTGGCTTCGCTGTCCGACAGACCGTTGGCGACGAAGAGTTTGCGCGTGCATTCGAGGCGCCAGGTGTCGACTTCTTCGACGACGGCGGCGACTTTGGCGTCGCGCCGCGCCCAGTCGCGTACCGCGAGTTCGATGGCGATCCCCTTGCGGTTGCGGTTGGCGCTATAAACGTCGATCACGTGCAGCAGTTGTTCGCGTTCCTGGCCGGGTGGGGCATCGGTCTGCTTGTCGATGTCGCGGATCCGACCTTCCTTCCAGGTCTGCAACACGGCGTCGAAGAGATCTTGCCGGTCTTTGAAATGCCAGTAAAAACTGCCCTTAGTGACGCCAAAGCTCTTGGCCAGCACCTCGACGCGCATGCCGCCCATCCCCTGGTTGGCGAGCGCCTCGGTAGCCGCCACGACCCATTCGTTGCGGTCGAGCTGAGTCCGGGATTTGCGGGTTTCGGGCTTCATGGTTCCCTGTCCTTGTGCGAGCGGAAAGTGTGTAAGATAATTCAAACGGTCGTTTAATAACCTTGACAAGGATGCCTCCATACGCTACCGTACGCCAGACCATACTGCAGAGTATGTCGTATTGTCGGGTTGGGTTCAGGCAATGTCAAACGCGCGGCACGAAGTCCATTAAGGGGGAAGAGCGGTGAAGATTCTCGTTTCAGTCAAGCGGGTGGTGGATTACAACGTCAAGGTGCGCGTCAGGGGCGACGGCTCGGGCGTCGATCTGGCGAACGTCAAGATGTCGATGAACCCGTTCGACGAAATCGCCGTCGAAGAAGCGGTGCGTCTGAAAGAGGCGGGGGTTGCCAGCGAAGTGATTGTCGTTTCGGCCGGCTTGGTGGGGTGCCAGGAAACGCTGCGCACGGCGATGGCGCTCGGCGCCGACCGCGCCATTCTGATCGAGAGCGATGCCGAATTGCAACCGCTGGCCGTGGCGAAGTTGCTCAAGGCCGTTTGTGACAGGGAGCAGCCCGAAATTGTGCTGTGCGGCAAGCAGGCGATCGACGACGACGCCAATCAGACTGGCCTGATGCTGGCCGCGCTGCTCGATTGGCCGCAGGCGACTTTTGCCTCGAAGGTCGTGGTTGCCGATGGCAAGGCGGTCGTTACCCGCGAAGTCGACGGGGGGCTCGAAACGCTGGAGATTGTCCTGCCGGCCGTGGTTACCGC
>JACQYA010000128.1 GCA_016208425.1 Betaproteobacteria bacterium
CAGGCTGGCGGCGTGCGCGCCGCGTCCTTGCTGACTCTGCAATAGCCAGCGCTTGAGCGGGCCGTCTTCCAGACTGCCGTCGTAGCGCACGTGGTTGTAGGCGGGGAGCAGGTCTTCGGCGGATTCGCTGCCGCCGTTTGCGGCATCCTGCGCAAGGGCCTTGTAGTAAGCGTGCAGCGTTTTGGTGGCCGCGCCGCCGACCAGCACGGCGAGGTCTTCGGAACCGAGCTTGAGGCGTTCGCGGTAGGCATCGCCGGTTTGCAGCGTCAGCGTGCGCAGGCCGAGCGCAACGGTGAAACGTGCGCCGATCTGGGGATTGGCGAGGCCGTAGAGGATGCGCGCATTGGCGAAAGTCTTGCCGCAGCCGGTGGAGGCGAGGTTGACGCCGAAAAACCCGTGTTCGGCGGATTTGTCGCGCAGGTTTTCGGCGAGGTCAAAGGCGTTGTTCTGCCAACTGAACGGTGCATTGGCGCGTTTGCGAAAGGCTTTTTGGCGGGCGATCCGGGGCAGGTTTTGCGCCAGGCGCGGGAGCGTTTGCAGCAGGCGGCTGGCGTTAACCTCGACGCCGATCAGGTGCTCGTCAAGGCGCTGGTTGAATTGAGGTGCTTCGCCATTTCTTCGTGAGGAGTTGGCGTAGAGGGTTTTGCCATCACTCGGTACGAGGTTGCCATAGCGGGCGTGCGTGGGTTGCGATGAGTAATAGTGGTCGGCCAGCATCAGCGACAGGCGGGCAAGGTGCAGGACGTAGGGGCTGCGCAGCGTTGTTTCCGCCGGTTCGCCGCTGAGGGCGGGGCGTTTGAGGATGGCTTCGGCTGTTTTGGCGACGTGCTGTCGCCATTGGTGGCTGTTGAAAGGCAGGCCGTTGTTGAAGCTCCAGCAAGCGGCTTGGTTCTTGGCAAAGGCTTTGGCCTCGGTGGTCGACAGCTTGTCGTCTGCCAGACGACTGCCGCACCAGGCGTGAACTACTGCGGCTGGCAGGCGAGAAAGTGCATCTTCCTTTAGCGCCCAGTCCTTACCCGGTGTGGGCAGCCGGTGGTGGCTGACAATCAACCAGCCGACAACGCGGGCGAGCGGCATGGTGAGCGTTTTGAAGGGGCTGAGCGCTTGCCGGTCTATGCCGTCTTGAAGACCTTTCAGCGCGTCAATAACCGTTTTCGTTGTGCTGTCGTCGAGCCTTGTCAGGCGCGTCAGCCAGTCCTGGTCGCTCGGACAACCCTTGCCGACAAAAACCTCAAACAGCCGTAGCGACACCCATTCGTGGCGGAACGGGTCGGCAATAGCCTGAGCGCTACGGAGCTTTTCCTGAAAAGCGTCGTTGGCCTTGCCCAGATCGTGAAACAGGGCGGCGATGCAAGCGAGGAGCCGGATGTCTTCGGCACTGTGCCAGTCGTTCTCGTCGCCGCTACGCAGGATGTTGCGTGTCGTCGTATTGGTCGGCGTTGCGCCGAGGGCGTTGAACTGGCGGGCATCGCCGACGATCCACAGTAGTTCGCTGTGATCCTTGCCGCGTATCCAGTGGCAGGCAACGGCGGTGTTTTTCCGGGCAGTTTTGCGCAGCAGGCGATAGAGCATGTCCAGCCCTTGCTGGGTGATGGGTGTTTGCCAGGTGCGTTCGCCACGCCGTTCGGCGAATTGATCGACGATCCGCCGCGTCTCGGTCAGCGCGTTCTTGGAGCACTGCGAAATCAGCAGGATGTTCATGCGGTGGGCTTGCCGACCTCAAGGGCAATCGACTTGACCGTGTCGATCATGAAGTCGAGGGCTTCGGCGCGTGTCAGGCTTTCTATGCAGGATTGCCGAAAGCTCTGTTCGTCGTCGCCGCGCATCGCAGAAACGAAGGCCTGGGGGAGAATGATCGCGTCTTTCACCAGGTCGGCGATGTCGAAGACCAGGCCGCCGCGCCGGGTCTTGCCGTGCAGGACGGCGAGACCGTGCGGCAGACCGAGAACCCAGGCGGCGGTGGCACCCAGGCCATAGGCCAGATAATTGCCGTGATCGAGGAAGCGATTGGCGGCGTCGCCACCGCTACCGTTCTTGGCGCGAACGAATTCCCCATAGCCGGTGGCATCGCAGGCCAGTTTGAAAAGTTTCTTCGTGAGGCGCGCTTCTTCGGTGAGCAGGGCAGTATTGTCGGCAGCCAGTTCAATCTGGTGGCGGGAGGCTTCCAGCGCAGGCAGTAGTCTTTCGCGAGCCACATTGAAACCGGCATCGGCGAGTGCGCGGTTGTCGTTCCAGTGTGCGGCGACGCGCGTTAGACGTGCTTGTTGAACGGCCTTGGCCGCTTCCAGTCGCCGTTCGTCGTCGAACCAGAAGCGAACCCAGTGCTGCAGGTACTCGGTGGGGCGGTATTCGCTTTGTGGCGAGAACCACGCCACTTCGATGTCCATCTCGTTGGCGCTGAATAGCGGTGTGCCACCACCTCCTGAAAATCCCACCATGACCCCAGCCTTGGCCAGCTCGCGCATCGCAGCCTGGGTAACGGAGGTGCCGGTGCCGAGCAGGAGCACGGTGGTATTGGCAATGGGAATGTTCCAGTAGAGCGACTGCTTGCCTTCGTCGGTGACGTACTCGACGCGACCGCCATTCACCAATACGCGGCAGTGCTCCAGGTAGTAGAGATTTGCACGCTTCGAGTGAAGAATCGTCTTGAGTTCGGAAGGGGTGAACTGTTCCATTGCCGGGCCTGCTTTCGCATCAGTTCCCACGCCTCGCCGGCGAGCGTTTCACCCGACCCGGTGGCACGAGCACTTGAAATTTCCTCTGCATTCCAGCCGCTCAAATACAAACATATGCATAACTATAATGGATATGCGGACGGTGGCGGAGAAATTATCGGGCGAAGAAAAGCGGCAATCGCCGTTCAGTGCTGCAACTGCTCCAGCAGATCCGTCTCCAGCCGGACGCGCCCGGCGCTGTCGCGCAGGTCGCCGCCGCTTATCAGGAAGGTGTCTTCGACACGCTCGCCGAGGGTGACGATCTTGGCGGTGTGGAGGTTGGCGCCGTGGCGGGCGAGGGTGGTGGCGATGGTGTAGAGCAAGCCCGGCCGGTCGGCGGTGACGATGGACATGACGAAAAGCTGGCCTTTGTCGTCCGGCTGTATTGTCACTTCGGGCTGTATCGGGAAATGCTTGACCTGCCGCGATACGCGCCCGCCGGCCGGGATGTCGGGCGGCGACTGGCGCTTTAGCCTTTCGCCGAGTTCGTGTTCGACGTAGGCGATCATCTCGCGGTCGCTGTCCAGCCCGCTGACGTCGAGCAGCATGAAGCTGTCGAGCGCGTAGCCGTGGCGCGTGGTGTGGATCTTGGCGTCGACGATGCTGAAACCGGCACGGCTGAAGAAGCCGACCAGGCGGGCGAACAGGTCGGGCTGATCCCGGGTGTAGACCATGACTTCCAGCCCTTCGCCGTGCGGGTTGATGCGCGCCTTGACCACCGGCTCGTGGATGTCGGTGCGATAGTGCAGCGCCTGCGTGTGCCAGGCGATTTCGTCGGCCGAATGGCGCAGGAAGTAAACGGTGTCGAGCTGCTTCCACAGGCGTTCGTGAACGGTATCGGAGAGGGCGAAGTAGCGCAGCAGCCGCATCGCTTCCTGTTGCCGGTCTTCGATGATGCCATGCGCGACCGGTGCCTGGCCGCCAGAGAGCAGAAGCTGGCGCGTGGCGCTGAACAGTTGTTCGAGCAACTGGCCTTTCCAGGCATTCCACACTTTGGGGCTGGTGCCGCGTATGTCGGCGACGGTGAACAGGTAGAGCGCCGTCAGATAACGCTCGTTTTTCACGATGACGGCGAAATCGGCGACCACTTCCGGGTTGGAAACGTCCTTTTTCTGCGCGATGTTGGACATCACCAGATGCTGGCGGACGAGCCAGACGACCAGAGCGGTCTCTTCCTCCTTCAGCCCGTGGCGCTCGCAGAATTCCCGCGCATCGACTGTGCCCAGCTCGGAGTGGTCGCCGCCGCGTCCCTTGGCGATGTCGTGGAAGAGCGCGGCGATATAGAGTACCCAAGGATGTCCGCAGTCGCTGATGAGACGGCTACACACCGGGTACTCATGCGCGAATTCGTCCATCGTGAACCGGCGCAGGTTGCGCATCACCTGCATGATGTGCTGGTCGACGGTGTAGACGTGAAACAGGTCGTGTTGCATCTGGCCGACGATCTTGCCGAAGTTGGGCAGATAGCGGCCGAGTATGCCGAAGTGGTTCATGCGGCGGAATTCGTGCACCAGGCCGCGCGGCTGTTTGAACATCGACAGGAAGGCTGCGCGGTTGGCCGGGTCGTTGCGGAAGTCGTCGTCGATCAGCCGCCGTGCCCGCCACAAGGCGCGCAAGGTGCGCGCCGTCATACCCTTCAGCCCGGCGTGCGCCTGCATGAGCAGGAAGCTCTCGAAAATGGCGCCCGGCGTTTCGTTGAACACGTCTTCGTGCGTGACGTCGAGCAACTCGTGCACGTTCTGGAAACGCGCGTTGATCGCCAGCGGCGGTTCGTCGGGCGGCGGAAAGATCGCCGCGCCGATATTTTGCAGCAGGATGGCGTTGATCTGCGTGATGCGCTTGGCCGTCCGGTAGTATTCCTGCATCAACTGTTCGCTGGCGCGGCGCGCGGCCGTCGCGGCGAAACCGAGCTGTTCGGCCAGCGCCGTCTGGTAGTCGAAGAGCAGCCGGTCTTCGCGGCGACCCAGGTGCAGGTGCAGACGGGCGCGCAGATTGCGCAGGAAACACTCGCAGCGCTCCAGATCCTGTTGTTCCTCGTGCGTGATGAAACCGGCGCGTTCGAGGTCGGGCCAGGTGTTGCCATAGCCGGCCGCCTGCGCGATCCACAGAATCACCTGCAAATCGCGCAGCCCGCCGGGGCTTTCCTTGCAGTTCGGCTCAAGGCTGTAGGGCGTTTCCTGGTAGCGCAGATGGCGCTCGGCCTGCTCCATCCGCTTCGCGTGGTAGAAGGAATGGGGGTCGAGCCGCGCTCTAAGACCCCCGGAAAACTCCCGGAAAAGATTCTCGCTGCCACTGAGCAGGCGCGCTTCGATCAGCGAGGTCTGGATCGTGATGTCGCCGGCCGCTTCCTCCATGCATTCGGCGGGCGTGCGCACGCTGTGGCCGATTTCCAGGCCGATGTCCCAGAACAGGCCGACCAGCTTTTCCAGCCGGCCCGCCAGCGCCGCGTCGGGCGCTTCCGGCAGCAGCAGCAACAGATCCACGTCCGAAGCGGGATAGAGTTCGCCGCGCCCGTAGCCACCGACAGCAACCAGCGACAGCGACGCGGGGAAACCGAATTCCGCCCACAGATCGCGCAGTACCTCGTCGACCAGACGGCAGCGTTCGCGCAGCAGACGCTTCGCGGCGGGGTCGGCCCGATAGCCTTCCCGCAGGGTCTTCTGGCTCTCCTGCAGGCGCGACTTGTAGCGGTTGAGCAGCGCCAGCCCGGCTTTGGCATCATCCATACCGGCTTACCTGACCCATTCCGGTTTCGGGCGCGACCCGGCGCACAGCGTCAGCACCTCGAAGCCGGTCTCGGTGACCAGGATGGTGTGTTCCCACTGCGCCGACAGGCTGTGATCCTTGGTGACGATAGTCCAGCCATCGGCCAGCTCGCGAACCGCCGCCTTGCCGGCATTAATCATCGGTTCGATGGTGAAGATCATTCCCGTTTCCAGGCGGATGCCCGTTCCCGGCTTGCCGTAATGCACGACCTGCGGATCTTCATGAAATTTCGCCCCGATGCCGTGGCCGCAGAATTCGCGCACCACCGAATAGCCCGCCTTTTCCGCATGGCGCTGGATCGCGCCACCGATGTCGCCGAGGAAAGCGCCCGGCTTGACCTGCGCAATGCCCAGCCACAAGCATTCAAAGGTGATTTCGCAGAGTCGTTTGGCCTGGATCGACACCTCGCCGACGGCGAACATGCGGCTGGTGTCGCCGTGGTAGCCGTCCTTGATCGTCGTGATGTCGAGATTGACGATGTCGCCGCCCTTGAGCGCCCGGTCGCCGGGTACGCCGTGGCAAACTTGGTGATTGACCGATGTGCAGATCGCCTTCGGAAACGGCTTGTAACCCGACGGCGCATAGTCGAGCGGCGCCGGGACGCAGCCCTGCACGTCGACCATGTAGTCGTGGCAGAGCCTGTCCAGCGCGCCCGTCGTCATTCCGGCCTTGACGTGGGGCGCGATGAAGTCCAGCACCTCCCCCGCCAGCCGTCCCGCGACGCGCATTTTCTCTATTTCTTCGGGGGTCTTGATGATGACGGCCATTGTCTTGGGGAGTGGACGAAAGAGCCAAGGATAAAGGAAGGGGGAGGCTTAGGCAATTTTGAGGTGCCCGGCGCCGGGCCCTTCGATCCATGCCTATCCGGTTGACGCCCGAGGACACTATGGGTAGTGGGTTTGGAAATCGGCGAAATTGCGGCAACGCGGGTGCGGCGATCCTCGCCAAGCCCAGCGGGACAAGGACGCACGTCCGTCGCGGGGCGGTTTTGATGGGCTTTCCCGGAACACCATATTTAG
>JACQYA010000118.1 GCA_016208425.1 Betaproteobacteria bacterium
GACCGGGAGGCCGACCCGGTCATCGGTGCCGGACAAAAGCAGGCCATCGTCACGATTAACGGACGCACGTCCCACTACGCCCTGATCGCGCATGTTCCGTTCAAGACCGCACAGGCTGTTTCGGGCTCCATGATCTCTTTGCCGACGCCTTTTGCGGCCAGTGTTCGTACGCTGACGACCGACAACGGCAAGGAGTTCGCCCAGCATGAACGAATTGCAAAGACGCTTGAAGCCGACTTCTTCTTCGCTCATCCCTACGCTTCCTGGGAGCGCGGTGCGAACGAGAATATGAACGGCCTGATCCGCCAGTTCTTCCCGAAGAAGATGAGCTTCGATTCCATTACCCCAGACCAGATCGCTTTGGCCATGCACCGCCTCAACCACCGTCCCAGAAAATGCCCCGGTTTCAAAACGCCCCACGAGGTTTTTATGGTGCGGCTACACTCGCGTCATGACGCTGCTGCACTTCAGGCTTGAATCTGCCGTTTAATTGAGAACACACCCTAGCGACATAAGACGGCTTGTCGCGTTTCAGACATTCCGCTCGCGCCGACGCGACAATAATTTTTCGTCCATTATTTTTCAATAGCTTACGGATTGGCACCATCCTTGCTGCAAGAGCGGCAAGGAGATTGCCATGTTCGAGCAGCCATTCGTCACCATCAACGACACCACCTTGCGCGACGGCGAACAGTCGGCGGGGGTCGCATTTTCTCTGAACGAGAAGCTGGAGATCGCCCGGTTGCTCGCCGGCATCGGCGTCCCCGAGCTCGAAGTCGGCATTCCGGCGATGGGCGCGGAAGAACGCGCCTCGATCCGCGCCGTCGCTGACCTCGGGCTGGCGCCGCGCCTGATGGTGTGGAGCCGCATGCGCTTCGACGACATCGCAGCCTGCGCCGGGCTCGGCGCGCATCTGATCGACATTTCGGTGCCCGCCTCGGAACAGCATCTGAGCTACAAGCTCAAACAGGACAGAGCCTGGCTGTTGCGCGAACTCCCGGGGTTCATCGGCGCCGCGCGCGACATCGGGCTGGAAGTGGGCATCGGCTGCGAGGATGCGTCGCGCGCCGACACCGGTTTCCTCTGCGCGCTGGCCGAAACCGCCGAGCGAGCCGGCGCGCGCCGCCTGCGTTTTGCCGATACGCTGGGCATCCTCGAACCGTTCGGCACTTTTGGGCGGATAAGCGCCTTGCGCCGCGCTAGCGGTCTCGAAATCGAAATGCATGCGCACGACGATATGGGCCTGGCTACCGCCAACACGCTGGCCGCCTGCAAGGCCGGCGCGACACACGCCAACACGACGGTGAACGGTCTGGGCGAACGCGCCGGCAACGCGCCGCTCGAAGAAGTGGTGCTCGGTCTAAGCAAGCTGTACGGAATCGCCAGCGGCGTCGACCTGAAAGGCTTCCCCGCGCTATCCCGCGAGGTTGCCCGCGCTTCCGGCCGCGCCGTCCCGTGGCAGAAGAGCGTCGTCGGCGCCGGCGTATTCACGCACGAGGCGGGCATACACGTCGACGGCCTGATGAAGCACCCGGACAATTATCAGGGATTCGATCCGCGGGAAGTCGGCCGGACGCATCGCATCGTGCTCGGCAAACATTCCGGCTCGCGCGCCGTGCAGGCAGTCTATGGCGGCCTGGGCGTCGCGCTGACGGAAAGCGAAGCGCGGGCGCTGTTACCGCGCGTGCGCGCCTTTGTCGCCGACTACAAGCACTCGCCGGAAGCGCCCGACCTGCGCGCACTTCTGGCCTCGCTCAGGAGCCAATCCCATGTCTGAAGCGATGCATTCTGCGCGGGCGCAAAGCGGCGGGATGGGTGGAATGGACTGGGCGGGCCGGATGCGGCGCGATACCCGCGCGGCCGGCGATCCGTGCCGCGAACACGCATCAATCCGCTGAGACGACGATGAACCCGCCCGATTTCACGGATTGCCCGCTATATTTCGAGGAGCCGCTTCCCGCCGAAGCCGAACGCCTGATCGCCCAGGCCGGGCGCGATTACGGCGGGCCGGGCGCCGAACAGGCGCTGCTGCGCGCCAGGGGGCTGGCGCCGGAACACCTCGCCGTGCGGGTCGGCCTTTACCGCACCTACTGTTGCCAGCACCGTCTCGAAGACGCCCTGCAGGTCGCCGAAGGCGCGATGGAGATTGCCGGCCGGCAGCTCGGGCTTCCGCCCGACTGGCGGGCGTTGAACGAACGCTGGCTGGCCTCGGCTGCCGCGACGTCATTCGGGCTGCTGCGTTTTTACCTGTTGGCGTTGAAAGCGGCCGGCGTGGTGCTGTTGCGCCTGGGCCAGGTCTCCGCGTCGCGCGACCGCCTGACCATGATCGCGGCGCTCGACCGCAGCGACCAGCTCGGCGCCGGCCGACTGTTGCAGGTAGTCGACGCGTTCCGAAAACCCGCCGATCCATCCGATCTCACCCTTGCCGCATGAGGAGACCCCGTGAACGATACCCCGACCCTCGCCGAAGCGCTTGAAGATCTGGTCTCCGCCGAAGATTTTCTCGACTATTTCGGCGTCCCCTACGATTCTGGCGTGGTGCAGGTGAACCGCCTGCATATCCTGCAGCGCTTTCACGACTACCTGGCCAGGCAAGCCCCCGGCCTTCCGCCGGAAGACAGCGCGCGGCGCGGCATCTACCGCCAGTGGCTGGAGCGCGCCTACACGGATTTTGTCGCTTCCAGCGCGCAGGCCGAAAAGGTCTTCGCCGTTTTCCATCACTCCGGCAAGGCGGGCGGCGGATCGACTTCCTTCGTTCCGCTCGCAAGGGTGTTCCGGCGATGATGGGCGCGCGCTGGGACTACGGCGCGCCGGTGCGGCTCACCCGCAACGCCCGCAACGACGGCACCTATCCCGGCCTCGGTCCCGGCGCGCCGCTGGTGCGGCGCGGCAGCGTGGGCTACGTGGTCGATGTCGGCACCTTCTTGCAGGATCAGATCATCTATTCGGTGAATTTTCTCGACTGCGGGAAAATCGTCGGCTGCCGCGAAGAAGAGCTGATCGGAGCCGATGAACCGTGGACGCCGTCGCGCTTTGAATTCCGCGAGCGCGTGCGCGCGGCCAAGGGGCTTTCGGTGAACGGCGGGGTTCTGGTCGCCACCGGCGTGCCCGGCGAAATCATCAAAGTCGTCCGCGATGCGCCGGGCGGCGTCGCCTACCACGTCCACTTCGACACACTGCCGGGCCGCGTGCTGCAAATTCCTGAAGACGCGCTGGAGCCGGCAACGGCACGGGAGACATTCGATGCAAATCGGCTACCTTGAGCTAAAACTTTCCTGGGAGCTCTTCAAAAAAGCGCCGGAAACGCTGTCGCCGCTGGAGCAAAAACAGCTGGGTCAGATCGCCGCCCGCCAGACGCGCATCGAGCACCGGATTCTCGCCAGCCCGCAAGCGGCCCACGTGATCGTGCCGGCGGCAACGCTGGCCGCACGCCTGGCGGAAATTTGTCGGCGTTACGAAGACCGGGGGGCGTTCATCCACAACCTGGAGCGGGTCGGCCTCAAGGAAGCGGAACTGGAAGAAGCCATCGAACGCGACTTGCGCGTCGAAGCCATCCTCGAAAAGGTGGCGTCGGATGCCGCGCCGGCCGGCCTCGTCGATGCCGAGATTTACTACCACCTTCACCCGGCCGCCTTCGACCGCCCGGAAGCCCGGCGGCTGCGGCACATCCTGCTCACTTCCGATAGCGTGGCGGCAAAGGCCGGGGCGGCGGCACGGCTCGAATCGCTGCGGGCAACGCTGGCAGGTGCCGAAAACTTCGGCCGCGCCGCGCTGCGCTATTCCCAGTGCCCGACCGCGCTCGAAGGCGGCCAGCTCGGCGCCGTCAAGCGCGGGCAACTCTACCCGGAACTGGAAGCCGCCGCCTTTGCGCTGGCCGATGGCGAAACCAGCGCCGTGCTGGAGTCGCCCGTCGGCCTGCATATCCTGCGCTGCGACGAGATTCTGCCAAGCGGCCTGCTGCCCTTCGCCGAAGTCTGCGAGCGCATCGTCCGGCACCTGACCGACCGGCACCGCCAGGAAGTGCAGAAGGTGTGGATCAAGGATCTGCCCGGCGGATAAGCGGCGGAAAGCAAGATCCGGCGTAGCCCGGCGCAAAGGCCGTGCCGGGGTGGGCCGCCGGGCCGCTCTTGCCGGGGCGGTCGCTCCAGTACGGGGACAGCTTGCGCAGCCGGGCGACGACGCCGGGCACCGCGGCGACGACCCGGTCGATTTCCGCTTCCGTGTTGTCGCGCGACAGCGAAAAGCGGATCGTGCCGTGCGCCGCCGTATAGGGGATACCCATCGCGCGCATCACGTGCGACGGCTCCAGCGAACCCGAAGTGCAGGCCGAACCCGAGCTGGCGGCGATACCGAGCTTGTTGAGCAGCAACAGGATGGCCTCGCCCTCGATGTATTCAAAGGCGATGTTGCTGGTGTTGGGCAAACGGTTACCGGTATCGCCGGTGACGAAACAATGGCCGATCTGGCCGAGGATGCCGTGTTCCAGCCTGTCGCGCAGACGCCCGAGCGCGGCGTTGTTTTCGGCCATGTGTGCCAGCGCCAGCTCGCAGGCTTTGCCGAGACCGACGATGGACGCCGAATTCTCGGTGCCGGCGCGGCGGCCGCGCTCCTGGTGCCCGCCGCGCAGCAGCGGGCGGAAGCGGCAGCCGCGACGCAGGTAAAGCACGCCGATACCCTTCGGCGCGTGCAGCTTGTGGCCGGAAAGCGAAAGCATGTCGATCCGGGTGCTCTTCAGGTCGAGCGGGATCTTGCCGGCCGCCTGCACGGCGTCGGTGTGGAACATGATGCCCCTGGCGGCGGCGAGTCCGGCCATTTCCTCGACCGGGAAAAGGGTGCCGGTCTCGTTGTTCGCCCACATCGCGGAGACCACCGCCACCCGGTCGTTCAGCAACGATTTGTATTCGTCGAGGTCGAGGCGGCCTTTTTTGTCCACTTTCAGCTTGTGGACGATGGCACCCTCCTTTTCCAGCCAGTCGCACAAGGTCAGGATAGCCGGGTGCTCGACATTGGTGGTAATCACCGCGTTACGCTCCGGCTGCGCCTTGAGCGCCGAAAGGATGGCCGTGGCGTCGGACTCGGTACCGCAGGAGGTGAAGATGATCTCCGAATCGTGCTCGGCGCCGAGCAGCGCCTGCACCTGACCCCGCGCTTTCTTGAGCGCCTTGCCGACTTCGCTGCCGAAGGCGTGGATCGACGAGGCGTTGCCGAAGTGCTCGGTGAAGAAAGGCTGCATCGCTTCCACCACGGCGGGGGCTACGCGGGTGGTGGCGTTGTTGTCCAGATAGATCGGGGCATCCATGGCGGGGTTCCTGTGGAAATTGAGTTGGCAAGAATCAGGCTTCGACCGGCATGTGCGAGATCGGCAGCACCTGCACCAGTTCGCCCAGCGTTTCGATCATCTTCTGCTGGATGCCGCCCAGCGTCGCGGCTTCCATCATGCAACCCGAGCAGGCGCCCTTCAGCGTGACGTAGATCTTTTTGCCCTGCACGTCGGCCAGTTCGACGTCGCCGTGGTCGCGCTGCAACATCGGGCGGACGAAATCGAGCACTGCCTCGATCTTCTTGATCTTTTGCACCAGCGTCAGCTTGGTGGCCGGCGGCCTGAGCGCTTCCGGCGTTGCCGGGCAGAGCGGTGGCGGAGACACCTCGCCGGGGCCGGCGCGCCCGGCCTTGACCTTGGCGAGTATCTCCTCGACGCCTTCATGGCAAGCGGCGCAACCGCCGCCTGCCTTGGTGTAGAAGGTCACTTCTTCCACCGTATGCAGGTCGTTGGCCTTGACCACATCCTCGATCATCGCGGCGTCGACGGCGAAGCACTTGCAGATCAGCGCGCCTTCCTCGTGATCGTCCGACCATTCCTCGCCGCGATAGTTGGCGATGGCGGCTTGCAAGGCTTCGCGGCCCATCACCGAGCAGTGCATCTTCTCCGGCGGCAGGCCGTCCAGGTAGTCGGCGATGTTCTGGTTGGACACCTTGAGCGCTTCGTCCAGCGTCATGCCCTTGACGATTTCGGTCAGTGCCGACGACGAGGCGATCGCCGAGCCGCAGCCGAAAGTCTGGAAGTGCGCGTCCTCGATCACCCCGGTGTCGGCATTGACCTTGAGCATCAGGCGCAGCGCGTCGCCGCACTGGATCGAGCCGACATCGCCGATGCCGTTAGCGTCTTCCAGAGGGCCGGAATTGCGCGGGTTGAAAAAATGTTCGCGGACTTTGTCGGAGTATTCCCACATGAGTTTTCCCCTACACCGAGAACGACGAACCGCAGGAGCACTGCGAAGCGGCGTTCGGGTTGTCGAACTTGAAACCGGTGTGGGTCAGCGTGTCGATGAAGTCGACGGTAACGTTGTCGACCATCGGCATGGTCAGCGGGTCGACCAACAGCTTGACGCCGTCGACTTCCAGCTCCCAGTCGTCCTCGGCCTTTTCGGCTTCGAGCTTCATGCCGTATTGCAGCCCGGAACAGCCGCCGCCGGAGATCACCAGGCGCAGGCCGGCAACCGGCGTCCCGGAACCGCGAATAAAGCGCTGCACGGCTTTGACGGCCGAGGGGGTCAGATGGATCATGTCGATTCTCCCAGTTTGGATAAGCGAGTCATTGCAAGCCCCGTGCCATGTTCCGATAACGATTTAACTAACTGTATTTATGTGGTTTTTGCTGCGTAGCGTTTTGTTGCAAACGCGACAATCGGCGAGCGGCGCCTATAATTGCCGCAACCCGTGCCATTCCGTGGGGTGCGGTGGGGCACGAACGGTGCGGTTCGTGCCCCACCATCACCCCGGCGCGTAGGTGTAGCAGCCCTTCGGGCAGACGCGGCCGCAGGAGCCGCAACCGATGCAGTCGGGCGCGTTGGCGAGCGACATGACCATCATGTTGTCGTCTTCATTGTCATCGTCGTCGTCCAGCTCGCGTTCGACCAGGTCGAGCACTTTGCGCGGGCAGACCTTGAAGCAGCGGCCGCAGCCGATGCACTTGGCCTGGTCGAGGGCGGTGGCGAATTGCGGCGTCCATTCGGTGCCGCCCCGGGTGAGTCCGGTAATCATGCGGTTTGCTCTTTCCGTTCGGCGGCGGGCGCTTCGGCACTCATCTTGCCCCCGCCCTTACAGCCCGGCAACGGCCGGGTGTTGGCCGATGCGCTCGATGGCGACGGCGAGAATCTTGTCGGCTTCGTCCTTCATCTTCGACAGGCTGGCAAAACCGAAGCGGTGCACGTCGCGCAGCGTGCGGTCGACGGCGACCAGCTTGCCGACGGTAATCAGCGCCCGGCCGAAACCTTCGTGCGTCAGATGCACGAGCGGCACGGCGAGCAGCTTGCATTCCTTCTCGACGAGCACGGCGATGGCGTTGTAGAAAGCCTTGACGCGCGAAATCGTCTCGTCGTCCGGGTCGCCGATCAAGGGAATTTCGGCCTTGCGCTCCCTGGTCAGCACATAGGGGTCGAGGATTTTTTCGACGCTCCGGCCGCCGTAGCTGCCGTAGGTGTCCAGCGCGCGCATCTGGCGCACCATTTCCTTGACGAAGTCCGTGTCGAAGATGGGGTCATTGGTCGTCGCTGCGCTCATGGTGGAACTCCTCTTGAGAAAGATGGGAATGGCCTGGTGCGGGAATGAGTTGTGGCGCCGGCAACAGGCCGGGAACAGTCCACAGGGCGAGACGCGCGATGCCGAGCGCGCCGAAAAAACCGACGATGGCGCCGAGCGCGGTGGCTTCGTCGCTGCCGTCCAGCGAGGCGCCGAAGCCGGCGCCGACCAGCATGGAGAGCGCCGGGAAGAGATAGCCGAGCAGGGCGGAAACCGTCAGGCGGCTTTCCGGCAGCGCGATGATGACCCGGTCGCCGGGCGCGATGCCGCCGCCGGCCGGCAGCGTGAGCAGGGTGGCGCGGCCGCCGGCCATCCGGCCGATGCCGCAAGCCGTTCCGTGGCGGCAAGAAGCGCAGCCGGCAGCTTCCATCGCGACGACGGCCTTGCCGCCTTCGACGCACCGCACGACACCACGGTGTTCGATGCTGTTAGCGACCATCGCGCTCAACCCTCCCACCCTTCTTTTTCCATGTCGGCGAAGCGCTTGTCCGGCCCGGCCTTCACCCGCGCGGCGACGGCGCGGTCTACCCACACCACGCCGCCATCGCGTATCGCCCGGCCGATGTCGGCGAGCAGATCGCCGATCGTGTCGGCTCCGCCGGTACGTACCGGCTGTATACCCGCGGCCACCAGCTGCCGGATCGCCGAGGCACCGATCGCCGTCGCGTAAACTGCGGCGCACCCCCGGAGGAAGCCGATCTTGGCGGCGAGCTTGTCCTCGTTGCCGTCCATCGCGTTTGCGGCGGGTGCGGTAAATTCGGCGACGCCGACGAGCGTCGCCCTATCCGGCGTCACCTCGTAAACCACGAAGCCTTCGGCCGCACCGAAATGCTGGTCGACGCGAACGCGGTCGGTGGAAGCAAAGGCGAGCTTGAGCATGGCGGCGGGCTCCGGCTTATTGCACCAGACCCGCTGTAGCCGGCGCGACGCGGTCTTGTCCACACGCTTCGCTCCGGTAGAGGGATCGGTAGGGTTCGGGTTCATGGTGTTGGCCCTGTATCAGGTTGGCGAGATCGAACAATGCCTGCCGCGTGCCACGGTATCCCGTCCAGGTGCGGGCGTAGCCGCCGACCAAGTCGTACTGCGGAAAGCCGGCACGCAGCAGGGGCAAGCCCAGGCGGCGAGCGGTTCCGGCTGCGTGCGAGCTGGCGATCACGAGTTGCGCGCCGTTGGCGCGCGCCTCGATTTCCAGGTCTTCCAGGTCTCCGACGACGATTTTGGCAACCGGCGAAGCGGCCAGGCTTTCCGCCTTGGCCGGACTGACGGCGCCGACAATCTCCGCGCCCATGCCGGTCAGGAAGCGGGCCTGCATGCCGAGCAGATCGGGGTCGGCAGCCAGCGCGACGCGCGCGAAGCCGATCATGAAGTGGCAGTCGACCATCGCGTCCTGTAACTGGGTGCGGTGACGCTCGATTTTTCCCGGCACCGGCTTGCCGGAAATATTGGCCAGCGCCTGCGTGAAGGCGTCGCAGTCGTCCAGCCCCATCAGGCCGGCAAAGCGATAGTCGGGAACGCCGGTGCGCGCTTTCAGGATGTCTGCCGCCTTGTGCAGCGAGGGGCCGATGACCAGCGTGGCGCACGATTCGCCCATGATTTCGATTTCCGAGCGCGGCGTGCCGCCGATGGTCAGCGCCGAATACTCGGCTCCGGTCAGATGACCGTCGAGCGAATCGCCGATGTCGGGCACGACGACGGGGCGCAGGCCGAAGGCTTCGATCCACTCCTTGATCGCTTCGATGTCGCCCGGCGTGAGCATCGCCGACGCCAGCACATTGACCTGTTTCGCCCGTTTTCCGGCACTACCGCTTTCCGGCACCAGGGTTTCGATCAGCGACTCGACGGCCAGCGCGTAGCCGCTTTCCAGGCAGCCGATGGTGTCCGGGGTATTGGCCGGCACCACGGCGACACACGCAAACTCGGGATGCGCGGCGCGGAACTCGCGCACGGCACGGCGGATGTCGGTGCCTTGCGTTTCGGACAGGCCCGTCGTCACCAGCCCGATGATGTCGGGCTTGCTCTTGTCCGACAGCGCGCGCAGCGCCTCCTTGATGTTTTCGTCGGCGCCCATAATGGTCGACACCTGATCCATCGCCGTTGTCTGTAGCGGGATCGGCTCGCGGAAATGGCGCACGAAGAAGACCTTGCCGAAGGCCGTGCACCCCTGTGCGCCGTGCATCAGCGGCAGGCTGCGATCCAGCCCGAGAAAGGCCAGCGCGGCACCCATCGCCTGGCTGACCTTGAGCGGATTGACTGTCAGCGCCTTCTTGGAAACCTCGATCTTGGCCATTTTGTGAGTCGCGTGACGATAACGACTGACTTCTAGCAAAGACCGCGCCACGTCTAAAATACAATGCTTTCAATGGGATGTATCGTGCGCGCCGTGTCGTCAACGCGACAACGAGCCAAAATATCCGTCATTTTGCCAACTCGCAGATACCGAATCCCGTCATTCCTGGCTCGCCCGGAATCCTGTAGGCTCATCTGCGGGATTTGAAAAGGCCTGTTATCACGGCTTTCTTCTCTACTCCAGCATGAATCCACCCGCCGACGCCCCACTGACGGACATGACTTGCGCCTGCGACCTGTGAGTTGACACTCCTCCCTTTCTATTTGTCGCTACAGAATGACTTGGAAGACCCGGATTTGGTTCATGCGTTGCTGGCGATACCGGGAAAATGATTTCGCGTGTTGCGCGTGATTTACAACGAAACGAGGGAACCGGTTACGGTAGTCACGGCTTTCTTCGACGAACAGATAAAGGATCTATGAGACTCGAATTCGACCCGTTACGCGGCGAAACGACGTGGGCCAACGCAGATAGCCCGGCGGGCTGCATCGTACGGGCCGCAGCATCCACCATCGTTGCTACCGCCTGGCGCATTTCATCGACCAGCACCGGCCGCATGGCCTCATACATTGCCGCACCGATTGGCGCATCGAGCTTGATCAGCTTGTCGTCTATGAAATCCTTGAGCGGACGGGTACCCTGTCGCGGCAGCAGGTTACTGCAGGGCAATGTCAATTTTTGTCCAAGAGACTGTCGGCCGAAGCGATGGCGATGCATGAAAGTCTGTATGCCCAAGCACTGATCCAGCGGGGTGCTGAAAACGCGGTCGGAGCCTACTGCCTGTTGAACTCCGCTACAGAAGCAATGATTGACCGTTTCCTGTTTTCTTTGTGTGAGAAAGTTGAGGCGTCCAATGAACTTGAACGCTTTTTGTTGGGCGAGTCGATCAGCACCACCTGCGAACTATTCAAGGCGTCGCCGATCGCTGTTGACCCGCCGCGCTCGGCCAATCCACCCTCGCCGTTTCAACGTCTGAAGTTTCTGCAGGAGATAGGAATTGTAAAACCTTCTGAGGTGCGGCGCCTTCAGAAATTACTCACGACCGTTCGCAACGACGGCATGCGCAATGATCTGAGTCACGGAAGAAAAGGCGGCATTCCTTCAGTTGCAGTCGACAACGCGATAGCAGCATTTCGTGACCTCAGATCCGCTTTTCAGGCGCTGGGACAGATGAATGAACAAAACATCCGCGATTCTGACCCGGAATCCGGTTCCTTGATTTAATTGGATTCCCTCCTTCGCGTGAACGACGAAAACCGGATTTATAGAAGTGCCCTTTATTTCACCCACGGTGCCGGCTTGCGCACGGCTTCCCAGACCGGGCTTTCCATCGACAACGCCAACTGGCGGGCGAGTTCGACCATGCCGGTGTAGCCGGCGTAGCCGAATTCGCGTTCCTGGTTGATGTCCAGGAAGGGGATGCGCGCTTTCAGCGCCGTGTAGAGATTACGCCCGCCGGCGATCAGGATGTCGGCGCGGTACTCGTGGTACGCGGAGAGCAACGCTTTCGGGCTACCGTCGTCGATCATCGTCGTCTCGTCGCCCATCAGCTCGCGGATGCGCGCCTTGTCTTCCTCGGTGGATTTGCGCGTGCCGGTGGCGACGACCTTCATGCCGAGATCCTGCAGGGCCGAGACGACAGACCACGATTTGACGCCCCCCGTGTAAAGCAGCGCGCGCTTGCCTTCGAGCCGCCCGCGCCAGGGTTCGAGCGCGGCGTCCGACCGGGCTTCCTCGCGGGCGATGATCGCTTCGGTGCGCGCGACCAGATCCGGGTCGCCGATCAGGCGGGCAAAATCGCGCAGCGCGCCGGAAACGTCCTGCACGCCATAGAAGCTGCCCTCGAAGAAAGGGATGCCGAAACGCTCGTGCATCTTGCGCGCGACGTTGAGCAGCGCTTTGGCGCAAACGACCATATTCGCCTTGGCGCGATGCATGGTCTGGACGTGACGGAAGCGCGCATCGCCGGACAGCGTGCAGAGTATGCGCAGGCCGAGCTCGTCGAATAGCGGCGCGACGTGCCAGAACTCGCCGGCGATGTTGTATTCGCCGATCAGGTTCACGTCGTAGGTCGGCAGGCCGTCGGCGCGTGGGGCGGCGGGCGCCGGTTCGCGCGTGCCGATCACATGCTTGAACATCGCCTCGCCGGCCAGCCGGTTGCCGAGGTTCTTGGTGCCGTAGAATCCGGCCGCGTCGACCGGGACGACCGGCGTGCCCCAGCGCCCGCTCGCCGCCTTGCAGACAGCGTCCAAATCGTCGCCGATCAGCGCGGGAACACAGGTGTTGTAGACGAATACCGCCGCTGGCGCATAGCTGTCGATGGCCTGCTTGATCGCCAGGAACAAGCGCTTCTCGCCGCGCCCCATCACGACATCGGTTTCCGACAGGTCGGTGGTCATCCCGATGCGGTAGAGCGCGATGCCGGAAGAGCGCGTTCCCCGGTTGTCCCACGACGACCCGGCGCAGGCGATCGGCCCGTGCACGATGTGCGCGACATCGGCGATCGGCAACAGCACGATCTGCGCGCCGTCGAAGGAACAACCGCCCGCCGTCGCGCCCGGCGCCGGCCGCGCGCAGCCGGATTTCTCCTTCGTGTTGTGGCTACAGGCCGGCTCGTCGAGCAGAGCCTGAATCTCGCTGGCTTTCATGCGGGTCTCCAGAGGTCTGGATTACCCTGAGCAAGATAGGTGCCACCTATAGATTATTGTTTTTGCGGAAAAATATTCTTTGCGGTTTGTCACAAAGGCGACAATGAGGCGCGAAGACACCTGCGGGGAGCCGGGAAGTACAAATTACCGACGGCGTTGCGGGCGGGTAAACAACGGGGTCGAAACTTGGTAACAACGCCGCACCAGTTTGAATCACACCCGGAATGATGGGGTCGGTTTCCGGCTACGGCGATTGTCGCCCCTGGTTCCAACGCCGGCGCGCGCGCAGCCCGCGTCCGGCCGGGGCGAAACAGCGCCTATTCTCCGTCCATATCCCGGCGCGGGACGGTGGACGGGTCGGCGATGATCGGGCGGTAGATTTCGATGCGGTCGCCGGGCTTCAGGGCGGCTTCCAGCTTGACGAGGCGGCCGAAGATGCCGACCTTCTGCGCGCCGAGGTCGATATGGGGAAACTGTCCGACGATGCCGGAGCGCGCTATGGCGTCGCCGACGGTCGCCGTCTCGGGAACTTCGATATTCAGCCAGATTTGCTGGCCGGGTTCGGAATAGGCGACACCGATCTGCATCTTGCTCTCCCCGTTTCTATGCGGTCCCGCAACGTTCCCCGGCACGCGCTTGCAGCCGGCTTTCCATGGCACGCTTGCCGGCGAGCAGGAAACCGAGCACCGCGAAACCGCCGGGCGGCAGGATCATCAGCAGCGCGCCGCCGTAGCCCGGTATGTTCACTTCGAGAAAGGCGAAAGCCGGCCCGAGCAGGTTGGAGGCTTGCGCGAACAGCGTGCCGGCGCCGAGAAACTCGCGGATCAGGCCGATCCCGGTCAGCGCGCCGGTAAAGCCCAGGCCCATCGCCAGGCCGTCGGCCGCCGAGGCGACGACGCCGTTCTTGACGGCGAAGGCTTCGGCCCGCCCGAGGATGGCGCAGTTGACGACGATCAGCGCGATGAACAGGCCGAGCACTTTGTAGAGATCGTGCAGCCAGGCATTCATCGCCATGTCGACGACGGTGACGAGCGTCGCGATGAGCACGACGAAGACCGGGATGCGCACCTGCGAGCTGACGGTATGGCGGATCATCGACACCAGCGCGTTGGAAACGACGAGCACCGCCGTGGTCGCCAGCCCCATGCCGAGGCCGTTGGTGCCGCTGGTCGTCACGGCCATCGTCGGGCACATGGCGAGCAACTGCGAAAAAACCACGTTCTGCGTCCACAGCCCGTCCTTCATGATGCCGCCCAGATTGCTGCCCAGAGTCTTGCTCATCGCCGCTCTCCCAGAATTTCCTCGCGGTGCTCGGCGTAAAACGCCAGACCGCCCTTCACCGCCTTGACCACCGCGCGCGGCGTAACAGTCGCTCCGGCAAACTGGTCGAAGACGCCGCCATCTTTCTTGACGCCCCACTTCCCGGGCGCCGGATCGCCCAGCGATTTTCCGTCGAAACCTTTGATCCAGGGCGCTTTTGCCAGCTCGACCTTGTCGCCAAGACCCGGTGTTTCCGCGTGTTTCAAGACCCGCACGCCCAATGTTTTGCCGCCGGCATCGACGGCCATCAACACCTGGATATCGGCCGCGTAGCCGCGTTCGACCCTCTTGAACACCGCCCCCTTGACCGCTCCTCCCCACCGCGCGCGGTAGACGGTCTGCGGCTTGCCGCCGCGTTCGGCGTCCGCGATTTCCAGCGTATCCCGGAGAAAATCGTTGTCGGCAAAACCTTCGGGCAACACCTCGGAGAGCTGATCGCGCAGGTCTTTGGCCTCGGCGGCGGCAATCGCCTCGCCCGTCGCGCTCGACGCCCAGGACAGCGCGCCGCTGGCGGCCAGCGCGAAGGCGCCGAGCAGGATGGGCTGGTAGCCGATTTTTTCGCGGAACGATGCGAAGTTCATTGCACGCCCCCGCGCGCGACATCCAGCGCCTTGCCCTTGCGGTCGCGCCCGAGCGCGCGCGGCCTGATAAAGCGGTCGATGGCCGGCGTTAGCGCATTCATCAGCAGCACGGCAAACGCCACCCCTTCCGGGTAGCCGCCGTAACTGCGGATCACCCAGGTCAGCAGGCCGATGCCCAGGCCGAAAACGATCTGCCCGGCGGCGGTGTTCGGCGAGGTCACGTAGTCGGTGGCGATGAAGAAGGCGCCGAGCATCAGCGCGCCGGAAAGCAGGTGCGCCTGAACGCTCAGGTAGTGCGCCGGATCGGCCGCGTGGCCGATGGCCGCGGGGATCGCCACGCCGGCCAGCACGGCGAGCGGGGCATGCCAGCCGATCACGCCGCGCGCCAGCAGGTAAAGCCCGCCGCCGAGAATCAACAGCGACGCCGGCTCGCCGAAACTGCCGGAGCGTGCGCCGATCCAGGAAACCGCCGGAGCATGCTCGCCGGCCAGCGAATGCAGCAAATCGATCCCGCGCAACATCTCGGTCTTGGAATAACCGAGCAGCGAGGCGCTGGCCATGGCGTCCGGTTGCGGCAGGCGGGTCAGGAAGATGCGCAAGCCGTCGACAAAGCCGGGGGCGGCCAGCGCCGTCAGCGGCAAGGGCGTCACCCACTGCGTGAGCGGGACGGGGAAGGAAACCAGCAGCGCGACGCGCGCCACCATCGCCGGGTTGAAGACGTTCTGCCCGAGGCCGCCGAACACCTGCTTGCCGATCACGATGGCGATGAAGCCGCCGATCGGCGCGACCCACCACGGCGCCCAGGGCGGCAGCGTCATCGCCAGCAGCCAGCCGGTGAGCGCCGCCGAGCCGTCGAGCAGGGTGGCCTTGATGCGCGTGCCGCCCGCCAGCTTCAGCGAAATTGCCTCGAAACCGAGACAGGATACTACTGTCAGCAGCCACAGGAAAAAGGAAGGCCAGCCAAACAGCCAGAAGCCATAGAGCGTCGCCGGCACCAGCGCCATCTGTACGCGAAACATGGTGCGGCCAACCGAGCTGCCGCCGTGCGCGTGTGGCGAGGCGACCGGCCGGCCGGTCGGAGCGTCTGCATTCATCGAAAACAAACTCCGGTTGGAAACCTCCCCATTCAGGGGGGTAATCGAACACGGGAGAGGCGCGAGCGCTTCCGTGTTGTTTCGTCCGGCTAGTCCGGACGCGGATTGAAACATGCGGGTTCTCCCTGTTTTCCGGCGGCCGCCGCGCGCCCGGCCTTGCGCCTGGCGGCGGCTTCGGCTTTTTCGCGCGCTTCGCGCTCGACCCGTTCCTGGCGCTGGCGCGCCATTTTCTTCGTCGCTTCCGCGCGCAGCCTGTCTCTTTCCTGTCCGGCCAGCTCGCCTTTGGCATGCGCGAAATACTGTACCAGCGGAATGTGCGAGGGGCACACGTAGGCGCAGCAACCGCAAGCGATGCAGTCTTTCAACCCGAAGGGGATGGCCTCGGCGAACGCCCCGTTCCGTATCCGCGCGCTCATTTCGAGCGGCAGCAAACCCATCGGGCAGGCCTTGACGCAACTGCCGCAGCGGATACACGGCGCCGTTTCCCGCCCGGCGATCCCATCTACTTCCGTCGCGTCGAGCGCCAGAATGCCGCTCGTCCCCTTCACCACCGGCACCCGCCAGTGCGGGATCTGCACGCCCATCATCGGCCCGCCGATGACCCGGCGCGCCAGACCCAGGCCGTCGCCCTTCAGGCCCCCGGCAAACGCGATCACTTCCTCGGCCAGCGTGCCGATGCGCACCTCGATATTGCCGGGCCGGTTCGCGCAGCGGCCGTTGACCGTGAGCAGGCGCGAGATCAGCGGTTTGCCTTCACGCACGGCGGCGCGCACGGCAAGCGCCGTGCCGACGTTGTGCACGATCACGCCGATATCTGCGGGACGGCCGTCGGCCGGTACTTCGATGCCGGTGAGCACCTGGATCAACTGCTTCTCGGAACCCATCGGGTAACGCGCCGGCACCGCGTGTATCCGCACCGCCCCGATGCCGGCCACGGCGGCGCGCATCGCCGCGATCGCTTCCGGCTTGTTGTCCTCGATGCCGACCAGCGCCCGCCCCGCCCCGGTCGCGCGCAGCATCAGGCGGATGCCGTCGACGATGGCGGGCGCGCTATCGCGCATCAGGCGGTCGTCGCAGGACAGATACGGCTCGCACTCGCCGCCGTTGATGACCAGGGCCGCGACCCTGGCGCGCGCCGCGCCGACCAGCTTGACCGCCGAAGGGAAGGCCGCGCCGCCCAGCCCGACCACGCCGGCCGCCGCCACCCGCCGGCCGATTTCGGCGGCGCTCAAGGCGAAGGGGGCGTCGCAGCCCCGCAGTTCCGTCCACTCGTCCAGACCATCGGCTTCGAGGATGATCGCCGGCAGGGTGAGCCCGGACGGATGCGGCGCCGCGACCTCGGTGACCGCGACCACGACCCCGGAAGTCGGTGCGTGGACGGGCGCCGAAACCGCGCCCTGCGCTTCGGCCAGCAGTTCGCCCTTGCGCACCTTCTGGCCGACCAGCACCACCGGGCGCGCCGGCCCGCCCAGATGCTGCTGCAACGGCAGATAGAGCCGCGCCGACACCGGCATCGCGCGTACCGGCGCATCGGCCGCCGGACGTTTGTGGTCGGCCGGGTGCACGCCCCAGCCGATGCCCTTGAGGCGCCGGAAAAGCTTCATAAATTTCATCGGAAACAAACTCCGGTTAGAAACCTCCCCCTTCAGGGGGATAATCGAACACGGGAGAGGCGCGAGCGCTTCCGTGTTGTTTCGCCCGGCGAGTCCGGGCGCGGATTGAAACATGTCGGTTTCACCGATCTCACGCGGCTAAAGGTTTGGGCATCACCCAGTGTTGCAGGGTGACCGGCACCGGCCGCATGACCAGCGCCCCGGTCGGACATTTTTCGACACAGCTCGCGCAGCCGGTGCACGCCTCGCGCAGCACGTCGTGTATCTGCCTGGCGGCGCCGAGAATGGCGTCGGTCGGGCAGACCTTGCCGCAGCGGCAACAGCCTATGCACAGCTCCTCGGCCACGGTGGCAATCTTCGGGCCTTCGCCGGAAAGGCCGGAGAGGTCGACCGCAACGCCCAGCTTGGCGGCTAGCTGGGCGGCCAGCGTTTTGCCGCCCGCCGGGCAGCAGGCCGGAGACGCGGTACCGTCGGCGATGGCCGCCGCCGCGCCGGAACACCCGGGGAAACCGCATTGCCCGCAGTTGGAGCCGGGCATCATTTCGATCAGCTCGCCGGCCAGCGCGCTGCTTTCGACGTGCAAGAACTTGTTGGCGACGCCCAGAACGGCGCCGAGCACGGCGCCGAGCAGGGTCAGGCTGAGGATGGCGGCGATCATTGTTTTCTCCCCTATACGTTGAGGCCGGAGAAGCCCATAAAAGACAGGGCCAACAGGCTGATGGCGATAAACGCGACCGGCGCGCCGGCGAAGGCGGCCGGCACGCGCGCCAGCGCCACGCGCTCGCGCAGGCCGGCAAAAATGAGCAGCACCACGGCGAAGCCGAGCGCCGATCCGAAGCCGTAAAGCAGGCTCTTGAACAGGCTGAACTTTTGCTCGACGTTGATCAGCGCGACGCCGAGCACCGCGCAGTTGGTGGTAATCAGCGGCAGGTAGATGCCCAGCGACCCGTAGAGGCCGGGGCTGGCCTTTTTGACGAACATTTCGGTGAATTGCACGACGGCGGCGATGACCAGGATGAAGGTCAGGATGCGCAGATAGCCGAGCCCGAGCGGCGCCAGCAGCCAGTTGTCGAGCATCCACGAGGCGCCGGCGGCGAGCGTGATGACGAAAGTGGTCGCCATCCCCATGCCCAGGGCGCTGTCGATGCTTTTCGATACACCCATCACCGGGCAGAGGCCGAGGAACTTGATGAGCACCACGTTGTTGACCAGCGCGGTGGAAAGTAGAAGCAGGATGAATTCGCTCATGGCGGTAATGTCGGGAGGGGTACGGTCACCCTTACTGCACGAGCCGTGCCAGCTCGGGGAGCGCGGCGAAATGCCCGTACCCGCGAGCGCTTCGCGGCATGCGCACCAGACCGGGGCGAAACCCGGGCCGGAAAATGTCGCGAACCCGACAGACAAATCGTCGGGTTTGCCTCCCGTATCCGGCGGCAAACGGCTTATTCCAATTCGCGTTAGAAACAGGAATCATGTGGGAGCGGCCTTGGCCGCGATGGGCGCCGTATCGCGGCCAAGGCCGCTCCTACAAAGCGCAACGGTTATTCGCATTTGTATTGCGAATCGGAATTACAGGCGGCTTGTCGCGCAAAGGCACGGAACCTGCTTTGGATCGTCGACACGAACTTCGCAGGAGCCAACGCCATGCCGTCCGCACCCCCGCCCCGGGCGCCCGCAGTTCGCCCGCAACCGGAATTGCCGCCCGAAGCCTTCCGCCAGGCCGTAGACCAGGCCGACCTGGCGATTTCGATCACCGACCCCGAGGCCAGAATACTCTTCGCCAACGAAAGCTTTAGCCGTGTGACCGGCTATTCGGCGGACGAAATCGTCGGCCAGAACGAGTCGACGCTTTCCAACCAAACGACGCCGGACGGGATTTACCGGGCGTTGTGGCGCGAGCTTTCCGCCCAGCGCCCGTGGTCGGGCCGCCTGCTCAACCGCCGGAAGAACGGCGATCTTTACCTCGCCGAGCTGACCATTTCGCCGGTCGTCGGCGCCCGGGGCAGCACCACGCATTTTCTCGGCATGCACCGCGATGTCACCGAGCTGCACCGGCTGGAGCGGCTGGTCGGCAACCAGAAGAAGCTGATCGAATCGGTCGTGGACGCGGCGCCGATGGCGCTGGCGCTGCTCGACCAGAACGGCCGCGCCGTTCTCGACAACCAGGAATACAAGAAGCTGCTCACCGACCTGCGGGTCAAGGAACCGGCCCACACCCTGCTCGACAGCCTGTTGCCGGGCTGGCGCCAGACGCTGGCCGGCGCGCCGGAGACCTGCGCCTTCACCGGCCGCGAAGCGCGTGTCGACCGCCCGGCCGGGCGCGCCCGCTGGCTCTCGGTTAGCGCCTCGCCCATCGAGGTGCACAGCGACTGCGCCGACAGCTACTTCTGCAAGGGCGGCCAGCCGGGCCTGCTGCTCGTCATTTCCGATATCACCGAGCTGCGCGACGAGCAGGAACGCGCGCGCGCCGCCGGGCTGCAAGCCGTGCTCGCCGATGAAGAACGCGCCGCAGAGATCCGCGAGGGTCTGTCGGCGGCGATCTTCCGGCTGGAAGAGCCGATGAACATCATGGCCGCCGCCGCATCGGTGCTACAACGGCGCGACCCGGCCAGCGCCGGCGTGTTGCAGCGCGCCCTGGCGGCCAGCCGCGAACACCTGGACGCGCTGCGCCAAGTGATCCCGCAAAGCCCCCGGGAACCCGTCGTACACGCCAACATCAACGAGATATTGCGCGACGTTCTGGAAATCGGCACGCCGCGCCTGCTCGCCGCCGGCATCGTCGTCGACTGGCGGCCGGCGGCGATCCTGCCGCCGGTTGCCGGCCGCCCGCTGCAACTGCGCCTGCTCTTCAAAGCGCTGGTCGACAACGCCGTCGAGGCGATGAACGTCACGGGCTGGAAGCGCCGCGAGTTGCGCCTGAGCAGCGCGGTCGAGCGCGGCCGCGTCGTCGTCGCCGTCGCGGACACCGGCCCCGGCATCCCGCCCGAATGGCGCCACAAGGCTTTCGAGCCTTTCTTCACGGCCAAGAACGCGGCCGGCCACCACATCGGCACCGGGCTGTCGCGCGCGCAGCAGGTGGTGGCCGACCACGGCGGCTTTATCGGCCTCCAAGAAAGCCCGGGCGGCGGTTGTATGGTGGTCGTCGAGTTTGGACAGTTCCGCGGACAAACCGGGCAAGGCCGGCCCGGCGGCGACCCTATCTGACGAAAACGACGACCATGCACGGACACCCCATCCATTCCGCCGACGAGATGCCGGCCGGCGGCTACTGCCGGACGCACGAGCTGAACATCCTGCTGCTCGCCGCGCTCTATGCCGTCAGCCGCGTCCTGAGCCGCTCTCTGAACTTCAACGAAACCCTGCGCGACGTGTTGCGCGTACTCCATGACGAGGCCGGCTTGAGCTGCGGGATGATCGGCGTCGTCGATCCGCGGACCGGCAACCTGGCGGCGCACGAGCTGCACCACCCGGCCGGCGCCAACGACGTGCACTACCTGCCCGGCGAAGGCATCCTCGGCCTGATGCTGGAAAAGCCTCGCACCGTCAAGCTGGCCCGCGTCGCCGACGAGCCGCGCTTTCTCAACCGGCTCGGCATCTACCGGCAGGAGTTGCCTTTCATCGCCGTGCCGGTCAAGGTCGGCGGAAACTTGCAGGGCATTCTCGCCGTCCAGCCGGATGCGCCGGACGACGGCCTGCTCGACGAGCGCGCGCAGTTTGTCGAAATGGTCGCCAACCTGATCGGCCAAAGCCTGCGCCTGTCGCTGGAGGTCGAGCAGGAAAAGTCCACGCTGGTCGAGGAGCGCGACCTGCTGCGCCGCACCGTCCGCCACCAGTACGGGTTCGACAGCATGGTCGGCCGCTCGGCGGCGATGCGCCGCGTCTTCGACCAGGCGCGCCTGGTCGCCAAGTGGAACACGACCGTGCTGATCCGGGGCGAAACCGGCACCGGCAAGGAGCTGATCGCCAACGCCATCCACTACAACTCGCCGCGCGCGCGCAACGCGATGGTGCGGCTAAATTGCGCGGCGCTACCGGAGAACCTGCTCGAATCGGAACTCTTCGGCCACGAGCGCGGCGCCTTCACCGGCGCCGTCGAATCGCGCAAGGGGCGCTTCGAGCAGGCGCACGGCGGCACGCTCTTCCTCGACGAGATCGGCGATGTCTCGCCCCCCTTCCAGGCCAAGCTGCTGCGCGTCCTGCAGGAAGGCGAGTTCGAACGGGTCGGCGGCAGCCGGACGGTCAAGGTCGACGTGCGCATCATCGCGGCGACACACCGCGACCTGGAGACCGCCGTCGAGATGGGCGATTTTCGCGAGGATCTGTTCTATCGGCTGAACGTGATGCCGATCTTCCTGCCGCCGCTGCGCGAACGCATCGAGGACATCCCGGAAATCGCCCGCCATTTGCTGGGTAAAATCGGCGGCGACCAGAAACGCAAGCTGACCCTGACCGACATGGCGCAGCGCCGTCTCGCCAACCACGAGTGGCCGGGCAACGTGCGCGAGCTGGAAAACTGCCTGGAACGCGCCGCCGTGCTCTCCGAAGACGGGCGCATCGACGTCGACCTGATCCGCTTCCCGAACGCCCGCGAGCGCGTGCCGCCCAAAGCGCAGCGCGCTTGGCTCCCGGGTGGGGCCGGTAGCGGCTCGGCCTCTCCCGCCGGTGCCGGAACCGGTGCCGGCGACCCCGGCCTCTCGGAAAAAGAGCGCGTCGTCACCGCCCTCGAACAAGCCGGCTGGGTGCAAGCCAAAGCCGCCCGCATCCTCGGCATGACCCCGCGCCAGATCGCCTACCGCATACAGACGCTGAATATCGAGGTAAAACAGTTTTAGCGCCCGCGCGGACATAGGATGGGGCGCGGCTCCGCGCGCGAAGGGCGCCACTGATGCGTCCGGTCGCGGCACCACCCACGTTTGAACCGGGGCGAAAACGGGGCGCCAGACCTCGTAACCCGCAAAAAGTGCCTGTCAAGACTTGACTTATTCACAAAACGCCCGCCGGAGAAAAACTTTGTATTGCAACAATGAGTTAGCCGATAAACTCCGCATAAAAATATATTTTTCATTTAAATACAACGAGTTAACAGTCTGCACAAAAAACCCGCAGCGTAGTGGAAACCCTGCGCTGGCGGGTCTTTAGCCCCCCTTTCCCAGCGTTTTCCACAGACTTATCCACAGAAAATGTGGGTAACCCCTGGTCGCCTCAAGGAATGATGGAATTACTCGTGCCACTTAATGTGTTTCCTCAAACTCCAGGCTCAAATGAGGGGAAAAAAGGGAAGGATTCGCTGTCGCCGGGATCGCTTCCGCACGCACCGGAGACCAGTCACGGGGGGCTGGAAATCGAATTATCGGCGCGTCGGCTCCGGGGTTTCCCGCTTCAAGCACCCCGCCAACGCCGCATCCATCGTGGCGACATGGAGTGCGAACCAGTCCGGCAGCGCCCGGACATAGATTCTCGCCAGGCCGATTCGACCGGCCTTCACCCCGCGCGCGAAATAGCCGAGTTCGCCGAGTACGCGCAGGTGCTCGCTGTTGTGCTCGCCGGTGGCGGGAAAGCGGCAGGCCTTCATCAGTGTGCCTTCATGCTCGAAATGCAGCCGGGTATGCTCGTGCAGGTGCGCGAAGAGTGCCGGAAACGCCTCGTCCGGGGCGGCCATCAGCGCATCGGCGGCTTCGATGAATTCCCGGTGGGTGGCGTCCATTTCCGCCACGCCCAGGGCGTATCCCGATTCATCCCACGGCATCAGAGCGCCCCGCGCGTACACGCCGTACCGCCGCCGTTGCGGGCGAGAAATTTGGTCGCCGGGCCTGAGCCGGGAGCGATACGGCCGTTTTGGGGGCAGCTTGTCGGTTTTTCGTGCAGTTCCGGGGTCATGGGGTGGACTCTGTGGGGTGGGCGTAAAGCGCTTGCAGCAAGTTCCGCGCCCGTCCGCAACCGGCGCGGCGGCACGGCTTGCAGACCGCCCGGCAGACCGGTTGTCGGGTTTGTTACACGGCGCGATGGGCCGGGTTGCCGGCAGGAAGTACAATCCGGCGATGAAATCAAACCCAACAAACGAAACCGGCGAGGCCGATACGCCCGCAGCGGTCAGCGCGCCGCGCCTGTGGCGCCACAACGGATGGACTGCCCGCGTCATCAAGAGCGAAGACGACGACGGCTGGGCGGTGGAAATGTTGCTGGACGGTGAGGCCGAGCCGGCACTGGTCGGCCCGTGGACGATGGGGCGCGACAAAAAGAACCCGAAGCCGATCGATGCCCCGGCGTTCAACACCCTGGTCAAGACCGCCACCGAAGTGCTCCGCCGCCATGAGCAGCAACGGTATGCGCAATACCACAAGAGCATCGCGGCAAGCACGGCGGAAGGGCCGGTCACCGTAACGCTCGACATCGTGCCGGACGAAGACTACCCCTACGCGCTGCTCGCCGCACGCGATGCGGGCGGCGAGCGGCTGGCCGAGGTGCGCGTTGCGCCCGACTTCAAGCTGAGTCTGTCCAGCGCCGGCGCGTGGATAGAGAAAGGCTTCGGCAAACCGGGGGATGGCGGAAATTCCAGAGGCTGAAATTTGCCGGTGGCGAAAGCCGCACAAACGCCCGTCTCTCCAACCCTCTCCCGCGCGGTGCGCGGGGGCAGACATACCCGGGAAGCCGCGCCAATAGGCGATCTACGGAGGTGCCGCCCGGAAAGCCAACATCCGTGCGGGTTTTCGGGCATACCCGTCGTAGACCGTTTATCCATGCGGCTTCCATGGCAACCCCATTCAGATTGTCGACAAGGTCACATCGACCACGCCGCCAATTACCAGAAACTCGTCCTCGCCCTGCAACACGCCGGGCAATAAACCGCAGTAGAAAAAAATCTTGGTCAGCGGTATTTCGGCGGCGAGGATGGTGTCGCCGAATTCGCCCGCGCGCTCGCGGCTACGGGTGAAGGAACTGAGGTTGTTGAGCAGGATGACATGGTGGCCGCCCCCGCCCCCGCTCAAAACCTCGTGATCCGCCATGCGGTTGACGCCACGGTAGAGCGTGACGTGACGGGCTGCCGGGTGGTGGCGCTGCAACTCGCGCTGGCAGAAGGTGTACACGAGGTCGAACTGCGACTCCAGCGCGTTGGTGCCATACAGCCCGCGCGCGCGCATTTCCAGGTATCGCCCGTAGGCATCGCCGGAGGAGTCGCGCAGCGGCCGGCCGTGATGGCGCGGCACCAGGCCGAACCGGGACTCGACCCAGCCTTTTAGCACCGCGCCTTCGCGGCTGTCGGAACCGAAGCTCCAGCCGCGAACCATGCGCGCGTAGCCGGCTTTGGCGCGCCCCTCAAATTTCCCGGTAAAGCCCATTTCCTCGGGATGCTCCAGGCGGAAATGCACGGTCAGGTAGTCGCGAAAGACAGCGGCACGCGCTTCGGGCAACGCGGCGTCCAGGCGCTTGAAGAGATCGCCGTGCAACTCGGCAACGCCGTCGAGCAAGAGCGGGCTGGGGTATTGCTGGTAGGTCAGGCCGCCGAGCACGACCGCCGGCAAATTGCAGCGGTTGATCGGCAGACGCGCGTCGCGCGGCAACGATGCTTTGTCGTCACCCTGACAAAGCGCGGGGGGGTTGTCGTGTCCCCACGCTTCCGTGGTGACCGACACATTCTGAATTTTCATCGTCCATTCAACCGGTTACGTACGGCAAGCCGACTTGGCACGCAACGTGCGTAAGGGTAGTCGCGACGCTTACTGATTTCGCGCAAATCGACTGACAGATTAAGGAGATTACACCATGGCTAAATTGCGTCAATGCGCCATTTACGGCAAAGGCGGGATCGGCAAGTCCACCACCACGCAGAATCTGGTGGCGGCACTGGCCGAGTCCGGCAAGAAAGTACTGATCGTCGGCTGCGACCCGAAAGCCGACTCGACCCGCCTGATCCTGCACAGCAAGGCGCAGACCACCGTGATGCACCTGGCGGCCGAAGCCGGCTCGGTGGAAGACCTCGAACTCGAGGACGTGCTCTCCGTCGGTTTCGGCGGCATCAAGTGCGTCGAATCGGGCGGCCCGGAGCCCGGGGTCGGCTGTGCCGGCCGTGGCGTGATCACCGCCATCAACTTCCTCGAAGAAGAAGGCGCTTACACCGAAGACCTCGATTTCGTGTTCTACGACGTGCTCGGCGACGTGGTGTGCGGCGGCTTCGCGATGCCGATCCGCGAGAACAAGGCGCAGGAAATTTACATCGTCTGTTCCGGCGAGATGATGGCAATGTACGCCGCCAACAACATCAGCAAGGGCATCGTCAAGTACGCGAACTCCGGAGGCGTGCGCCTGGCCGGCCTGATCTGCAACAGCCGGAACACCGACCGCGAAGATGAGCTGGTCATGGCGCTGGCCTCCCGCCTGGGCACCACGATGATCCACTTCGTGCCGCGCGACAACGCCGTGCAGCACGCCGAGATCCGCCGCATGACGATGGTCGAGTACGACCCGGCGCACAAGCAGTCCGACGAATACCGCCAACTGGCCAGCAAGATCGTCAACAACACCAATTTCGTCATCCCGACACCGATCGAGATGGAAGAGCTGGAAGAGCTGTTGATGGAGTTCGGCATCATGGAAGCGGAAGACGAGTCCATCGTCGGCAAGACCGCCGCCGAACTGGCCGCCGAAGCCGCTTAAGGACAACCTGCCCTCTCCTTTCGCGGGGAGGGCAACTTTCAACCAACACGCCGGCCACGGATGGGTGGCGGCGTCAGGAGAAAAACATGACCACTCTGTCTCGCGCAGAGACCGAAGCCCTCATCGCCGAGGTGCTTGAGGTCTACCCCGAAAAAGCCAGGAAGGACCGCGCCAAGCATCTCACGGCCAACGATCCGGGCATCGAACAATCGAAGAAATGCATCACTTCCAACCGCAAGTCGCTGCCCGGCGTGATGACCATACGCGGTTGCGCCTACGCCGGTTCCAAGGGCGTGGTCTGGGGGCCGATCAAGGACATGATCCACATCTCGCACGGCCCGGTCGGCTGCGGCCAGTACTCGCGCGCCGGCCGCCGCAACTACTACGTCGGCACGACCGGCGTCGACGCCTTCGGCACGATGAACTTCACGTCCGACTTCCAGGAAAAGGACATCGTCTTCGGCGGCGACAAGAAACTCGCCAAGCTGCTCGACGAAGTCGAACAACTGTTCCCGCTGCACCGGGGCATCTCGGTGCAATCCGAGTGCCCGATCGGCCTGATCGGCGACGACATCGAATCGGTCTCCAAGAAGGGCGCCGCCGCCATCGGCAAGCCCATCGTCCCGGTCCGCTGCGAAGGTTTCCGGGGCGTTTCGCAATCGCTCGGCCACCACATCGCCAACGACGCGATCCGCGACTGGGTGCTCGACAAGCGCGACGGTTCGCCGGACACCTCGACGCCCTACGACGTGGCCATCATCGGCGACTACAACATCGGCGGCGACGCCTGGGCCACGCGCATCCTGCTCGAAGAGATGGGCCTGCGCGTCGTCGCCCAGTGGTCTGGCGACGGCACGCTGGCGGAAATGATGAACACGCCGAAGGTCAAGCTGAACCTGCTGCACTGCTACCGCTCGATGAACTACATCAGCCGGCACATGGAAGAGAAGTACGGTATTCCGTGGATGGAATACAACTTCTTCGGCCCGACCAAGATCGTCGAATCGCTGCGCCGCATCGCCGCTTTCTTCGACGACCAGGTCAAAGAGAAGACCGAAGCCGTGATCGCCCGCTATCAGCCGATGATGGACGCCATCGTCGCCAGGTACAAGCCGCGCCTGCAGGGCAAGAAGGTGATGCTCTACGTCGGCGGCCTGCGCCCGCGCCACGTGATCGGCGCCTACGAGGATCTCGGCATGGAAGTGATCGGCACCGGCTACGAGTTCGGCCACAACGACGACTACGACCGCACGACCAAGGAAATGGGCGACGCGACGCTGATCTACGACGACGCCACCGGCTTCGAGCTGGAAGAGTTCGTCAAGAAGCTCAAACCCGACCTCGTCGGCTCCGGCATCAAGGAAAAATATATCTTCCAGAAGATGGGCATTCCGCTGCGCCAGATGCACTCCTGGGACTACTCCGGCCCCTACCACGGCTACGACGGTTTCGCCATCTTCGCCCGCGACATGGACATCGCGCTGTCCAGCCCGGTCTGGGGCAAGCTGGTGCCGCCCTGGAAGAAAACCGTTGCTGAAGAGGAAGTGAAAGAGGCCGCCTGACCTGATAGCCAGTCCTCGCAGGATGCGGTTCGCTACGCTCACCGCATCCTGCGAGCTCGAGTTAAACAACCTGATGCGGGTGTCCGCAGATGAGCGGCACCGGCAAGGAGAACGCCATGCAAACCGCAGAAAAGATCAAGCCCTGTTACCCGCTGTTCCGCGACGACGATTACAGGAAATCGCTCGCCGACAAGCGTAGCCAGTTCGAGGAAGGCCACTCCGCCGAGACAGTCCACGAAACCTTCCTGTGGACGACAACCCAAGAATACCAGGAACTCAATTTCAAGCGCTCCGCGCTGACGGTCGACCCGGCCAAGGCCTGCCAGCCGCTCGGCGCCGTGCTGTGCGCCACCGGCTTCCACAAGACGCTGCCCTACGTGCACGGCTCGCAAGGCTGCGTCGCCTACTTCCGCACCTATTTCAACCGCCATTTCAAGGAGCCGTGTTCCTGCGTCTCCGACTCGATGACGGAAGACGCGGCGGTGTTCGGCGGCCAGAAGAACATGTACGACGGCCTGGCCAACGCCAAGGCCATCTACCGGCCGGAAATGATCGCCGTGTCGACCACCTGCATGGCGGAAGTGATCGGCGACGATCTGAACGCCTTCATCAACAACACGAAGAAGGAAGGGCACATCCCGCAGGATTTCCCGGTGCCCTTCGCGCACACGCCGTCCTTCGTCGGTTCGCACACCACCGGCTGGGACAACATGTTCGAGGGCATCATGCGCTCCTTCACGCTGAACACGATGGAGGGCAAGCAGGTCGGCGCCAACGGCAAGATCAACATCGTTCCCGGCTTCGAGACCTACCTCGGCAACTACCGCGCGATCAAGCGCATGCTCGGTGAAATGGACGTCGATTACACCTATCTGTGCGATCCGAGCGAAGTGTTCGATACGCCGGCCGACGGCGAATTCCGCATGTACGCCGGCGGCACGACGCAGGACGAGATCAAGGATGCGCCGAACGCCATCACCACTCTGCTGCTGCAACCGACGCACCTGGAAAAGACGAAGAAGTTCGTCGAGAACACCTGGACGCACGAAGTTCCCAAGCTGAACATCCCGATGGGCGTCGACTGGACGGACGAGTTCCTGATGAAAGTCTCCGAAGTCACCGGCAAGGCGATTCCCGGATCGCTCGCCAAGGAGCGCGGCCGCTGCATGGATCTCATTGCCGACAGCCACGCCTGGCTGCACGGCAAGAAGTTCGCGCTCTACGGCGACCCGGACTTCGTCCTCGGCATGGTCAAGATCCTGCTCGAATGCGGCGCCGAGCCGACCCACATCCTCTCGCACAACGGCAACAAGCGCTGGACGAAGGCGGTCGACAAGCTGCTCGCGTCCAGCCCCTTCGGCGTCAACGGCAAGGTCTATGCCGGCAACGACCTGTGGCACATGCGCAGCCTGTGCTTCACCGACAAGCCGGATTTTCTGATCGGCAACTCCTACGGCAAGTACATCCAGCGCGACACCAGGCACAAAGGCGAGGAGTTTGAAGTGCCGCTGATCCGCCTCGGCTTCCCGATCTTCGACCGCCATCACCTGCACCGCCAGACGACGATGGGTTACGAAGGGACGATGTCCATCGTCACGCAACTGACCAACGCCGTCCTCGAGCAACTCGACAAGGAAACGATGGCGATGGGAACGACGGACTTCAATTTCGACCTGGTCCGCTAAACCGTACCGCCGGCGGAGGCCTAGCGGCTCATGCCCCGCCGGTCAAGCAGGAGAGTTACATGGCCAACATCATGATCCGGCAAGCCGACGGTGGCGGGCTGACGTTCTACTTGCCGAAGCGCGATCTGGAAGCCCCGATCTCGTCCATCGAATTCGACACCCCGGAAAAATGGGGCGGCGAGCTGAAACTGGACAACGGTGGGGCGTATTACATCGACCCCATCGCCAGACCGCCGCGCCTGCCCGTTTCCCTGCGCGCCAGGCGTCTCGGCGCGGCCGAAGACTAAAGTAGCGGTTTGTTGAAGACACTTGAGCCGGGTTACGTCGCCAATAACCGCGCCCAACCCGGCCTTCCTCCCGAGGAGACCCATCATGGCAATGAAAATCGACCCCGACATGTGCACCGCCTGCGGTGACTGCAAGGACGTTTGTCCGACCCAATCGATCACCGCCGGCAAGATCTATTTCAAGATCGCGGCGGCGACGTGCGCCGAATGCGACGGTCACAACGATACCCCGCTGTGCGCCGATGTCTGCTCGGCCGGCTGTATCGGCCCGGCCTGACCGATGCGCCGGAACCCCCCCGGATTCCGGGCCGATCCCGGAACGGCAGGGGGCGCCGTTATATCCACTTGATCCACTGCTAGCCCGGAACCCCTATGCCCAACACTCCCATCGCCTCCCGCGAAGCCGCGCTGCGCATCGCGTTGGCCGCCCGCGCCCTGAACGGCCTCGATGTGCGCGCCCTGGTCGGCGCGCTGGTCGAGAAGCTCGGCTCCCCGCTCACCGAATCCCGGCTCGGCACGCTGGCCGTCGAAGATCTGCGCACCATCGTAGCCGGCAACTTCGCCGATCAGGGCTGCCATGTCGGCATCGGGGCCGGAACGCTGAAACAAGCCGTTCGCCTGCTCTGGGGCCAGGGTGCCGACAACAGCGACCTCCCCGCCGTCGACCCGTACACCGAAGGCGAAATGCCCGGCTCGATCCGCGTCGCAGTCGCCGCCAACCGCGGCGAAAACCTCGACGGCCATTTCGGTTCGTGCGAGCGTTTTCTGATCTATCAGGTCGGCCGGGAAACGGCGAAGCTGGTCGCCGCACGTTCGGCGGCCGAAGCGGACACCGCCGAAGACAAAAACGCCGCCCGTTCGGCGCTGATCGGCGACTGCCAGATCGTATACGTGCAATCGATAGGCGGCCCCGCCGCCGCCAAGGTCGTGCGCGCCGGCGTGCATCCGGTCAAAATACCGGCCGGCGGCAAGGCGCGCGAACTGCTGGTCGCGCTGCAAGACCGGCTCGCCAGCCCGCCTCCCTGGCTGGCGCGGATCATGGGCGTGCCGCCGGCTTCGCTGGCGCGTTTCGCCGACGGGCCGGCGGCCGGGGTGGCGGCATGATTACGCCCCGGCTGCTCGTTCGCATCGGTGAGGCGATCCAGCTAAACCCGGCCGTCTCCCTGCTGCGCCGGCACTTTCCCGACCTGCACTTCAGCGAGTGTACCGGCGACGACGTTTCGCCCCGTTACCGGGCGGCGTTGAGCTTCGACGGCTACGACCTCTATCTTGTTTCCGGCGCTCCGGGACACTGTTTCGAGCTGACCGACGACCCCGCAACAGCGACCGGCATTCTCGTTGCCGCCAAAACCTATGACGCCTGACAGAACTTTTGCCGGAGCCGGGCCTGCGCCACGGATGAGTGACGCCGTCGGCTGGGCGGAATACTGCAAGTCGCTCGCCCCCGCTATCGCCGAGACCTGTGCCACGGTGCCGGTCAACAGCGGCTCCGGCGCGCTCGTCAAAGCGCTCGGCGTGGCGCTGCCGGAGTGGAAGTTCCGCCACGCGATGAGCCGGGGCGGCTGGTATCGCCTGGGCGGCGTGCACGATGGCTGCGGCGTGCGCGTCTCCGGCAACCTCGAAACCTGGGCCAAAGACGCCCTCGACGAACGCGGCGGCGATTTTGGCCGGCTCGCCGACGACTTCGCCGGCCGGACGCTGTTCGCCACCCGTCTGGTGGGCCAGACGCACTATCTGGTCGCCACCGCCGACGAAAGCGCGGACGGTTTCCTGCAACTGGAAATCGAAGCCGTGCAGGAGATGCGCGTCCACCGGCTTTTTGCCGGCGATCCGTCCTCCCTCGAAGAGCTGGTCGACCCGCGCGGCGGCGCCGGCCAACCGGTGCCGCTCGGCCTGCCCGGTTACGCCTTCCGCCGCCTCCAGCACATCGGCGCCTTCCTGCGCCGCATGCTGGCGCAAAGCCCCGTCCCTGCGCCCATCCACCGCATGCTCGACGACTGGTCGAAAAGCAGCGCGGGCCATACCGGCGCCTATTGCCGCCACTGGGTCATCGCCACCCGCGAGCACCTGGACCGCTACCACCAACCGGTTTTCCGGGCGCAACCGATCTCGGTGCAGGCCGGCGCGGCACCGGAATTTGGCGCCGCCGACGGCACCAGCGGCCTCAAGCTGAACGAAGCGCTCGCCCGCTTCGACCGCGAAGCCGGCTACCCGATGGCCTGGTATTTCCACATGTTGGGCACCCGGTCTGTCCCGCACCGGGTCGCGCAAACCGTCGTCGAAGATTCGCTGGCCGGCTTCGCCTACCTGCCGCAACGCGACGTCGACGTGGTGCGCGGCTGGCTGCACCGGCCGTACTCGGTATAGCCGGCCGTGGCTGGCGCGTGGGGATAACCCGGAGAAAATCATGGCGCCAGAACTGCGCGACAAGCTGTTGGCCGGCCTCAAAAACGGCGGTATCGTTCCTTACCTTGGCCCCGGCGTCCTCGCCGACGTGAGGGACGCGGCGACCGGCGCGCCGATTCCGTCCGACAGCGATTCGCTGATCCTGGCGATGAACGGTGGGAAGCCGATGGCGGCCAAGCTGATGTACGAGTTTCCGCGCGCCGCGATGAACGTCGAACTGAAGCGCGGGCGCGGCGCGGTGAGCAAGTTCCTGAACCGCACCTACGGCGGCACGGTGTGGACGCGCGGCGCCGTGCACGACTGGCTGAAAGCGATTTCCCCGCACTACGTGGTCGACATCAACCGCGATACGCAACTTCAGGATTCCTACGCCGACACGCCCCATAACCTGGTCGTCGGCGTCGCGCGCACCGGCGGCACGGATTTCCGCTACAAGCTGTATTCGTGGGACGGCAACGCCTACCGGAGAACCGACCTGATCGATCCGTCCCTCCCCATCCTGTTCAAGCCTATGGGTACGCCGAAACCGGAAGCAAACTACATCGCTTCCGACGCCGACTACGTCGATTTCATTACCGAGCTGATGGGTGGCTTCGCTATCCCGCCGGAGCTCAAAGCGCTGCGCGGGGGCAAGCAATATCTGCTGCTCGGCCTGCGCCTTAACCGCGACACCGAGCGCATGGTGATGGCCGACATCATCTACGGCGCCGCACGGCCCGCCGGCTGGGCGCTGATCGGGGCGCCGACCGACAAAGAGCGCCGCTTCTGCACAAAACTTGGCCTGGAGCTGATCGAGGGCGATGTTTTCGATGCCTTCGATTCCTCCAATGTCTCCGATCCGACCGGCGCGCCCGGGACAGCATAGAGGGAAACCCTCCGCCCCGGCGCGAAGATCAGGCCGGTTCGCCGAAGCCGGCGAGCGCGAGCAGCGCGTGCGCCTGCTCCGAACACTGCGCGGCGATCTTGCCGTCGAGCGCCCTCAGCCAGCGCCGGGGAATGCCTTCCACCCCGTAACGCGCACCGGCCAGCATGCCGGCGATAGCGCCCGTGGTGTCGGCATCGCCGCCCCGGTTGACGACATCGAGCAGACAGTCTTCAAAGCTCGAGGTGGAGACGGAACCCTGAAAAACGGCCTGCATCGTTTCGACCACATAGCCGCTCGGGTTTTCGCGCCGCTTCTTGTCGAAGGCGAAAGCCGGATAGGCGCCGACCAGCGCTTCCGCTCGCCGCTGAAATGCGTCCGCCGCATCGCGCCCGGCGAGCAAATCGTGCACGACGAATACCAGCGTTTCGCAGGCAGCATCCGACAAGGCATTGTGATGCGTGACGTGGGCCTGGGCGCGGCTGGCGGCAATGATTTTTTCCTCGGGCTGGCCGTAGCAGGCGAGCGCGACGGGCAAAACGCGCATGGCCGCGCCGTTGCCGGCGTCGTGCTCGCAAACGGTGGCCTGCGGGTTTCCCGTACCGCGAAAGCGGATCAGGTTGCGGCGCACGGTGTTGCCGACATCGACCGGCCGGGCCCGCATCCAGGCGTCGAAAGCGTCGGCGGCGGCCTGTGCGCGGACACCCCCGGCGGCCAGGATCGCCCGCCCGAGCGCCAGCGACATGGTCGTGTCGTCGGTGACCTGGCCGGCTTTCAGACGCAGCCAGCCACCGCCGGTGAGGTCGCGGTGTACGCCATACTGGTGGCGTATTTCGTTCGGCGTGAGGAATTCGACCGTCGCGCCCAGGGCGTCGCCGACGGCCAAACCCAAGTAGGCGCCCGCCGCCTTGCCGGGCAATGGGGCGGCTTTTTCCGGCAGCACCGTCAGGCGGTGGGCGATCAGGTCTCCGGGCCGAAACATCTCGCGTAGTCCTTGCATTCGCCGCAAGACGGGGCGGGACAGACGTAGATGCCTTCAAGCGCGCAAAACTGGCGGTAGAGGAATTTCTTCCACTTCATGTCGCCGCTGTTGGCGCGCGCGAGTTCGGGGAAATTCGCGCGCATCAGCGCAGTGAGCTGGGCGCGGTCGAGCAGGCCGAGATCCTGCCACAGGTGGTGGTTGCCGGCGCAGGCGGTGGCGACGATGTCGGCGATCCACAGCTCCGAACCGCGCTCCCGGGCGCGGTGGCCGACCAGCAGTTTTTGCAGGTCGCCCCACTCGGGGATCGTTTTGGCGTCCGTTTTGGCACCCGCTTCGGCGCACTCTTCCGGCGCGATATCCTCGTAGCCGGGAAAGTGTTCGGCGGCCATGCGGCGATAGGCTGCCTCGCCGAGGCCAAGGTGGTTCGGCAGGCAGCCGGCACCGGCGGCGCGGCTGGCGATCAGGGTGGCGAGAAACCGCCGGTTCGGATCGCCGGTTGCGGCGGAAGTCGCGGGCGTCGCCAGCAGGGCGGCAAGCAGCGTCGCGCAATAGGGCAGGCGTTCGGGAGCGTTCATGATCCCGGCTCCCCTACTTGCTCGGATATTCGACGAGGATGTCCTCGTCGCGAACGATCATCTGGCAGGCCAAACGCCATTGCGTCGGCGGGATGTCATCGATGTACATCCGCTCGATCTGCGCCTTGGTGATGTGGCCGAGCTCGCCCAGCGCGGCGACTTCGCGCGCGTTCAGCGGGCCGCCCATCGGCCGCCGCTTGCCGTCGACCGAGGAAACCTTGACCAGGCAGGTGCCGCAGTTGCCCTCCTGGCAGCCAAAGTCGATCGGGATGTGATGTTCCTTGGCCAGCGCCAGGATGGTCTGCGTGTGGCTGCCGGCCACGGCATAGACGGTCTTGTCCTTGTGCATCGGGCTGGTGAAGGTGATGAGCGCCATTTTGGGTTTCTCCGGGTAACAGGTTGGGTCAGGGTTTCCGCCAGACCGGGCGTCGTTCTCAGGCGGGGCTGACGACGATTTCGCCGCCGATGATCTGCGCCTGGCAGGCCAGGCGGTGCTGGCGGGGCGCCATGTTGTCCTTGAGCACCTGATCTTCGAGGATCGACGGTGGCGCCAGGTTTTCCCCTCCCGAGACGATCCTCGTCAGGCAGGTGCAACATTCGCCTTCGCGACAGCCGTAGGTGATGCCGGCGCCAACCGTTTCCGAGACTTCGATCAGACGGGTGCCGGCCGGCACGGTGACGGTAACGCCGATGTCGGCAAAGGTGACTTTGGCTTTGGGCATTGCGTGTTCCTGTCAAAAGTGCGTCATACCGGGCTCGCCGGAATCCCGGTGAGCGAGCCCGGCGGGTTGAGCGGATCGCCCGCTTCGTCGACGATGGCGCACTCGATCGGGCAGATCGCGGCGCATTGCGCTTCGGCGTAGTCGCCCAGACACTCGGTGCATTTTTGGTCGTCGACCAGAAAGTGCGGTATCTCCCGAGCGATTGCCCCGTTGGGGCAGACCCCGGCGCAGGCCCAGCAGTTGACGCACGCTTGAGTGATCTGCAAAGCCATGATTACGCTGCCTGTCTTTCTGTAGCCGGCAGCGCAAGCTTGCCGTTGGCGTGCAATTCCCGGTAAACCGCCAGGACGGCATCCTCTACCGGCTCCAGCGCGTGCTCGCCGTTCGGCCAAATGCCGTGGGTTTCCAGCTTGTTCCAGGGTTCGTAGCCGATCTTCGAGCAGAGCACGACTTCGCAGCCGGCCAGCGCGGCAACGGTTTTGTCGAGAGCCGCTTCGGGCCGGCCGTCGTCCCCGCCGCAGGTGGCGGAGCCGCCGCAATAGAGGTCGGTCTTGCGGTGGCCGATAAAGCGGACGCCGCCTGGCGAAGCTTCGTAAATCTGGAACTCGCGGGCGTGGCCGAAGTGTTCGGCGACGAGGCCGTTCTTGCCGGCGACGGCCATCAGCACGCTTCTCGTACCCGCCGGGATGCCGTGATCGGCCGCGGCCGGGGCATGCGGCGCGCCCCCGGCTTCACGCCGCAGCGTTTGCTGTTGTTCCCGCTTTTGCCTCAATTCGCCATGGATCGCGTCGCGCACCTCCTTGCGGCGGATCAGGGCGGTTTCGTAGTCGATGTCGCCGAGCGCGAGGCGGTCGATCTTGTCCAGCGTAAACTCCGGGCCGCGATCCTCGCCGAGCAAGCCGACCGCGTCGGCGCGGCACTGGCGGCAGTGCCGCATCATCGCCATGTCGCCCGCGCAATCGTCCTGCAGCTCCCGCAATTGTGCGGTGGTCGGCTCCGGCTGTCGCATCAGGCCGTAGTAGGTGCCGTGCCCGGCTTCGGCGATCAACGGCATAACGTTGTGCAGGAACGCGCCTTTGGCCTTGACCCGCTTCGAAACTTCCTTCAGGTGCCTGTCGTTCACGCCCGGGATCAGCACCGAGTTGACCTTCACCAGAACGCCGCGCGCGGTCAGCATCTCCAGCCCCTTCTGCTGCTGCTCGACCAGAATCCTCGCCGCTTCGACACCACGGATGCGCCTGTTCTGCCAGAAAATCCACGGATAGATTTTGGCGCCGACATCCGGGTCGATGCAGTTGATCGTTATCGTCACGTGGTCGATGTTGTGCCTGGCGATTTCGTCGGCGTACCGCGGAAGATTGAGGCCGTTGGTCGACACGCAGAGCTTGATGTCCGGCGCCCGTTCGGATAGCTGGCGGAAGGTCTCGAAAGTACGGGCCGGGTTGGCCAGCGGGTCTCCCGGCCCGGCGATGCCGAGCACCGTCATCTGCGGGATGGCAGCCGCCACGGCAAGCACCTTCTTGATCGCCTGCCCGGGCGAAAGAAGTTCGGAAACGACGCCGGGACGCGACTCGTTGGCGCAGTCGTACTTGCGGTTGCAGTAGTTGCACTGGATGTTGCAGGCCGGCGCCACAGCCACGTGCATGCGGGCAAAGTAGTGGTGCGCCTCCTCCGAGTAGCAAGGGTGATCCTGCACCTTGGCGCGGATGTGATCGGGAAGATGCGCCAGCGCATCGGGCGCCGCGCCGCAGCCGCCGGAAGAGCAGCCACCGCCGGCTGCGGGGGCGGTATTGCCGATAACGGGTAAGTCCACGATGCGTTCTCCTGGGATGCTGTCGAGCCTGTTCAGCAATCGTCGTGCCAAGCCGGAGAACGGCTTTGATACAAGGGGTTGTGAGCTGTATGCCGCACCGTTTGTCGGGCTTTTGTCGCAAAGCCGACAGCCCGGTTATGCGCCGGACGGCAGCCTCGACCCGACGGACTTCCCGAATTTTCCAGAATTTTCCCGGATTTTCCTTTTCGCTGCGCGCGTTATCGTAGCCCCGTTAAAAAAGCACTTTTTCACGGCTCGGGAAATTGAAACTCCCTGTCCCGACCCGCGACCCGAAGCCTTGGCGAGGCACCGCAAGCGCCTCCCCCCGTTTCGGCGGAGCGCTCTATCTACGGAAGGTTTTCAAGGTGAAAACAAAGACGCAACTGACGGTTCTGGCCGTTCTTTCGGGATCGGGTCTGCTGCTGCTTGGCGCGGTCGCCCTGTTCTTTCTCGGCCAGCTCGGCCGCACCCTGAATTCGGCGATGGATCAGCGCGAGAAGGTCGAGAAATGGGTCGGCAGCGCGCGGTCCGCCCAGGTCAATTTCCAGCGGCAGGTGCAGGAATGGAAGAACATTCTCGTCAGGGGCAACGACGCTGAGGACTACGGGAAATATTTCGGCGAGTTTGGCGCCCGGGAAGAAGTCGTTCAGTCCACGCTCGGGGAACTCAAGTTGGCGATGAACGAGCTCGGCGCCGACACGCCACGGGTCGACAGTTTGCGCTCCGCCCACAAGGATCTGGGCAAGAAATATCGCGACGCCTTGGGCAGTTTCGACAAAGGCAACCCGAACGCCGGCCAGGTCGTGGACAAACTGGTCAAGGGGATGGATCGGGCGACTTCTTCGGGCATCGACGATCTGGCCGGTTTTATCGAAAGGGAAGCGCAGGCCAGATTAGAGGCACTGAGAGCCGAATCTGGCCAGGCGGCCAGCCGTCAGAAACTGGCGCTGATTTTCGTCGCCGGCATCGTGATGGCCGTCGTCGGCGTGTTGGGGGGCGTGATCGGCCGAAACATCTTCCGGCAGTTCGGGGGCGAGCCATCGTATGCCGTAGAAATCACGCGGAAGATTGCCGGGGGCGACTTGAGCGTGCCGGTCAGGACGATGGCCGGAGATACCGGCAGCCTTCTGGCGGCGATGGGCGAGATGCGGGAGGCGCGGCAGACGGCGGTTCGCGAAATTGTCGTCTGCGCCGACGGCCTCGCCGGCTCTGCGGGCGAACTGTCGGCCGCCTCGCACCAAGTCGCGGCCAGCACCCAGGCGCAGGCACGGGCCACCTCTTCCTCGGCGGCGGCCGTCGAGCAGGCGACCGGCCAGATCATGGGCGTTGGCGACGGCGTCGAAAAGACCATGAGAGACATCCAGGCGCTTTCCACGGAAGTCGAACAGATCGGCGATGTTGCGTTTGTCATCAAGGAAATCGCCGGCCAGACCAACCTGCTCGCGTTGAACGCAGCCATCGAAGCGGCACGCGCCGGAGAGCAGGGACGCGGCTTTGCCGTTGTCGCCGACGAAGTGCGCAAGCTCGCCGAACGCACGACAAGCTCGGTGGCAAAAATCGCGGACATGATCGCCAAGATTCAGCGCGAGACTCGCGCCGTGGTCGGCAGCATGCAGGAGAACCACGATCTGACCTCCCGCGTTATTTCGTCGTCGGCCGGCGCCACGGGATCTATCGCCCAGATCAGTGATACGACCGACTCCGTAGTCGCCGCCATCGCCGAAATTTCGGGCGCACTCGGAGAGCAACGCTCGGCCGCGACGGGGCTGGCGCGCAACCTCGAATCGATAGCGCAAATGTCCGAAGAAAACCCGGCCGCCGTAGATGCCATCGCGGCAACCGCGCGCGGGCTGGAGTCTACGTCGGCGCGTCTAAAAAGCGCCATTTCGCGCTTCCGGCTTTAAACGCCGACAAGGCAGCCGTCCCGGTCACCCGGGACGGCCAGCAGTGCGATCTGCCTGATACCCCGCTCAGTGGAACTGCTCTTCTTCGGTCGACCCGGTCAGCGCGGTCACCGACGAGGCGCCGCCCTGAATGACCGTCGTCACTTCGTCGAAGTAGCCGGTACCGACTTCCTGCTGGTGGGAAACGAAAGAGTAGCCACGGTCGCGCGCGGCGAATTCCGGCTCCTGCACTTTCTCGACGTAGGCCGACATGCCGCGCGCGACATAGTCCTGCGCCAGATCGAACATGTTGTACCACATCGAGTGGATGCCGGCCAAAGTGATGAACTGGTACTTGTAGCCCATCGCGCCGAGTTCGCGCTGGAACCTGGCGATGGTCGCGTCGTCCAGGTTCTTCTTCCAGTTGAACGACGGCGAGCAGTTGTAGGCGAGCAGTTTGCCCGGGTGCCGGGCATGCACGGCTTCGGCGAACTTGCGGGCGAATTCGAGATCCGGCGTACCGGTTTCGCACCACACCAGGTCGGCGTAGCCGGCGTAAGCGATGGCGCGGGAGATGGCTTGATCCAGACCCTTCTTCGTCTTGTAGAAGCCTTCGGCGGTGCGCTCGCCGGTGACGAAGGGCTGGTCGTTCTCGTCGTAGTCGGAGGTCAGCAGATCGGCCGCTTCGGCGTCGGTGCGGGCGATGACCAGCGTCGGCACGCCGCAGCAGTCGGCGGCGAAACGCGCGGCGATCAGCTTCTGCACGGCTTCCTGGGTCGGCACCAGCACCTTGCCGCCCATGTGGCCGCACTTCTTGACGGAAGCCAACTGGTCTTCCCAATGCACGCCGGCCGCGCCGGAGCGGATCATCGCCTTCATCAGCTCGAAGGCGTTCAGCACGCCGCCGAAACCGGCTTCGGCATCGGCCACGATGGGCGCGAAGTAGTCGATATAGCCCGTGTCGCCGGCATTGATGTTCTTCGAGAACTGGATTTCGTCGGCGCGGCGGAACGAGTTGTTGATGCGCTCGACCACTTTCGGCACGGAGTCGACCGGGTACAGCGACTGGTCGGGGTACATCGCCGCGTAGGAGTTGTTGTCGGCGGCGACCTGCCAGCCGGACAGGTAGATGGCCTTGATGCCGGCCTTGACCTGCTGCATCGCCTGACCACCGGTCAGCGCGCCGAGGCAGTTGACGTAGGGCTCGTTGTTGACCAGATCCCACAACTTCTCGGCGCCGCGGCGGGCGACGGTGTATTCGATCGGGAAGGAGCCGCGCAGGCGTACCACCTCGGCAGCGTTGTAACCGCGCTTGATGCCCTTCCAGCGGGGGTTTTCGGCCCAGTCTTTTTCTAGGGCGGCAATTTCTTGTTCACGAGAGTTCATCTGATACCTCACAAAAAGTCACAAACAGCGATGGGGAAGTCGCGGAAATTCTGCTGCCCCGACACCGAACATCAAGCGTTGCCGGAACCGGCCAGCGAGCGAAGTATAGAGAGTTTTTTGCACAGCAGCAATAGTCTTATATAAGACATAAGATATTTTATTTGTTCAACAATTCAATAGTTTGAATACGGTATTCCGCATTACGGGAAGTGATTTGCCTTCGTGAAATTCCCGGCTTTTGCGAGATGGCGCTTCGTGCGAAGCGAAGAAAACCGTCCGAATAGCAAGCGGGCGCCCGGACACCCCGGCACTGCTCCCGCGTCAAAAAAGCGCGGCCGTCCAAACCAGCGGGTTGCGCGTCAAGGCGACGGACACGATGTACAAAAAAAACGCGCACGCGACGACGAAAAATACCGCGCGCTGGACTTTGCTTCGTCCTCGCTTGAGCGCGACTGTCCCGCACAGGATGTAGGCGATCAAACCGAAAATTTTTGCTGTCAGCCAGCCCTCTACGAAGGGATATTGTCCGCTCATTACCGCCATCGAAACCGCGCTGCCCAACAAAGCGGTATCGACAAAGTGCGGCGCAACCCCGACCCAGCGGCGCGACAGCCAAGGGGAGCCGGTCAGCATCCAGAAGCCTCTGAGCAGAAAACCCGTACCGCTGAGCACCACGCAGAGCAAATGCAGATGTTTGAGCGAAAAATAGATCGTCTGGGAGATCATCTCGCGGACGGGGTCGCCATAAAACCGCCTTGGGTGCGACCTCTGTTCTCAGGTCGATGCGACAAGCAAGGCCTCGATTTTCTTGAGATGGTGCCGATATACGCCCGCCGCCGACAGCAGGTTATACAGCAACCAGGTGTTGGCCGCGATCATGGCCACACCGGCCGGGTAAACCAGCCATTCGGGCCAGAAAACCGCGAGAACCAGCAGCGCGAAGGCGGCGAAGTGCGCGGTCATTTGTCTCACCATCTGCCGCTCCGACAGCACCTTTTTCATGTTCGGCGCCATCAAACGACCCCGCCCCAAATTCTGCAAATGCATCCAGACGAGAAATGGCACAATTTTGTACAGCATGCCGACGATCACCGACATGAAACCGCCAACGAGCAAGAGCACGCCCAACAGCAACGGCCAGCCATGCCACTCGCCGATCTGTGGAACGCTGCGGGCCACCAGCCACAAGACGGACGCCGCCAACGCGCTGAACATCGCCATCCGCCAGTATCGCTGCGTCGCGTCGAACCCGGCGCGCTTGCTTTTGCGCTGAATTTTTAAGGTGACGTAGAAAAATACGGCTGCAACCAGCACCACCAGCCCGGAGAGCAGCCCGGACGCCAGCTCCCATCCGGCCAGGTCGGCGGCCGTCCATAGCGCGACCGACGTCAATGCCGCGACCGAATAGGCGCGCCCAAACCAGTCCGGGTAGGCTGGCGTAAGCTGGAACATGGGTACCACCACATAGGCCACAGCGGCGAGCAACACGCTGCCCCAGGCGACCACACCCCAAGTCAAATGAATATTTGCAAGTTGCAGCAGCGGCATCGGAAACGACCCGCCGAGCGAAATGGCCAGCACCAGCCCGAGGCCGACCGTAACCCCCAGCCCCAGCATGGCAAGCTTGAGGCCGCCGATGGTCGGCGTGGTCGACGGCACGCGGTAGAGAGCGTGCGCGGTGGCGCCGATATACACCGTCGCACCGAGGCCGAGACAGCCCGCAGCGAGGCCGAAAAACAGCGGGGTGTAGCTCAGAAAAGCGGCTACCAGCAACAGGGTTCCGGCGGTCATCGCCGCGTGGACGATGGTCGCCACGCGTAGCGGCCGCACCACGTGGGCGCCCGCCACGACGGGAAGAATCTGCACCATCGCGCCGAGCATTGCCTGCATCATGAATCCGGCGGTCAGCAGATGGGTCAACGCCAGCGCGCCCGGCGTCCAGCGCGAGGCAAACAGTTCCGGCCCGCTCGACAGCAACAGGACTCCGGCGAGAATGGCAAAAACGGGAGCCGTGACAAAGAACCGGAATGGCGCGGCAAACGGCGGCGCCTGATCGAAAGACAACAAGGCCTGCATTACTGCGGTTTACGCCAGATCAATATCTCGACAAGCCCATCCGGTTTGCGGTCGGTTTGCCAGGCAAAACCGTTGATTTCCAGCGCGCGGTAGAGAGGGTGCGGCTCGCGCGTAAGGAGCAGCAGCAGTTTCCCGGAAGACCCGATCCCGTCCAGCGCTTCCATGGTGCGCACAAAGGGTTCCGGCGGCTCCAGATTCCGGGCATCGATCACCAGATCGGGGCGAGGCTCGATCATCCCGCCGGTTCCAGGTCATGAACCGCATCGCGCAGACCCGGCAACAAAACCGCGCCCTGGTCATCGAGATGCTGGTCGCACATGGGGTAAAGAACGTTTTCTTCCTTCATATTGTGCTGCTGCATCATAATCAACAAGGTTTCGGCGTCCCCGGAATACGCCTCTGCATCCCCGGCGCGCAGCGCCTCTTCGGCGGACGCAATCAGTTGGCGCAACTGCACATGCTCGCCACGCATCACCTGTGTCGGCCCCATATACATACCCGTGCGCTCTTCGAATGCCGGAAAGAGCAGAGACTCCTCGGCTGCGAAGTGGCGCAACATGCTATCCCGGAACTGCGAAAATCCGGTGACCGCCCGAACCCACGCCCCTTCAGCTACGGCCTTCTCGACCGCGACGAACAAGTCGTCGCAACGGCGATGATCGCCGGCCATAAACTCTCTGATATTTTGCATAAAAGACCCCGCTGAAATGACGGGGTTCATTGTCGTGGGGCTATCCGCCCCATGCCTTGACCAATATCAAAAGCCCACCCGACTAAGAATTCGCAAAGGAATCCCGGCCGGCGGCCTCCAACTCCCTAGCCGCGCAACACGCCGACATGCAGCGTGTCAAACCAGTCGATGAAACGCTGAACATCCTTCCCTTGATACAGTGCACCATGCTGGGGGCACAGGATATCGATGTCGAGCTGCGAGATACGCTCGCACCACTGCCGCTTGGCCTCGTTCGACCCCATCCAGCGCCGATGGAAGCCTTCAGCGTGGCGGATGTGGGCGCTGAAATCTTTCACAAAAAGATCTTGTTGCTCGGACGGCAACAACGCCGCACCGACATCGCCCGAGAAGAAGACCTTGGCGGTGCGGTCGTAGAGATGAAAATTGCCCGAAGAATGGAGATAGTGCGCCGGCACTGCCTGCAAGGATAGCCCGCCGACAGAAATCGCTGCCCCTTCGTCGGGGATCGCCGAGAAAGTGCTCGCGTTACCGCCGAAGTGCGGGATAAAACTGGCCCACAGCCAGCTAATATAGCAACGCATCTGCGGGTTGAACTCAAGCCATAGCGCGAGCGACGAAATCACGTCCGGGTCTTGATGGGAGGCGAACACGGCGGCAATCGCCGACGGATCGAACTCGGTGGCGACCGCAGAAAAAACCGCCGGAAAAATCTCCAGGCCGCCCGGGTCGACCAGCAGCCCCTGGCCGCTGTGGGTTACCAGATATTCGTTGGTGTCGATCAGATAGTCTTGGCGGCCGGGATCGCGCACGATAGCCACCCATTTATGGTCGCCGTCCTGGAATATGGTTTGTGTTGTTTTCATTCTCAGCCTCTGAAAAACCTGGATTTACGCAACGTATCGAGCGATCCGCGAATTTCCTCGACGATTCCGTCGAACTCGCCGGAAACCTGCGACAACGAAACGGAGAAAGAGGCGCCGTAAGCCGCTTCGATCTTTGCCGATTTGGCCAGGACGCCGCCCAGTTCGACCAACCGGAACGCATCCTCCACCGAAGAGCGCAGGGAACGCCGCAAAACCGATAACTTTGCGCGGTACTCGGCCGTGCGCGCCTCGCGACGCTCGATGACGGAGCGCAGGCGAGCGCTTGCCGGAACCAGGGCGGCAGCCGCCGAAAATATGCTGCTGTAACGCGAATCGAGCAACAGCACGGAAACTTCGCCGACGGAGGCGTGAATCAAGCCGTTGAGCGACAGCATCGTTTCGCGGAGTTGCCCGGAAAAACTGCGCAGCTCGTTGGACAACACGCCGAAACCCAGCGCCGCCGTCCCCGCCCGCTTGGCGAGAAATATCGCGTTCAAGGCCATGATGTTGATCTTGAACGCAACGGCGACGACGGCCTTGATTTCTTCGTTGATGCGGACAATGTGCAACAAGTCCAACGCCGAACCTTTGGGTTCGATCCCGGCGGCAACCGTCAATTGTTCAGTCATACGTCCACCACCCCAGTAGTTGCTGGCCGAGACGCCGACACCCGCAGAAACTGCCGCCGGACGCCGGATCGCACAAGCCAGTGCGCAGATCGCACTCTAGCAAACAACCGCGCTCAAGTGCACCCGCTTGCCGCGCCACCGCTCAAAAATCCTACTTCTCGTGAACGTAGTTGCCCGGCGCGGCTCCGAGATCGGGACAGTCCGCCGATTTCATGTCCGACGCATTTACTGTCGGGCCGCACCTGGACGACAACCAGGCCACCCAATCGGCCCACCACGACCCCGGCCGTTTTTCGGAACGGGCTAACCAGTGCTCGAAATGTTCGTTGCGCTCGGGTTCGGCAACCCAAAAACTGCGTTTCGTGGGTTCCACGACCGGATTGACGATGCCGAGAATATGGCCGGATGTGGAAAGAACGAAACGTACCGGAGCGTTCACGTTGACGTACTTGCGAATCCGGTAAGACTGGCGCCACGGAACGATGTGGTCGTCTTCGGCGGCGACCGCGTAGAGCGGCTGTGCGATGAGATCGAGATCGATCGGGTGGCCGGCGACCGTCATCGCGTCGCGTTTCATCAGGTTGTTGTTCAGATACATCTGGTTCAGGTAATAGGCGTGCATCGCCGACGGCATGCGCGTCGTGTCCATGTTCCAGAACAGCACGTCGAATGGCGGCAGCGGCTCGCCGTAGAGGTAGCTGTGAACGAAGTAATGCCAGATCAAGCCGTTCGAGCGCAGGAGCCGGAAGCTGGACGCCATCTCGTCGCCTTCCAGATAGCCGCGCGCGGCCATCTTCTCGGTGAGCGCCTGAACCGATCCCGGATCGATGAAAACGTCGATATCGCCCGGCTTCGAAAAGTCGGTGAGCGTCGCAAACAGGCTCCAGTGGGCGACCGGCATCTTTTTGGCGCCATAGTGCCGGCTAGCCCACGCCATATACGTCGCCACCAGCGTGCCGCCGATGCAATAGCCGGCCAGATGCACCTGCGGAACGCCGCAAAGCTTGCGGACGGCGGCGACGCTTTGGTCGACGCCATCGGTCAGGTAGTCTTCAAAACCGACGTCCGCCATCTCGGCCGTAGGATTTTTCCAGCTTGTGATGAAAACGCTGTATCCCCGGTCAACAAGATATTTGACCATGCTCTTTTTCGGGGTCAGATCGAGGATGTAATACTTGTTGATCCACGGCGTCACGATGAGAAGCGGCGTCCGATGCACCTTCCCGGTCGTCGGCGTATAGCGGATCAGCTCCAGCATGCGGTTGCGCATGACGACCCGGCCCGGCGTCGTCGCCAGATCGGTGCCGATCTTGAAGGCGTCGGCTTCCACCATGCGGATATTCCTGGCCTTGATGTCCCGCATCAGGTATTGGTAGCCCAGCTTCAGGCTTTCGCCGTTGGTTTCGACGAACTTGCGCACGGCGACGGGATTGGACAGGAAAAAATTGCCGGGCGCTATCGCGTTCAACCACTCGCGCATCCAGAAAGCGGCGCGCCGGCGCTCTTTGTCCGAGAGGCCGGGCGTATCGAAGAGCATGTCTTCGATACGGCGCGTCATCGCCAGATACGACTCCTTGACGATGTCCCAAGTGGGCGACTCGCTCCACACCGGATCGGAAAACCGCGCATCGTCGGCATGCGGCTTGACGACATCGTCGCTCGGCAGCCCGCAAGCGCGCCGCATCAAGTGCGCCTGCAACGCCAGCAGGTCGCCCGACATGGCGCCGATCGCGCGCGACAGTTCCTGCGGGTGCATCATCCACGCCGCCTGCGCGTTGAGCATGGACGTGGTCACGCCAAACGGATCGATGCGCTGCTGGGCCGCCGCCAGCAGCCCCTCGACCGAACTGACGCCGTTCGCTTTGGCGCGGTGTCCGGGCGCCGGCTCCCCGTTCGCACTCATCAAAATCTCCGCTCGTTTACAACCATCACAGGGTGACCGCCTGTTTCTGAACGGGAATCTCTACGTTTGCCCAGCCCAAGGTCTGGCGCACGGTTCCCGCAAAAATGGCCGCCGTTTCGGCTTCGCCGTGCACGACAAAGGTGTGCTGCGGCGGCTTGCGAAATGCGCCCAACCAGCCTAATAACGCCCCTTGGTCGGCATGCGCCGATAGTCCTCCGATGGTAAAAATGTCGGCGCGAACAGGAATTTGTTGCCCGAAGATGCGCACCGCGCGCGCGCCGTCGACCAGTCTCCGACCCAAGGTGCCCGCCGCCTGGAAGCCTGTTATCAGCACCGAACTCTCGGCGCGCGAAAGATTGTTTTGCAGGTGATATTTGATCCGTCCGGCATCGCACATGCCGCTTGCCGAAATAATTACCGCCCCGTGACGCATATCGTTCAGCCGCATCGACTCCTCGACATCGGCCACAAACTGGATACGCATTTTTTCCGGGTTGCGCTCTTGCCAGGAGATCAGTTCCCGCGTTTCGCCGGAGAGTAGCGGCAAATGGCGAAGTGTTATTTTCGTCGCCTCGTTGGCCATCGGCGAATCGACATAAACGGTCAGTGGCGCCATTCGCCCCAGGCGAACCAGTTGCGTCAACACAAAAAGTATCTCCTGCGTTCTGCCCACGGCAAAGGCCGGGATGATGACGTTGCCGCGCTTTTTGTGCAGCGTGTAATGAAAAGCCTCGACGATCTCCCTCTCGGTGTCGGCGAGACTTCTGTGTTGGCGGTTTCCGTAGGTGGATTCGACCAATAGTATGTCCGCTTCATCTACCCGTGCCGGGTTGCGCAACACGGGCCGGTTCGGCTGACCGAGGTCGCCCGAAAAGACCAGCTTCCTTTCTTTCCCACCGTCCTCCAGCCACAGTTCGACGATTGCCGAACCGAGGATGTGCCCGGCATCGCGGAACTTGAACCGGGCACCGGAACCCGGAAAAGTGTTTTCGTCGTAACTGGCCGGACGCAGTTGCTTCAGACAGGCTTGAGCCTGCGTGACGGTGTAGAGGGGAGCCGGCGTGCTGCCGGCGGGCGTGTTTTTGCGACGCCGGTGGCGAAGAATCCACTCGCTCTCTTTTTCCTGAATGTGGGCGCTGTCGAGCAACAGCACATGCAGAAGTTCGATCGTCGCCGGCGTCGCGTATACCGGCCCTTTGTAGCCAAGAACGGTCAGGCGCGGCAACAAGCCCGAGTGGTCGATATGGGCGTGCGTCACCAGCACGAAGTCCAGTTGCCGGACGTCGAAAGGCAAAGCGTGCTGGTTTTTTTGATACGCTTCGCGCCCACCTTGGAACATTCCGCAGTCGACAAGGAAGCGGGCGGAATCGCTCTCGATCAGATAGCAGGAGCCGGTAACCTCGCCGGCGGCGCCAAAAAAAGTGATTTTCATAGGGAGCAGTCTCATCCCGGCGCCGAGCGCCTGTATTGACTTCGATCAAGAGTCCCGCCGTATTCTTGGCCTACAGTGGAGCGGTTGCATTGAGGAGATATTACCCATGTTCAAGCACCTGCTCGTTCCGACCGACGGATCGGAACTCTCTCAGGAAACGGCGAGACGAGCCGTTTCGTTCGCCAAGGAGACCGGCGCCCGGATTACCGCTGTCTACGCGAAACCCGAGTACCCCGTCACATACTACGGGGAAGGCGCGTTGATCGACCCGACGACGCCGGAAAAATTTGCCGAACTCGCCGAACAGCAAGCGTCGCAGACGCTCGGCTTCGTAGAAACGCTGTGCCTCGACGCCGGCGTGAAGTGCGACAAGCTATCGCTGACCAACGATGTTCCCTACGAAGCGATTATCACGGCGGCGACGCAGTCGGGCTGCGATCTCATATTCATGGCTTCGCACGGTCGCCGGGGATTCAGCGGGCTGCTGCTCGGCAGCGAAACAAACAAGGTGCTGACCCACTCGAAGATCCCGGTACTGGTCTTCCGCTAGGCGCCGATCCGGGGTTGTCCGATCTGCGGCGCCCAAAGAAAAACGCCCCCGGCAACTATTGCGGGGGCGTTCTGGATACGCAGGTTTTCCGCTATCAGGTCTTCTTGGCCTGGTCTTCTTCTTCATGCATTTTCTTGCTGAAGTAGATTGCATACCAGACCGACATACCCAACGTAAAAACGATAACAAACAGGCTTAACAGCCCGATATCGCTCGTTAACAGCAATTGCCAAGCCATGACTTACCTCCCAGTATTGTCAGAATGAACAACGGAACCACCACCTGCCGCACTACCCAGTTGCAGTGTTGCCTGCTTTTCGATCACCCAGTCGCCGAGCAAGCGCCACTCGCGCTCTTTGTCTTCGAGCGCGACATGCCAGCGACCGGTCAGAGGAGTCGCGAGAGCGCCCGAATAAACCCCTCTTCCCTCGGGGCGCAACACGATGTTCTGGTCGGCGCCACTGCGCGTGGGGTGCGTCAAACGCAAGTTAAGCGCCTCGGGAACCGGGTCGCTCTGCTTGCCCTGCAGAAACACTCTCAACTGTAAACCGTCGGCGCCGGGCATCACCTCTGCCTGCAAGCCCAGATCGCCGGCGTGCCTGTCCCGCGCCGTGCGTTGGTTGACCGCCAAACCTTGCTTGTAGTAGTCGTCCTCGACCAGGCCATCGTTGCTGACCACCGCCAGATAGGCGGTTATCATGCCGGCGACAACCACGACAAACGGGCCGGCCATGAGTATCCACGGCCAAGGTTCGCGATACCAAGGTTGAGACGGAATTCCGAGCTTCTGGTTCATGGCAGGAAGAACGACGCTTTCTCGCGAACCACAATCCCCTCGTGGTTCTGCGCTTTGATTTCAAAAAAGATGCGGCTGCTTCCCTTATTCCCGCTCTCGCCATCAACGCGCGCGGAAAGCATCACGGTTTTTGCCGATGCTGCCGGCACGTCGACAATCCGCTCTCCCACCAGATCGATACCGTCCATTCCGCTCACGCTGATCGCATAGCGATGCTCCGCTTCGTCGGTATTCATGATATGCAGGGAAAACACGTTCTCGATACGCCCGTCGTCCGCCTCGCGGGCCAGCGACGAACGGTCGCGAATAATGTCGACTTTGAGCGGTATCCGGATACTCAGGCTCCAGGCCGTGGCAGCCATGATCGCCAGCAAAATCACCGTGTAGAGTATCGTCCTGGGGCGCATCAGATGCACCAGAATGTCGCGCGGCTTATAGTGCTTGGCCATGGCATTCTCGGTCGAATAGCGGATCAGCCCGCGCGGCGAACCGACCTTGTCCATCACTTCATCGCACGCATCGATACAGGCCGCGCAGGCAATACATTCATACTGCATGCCATCGCGGATATCGATCCCCGTCGGGCAGACCTGCACGCATATTCCGCAATCAATACAATCGCCCGACACGTGCGCCTTGGTACCGACATTCTTCTTTCGTGCGCCGCGAGGCTCGCCGCGCTCGGGGTCATAGGTGATGATAAGCGTGTCGGGATCGAACATTACCCCCTGAAAGCGGGCGTAGGGACACATATACTTGCACACCTGCTCGCGCAGGAAGCCAGCCTGCATATAGAGGAACGCGGCGTAAAACAGTATCCAGAAGATTTCCCAAGAGCCGAAGGAAAACGCGAGCGTCGAGGCGACGAGTTCCTTTACCGGAGTGAAATAGCCGACAAAAGTAAATCCCGTCCACAAAGACACGAGCAGCCATAACGTGTGCTTGACGAACTTGAGACGGAATTTGCGGGAATTCATCGGCTGCGCGTCGAGTTTCATGCGCGCGGGGCGCTCTCCTTCGACCTTGCGCTCTATCCACATCAATATTTCCGTGTAGACGGTCTGCGGGCAGGCGTACCCGCAAAACAGGCGCCCGCCGATCGCTGTCACAAGGAACAAGGCGTAAGCCGAAATCACCAGCAGGAGCGCGAGGTAAATCACGTCCTGCGGCCAGAAAACCATGCCGAATATGTAGAATTTTCGCTCGACCAGATGAAACAGCACCGCCTGCCGGCCGTTCCAGTCGAACCAGATCAGACCGTAGAACAAAGCCTGGGTGAGAATCACCAGACCCCAGCGCCAGTTGTCGAACAGCCCGCCGGACACGCTGCGGACGTAAATCGTTTTGTGCTTCTCGTACAACCCGTCGCTATTGATAACGATCGGCTTTCCGCTGTTGTCAGCCGGCTGCTTCATCATAGTCTATTTACCCTAATCTATTTCAGAATCACACGAACTTCTAATATTCCATTATAGAGCTTATGCGATTTTGAAACAGATCAGCCTTCGGAAATTCGATGGATGGTTCTGGAAAAACGGAGCGGCGAAAACCGCTCCGTTCCCTGCGAGACTACTTCTTGTCCGCTCCCGCGCTCAGGCTGAACACGTAGGCCGACAACAGGTGCACCTTGGCTTCACCGAGAAAATCTTTCCAGGCGGGCATCTGGTTGGTACGACCCTTGGTGATGGTTTCAACAATTGTCGCTTCGGAGCTGCCGTACAGCCAGACCTTGTCGGTCAGGTTGGGCGCGCCAAGCGCGGCCATCCCCTTGCCGTCCGGGCCGTGGCAGGCGACACAAACCGTCTCGAACTTGGCCTTGCCGGCCGCCGCCAGATCGGCATTGTGGGTCAGGCCGGACAGCGAGCGGACGTAGTTCGCCACTTCCTTGGCGCCCGCCTCGCCACCCACCGCTTCCGGGTTGCCGCCGTAGGCCGGCATCGAACCGATGCGGCCGGCGCTGACCGTCTCGACGATCTGGGCCGCCTCTCCGCCCCACTGCCAATCGTTGTCGGCCAGGTTCGTGAAGCCCTTGGAGCCGCGCGCATCGGCACCATGACACTGGACGCAATAGGTCAGGTACAAACGCTTGCCCATCTCCATGCCTTCCTTGTCGGCAGCGACGGCCGCCAGATCCATTTTCAGGAACTTGTCGAACAGCGGCTTGACCTGGGCATCGACCTTGTCGACCTCCGCCTTGTGCTGACCGGCCGACGACCAGCCGAGCATGCCCTGAAAGCGGCCGAGACCCGGATACAGCGCCAGATAGACCAGCGAAAAAACGATGGTGATGTAAAACAGCCAGCTCCACCATTTCGGCAGCGGGTGGTTGTACTCTTCCAGCGTCTCGTCCCACACATGCCCCATGGTTTCAACCTTGGCGCCTGCAGCCGGGGCGTGGATACTTTGCGACCACAGGAACACGCCGCAGGCAAGAATACTCACCAGCACGATCACAACTACGTACAAGTTCCAAAAATCATTCACAAAATCGCTCATGATGCTTTCCTTTTCACGTTGCTGGACAGGCCGAGCTCGGCCCGATCCGCGTCATCATCCGAAAACGGCAGGTTGGCCGCTTCATCAAAACCTTTCTTGTTGGTTTTGGTGTATGCCCACCAGACGATCCCCAAAAATGTCAGCAGGCTCACCACGGTCATGATGGAGCGCAGATCGTTAAGGTCCATGACTTTACTTGACGCCCTTCATTTCCACGCCCATCCCTTGCAGATAGGCGATCAACACGTCAAGTTCCGTTTTGCCTTCGACCATCTTCGCCGCGCCGGAGATTTCCTGATCGGAATACGGCACGCCCACCATGCGCAGCGCTTTCATCTTGGCTTCAACGCCACCCGCATCGGCCGGCGATTTTTCAAGGAACGCATAAGCCGGCATATTGGATTCGGGAACCACGTCGCGCGGATTAATCAGGTGGGCACGCTGCCACTGATCGGAGTAACGGCCGCCAACGCGGTGCAGATCCGGGCCGGTACGCTTCGACCCCCACTGGAACGGGTGGTCATAGACGAACTCGCCGGCCACCGAATAGTGGCCGTAGCGCTCGGTCTCGGCACGGAACGGGCGAATCATCTGCGAATGGCAGTTGTAGCAGCCCTCGCGGATATAGATGTCGCGCCCGGTGAGACGCACCGGGTCGTAGGGCTTGAGCCCCGCGACCGGCGTCGTGGTCGACGTTTGGAAAAACAAGGGAACGATCTCCAGCAAGCCACCCCAGAGCACCACCAGGAGTGTCAGTACGATCAGAAGACCAACATTTTTTTCAATTTGTTCGTGCTTAAGCATTTTTTACCTCCCCTAGCTTAGGCGTGATGACCGGCGGCGGCGACCACGGGAACGTCCTTCGTATTGCCGGCGGCAATCGTCTTGAACATGTTGTAAGCCATGATCAGCATGCCGGACAGGAAGAGAACGCCACCCAGGAAACGGATCGCCCAGAACGGATAGGTGGCCTTCACAGCTTCCACGAAACTGTAGGTCAGCGTACCGTCGCTATTGACCGCGCGCCACATCAGTCCCTGCATCACGCCCGAAATCCACATCGAAGCGATGTACAGCACCACGCCGATGGTCGCCACCCAGAAGTGGACTGTAATCAGTTTGACGCTATGCATTTCCTGGCGGTTGAACAGGCGCGGCAGCAGATAGTACAGAGCGCCGATCGAAACCATCGCCACCCAGCCCAAGGCGCCGGAGTGAACGTGGCCGACCGTCCAGTCGGTGTAGTGCGACAGCGCGTTGACCGTCTTGATCGACATCATCGGGCCTTCGAAGGTCGACATGCCGTAGAACGACAGCGAGGTCACCAGGAATTTCAGGATCGGGTCGTCGCGCAGTTTGCTCCAGGCACCCGACAGCGTCATGATGCCGTTAATCATGCCACCCCAGGACGGCGCGAGCAGGATCAGCGAAAAGAGCATGCCGACGGATTGTGTCCAGTCGGGCAACGCGGTGTAGTGCAGATGGTGCGGACCCGCCCACATATAGGTGAAGATCAGCGCCCAGAAGTGCACCACCGACAGGCGGTAGGAGTAAACCGGACGGCCGGCCTGCTTCGGCACGAAGTAGTACATGATGCCGAGGAAGCCTGCGGTCAGGAAGAAACCCACCGCGTTGTGGCCGTACCACCACTGAACCATCGCGTCCTGAACCCCGGCGTAGGCCGAATACGACTTGGTCAGCGACACCGGGATCTCGGCACTGTTGACCAGGTGCAGCAGAGCCACCGTGATAATCATCGACCCGAAAAACCAGTTGGCCACGTAAATGTGGGAGACAGTTCGCTTGGCGATCGTCCCAAAGAACACGATAGCGTAGGAGACCCATACGACCGTAATCAGGATGTCGATCGGCCACTCCAACTCCGCGTATTCCTTACCGGTCGTAAAGCCCAGCGGAAGCGACAGCGCCGCAAGCAGAATGATTAGCTGCCAGCCCCAGAAAGTGAAAGCCGCCAGACCTCCGGCGAACAGACGTGCATGGCTGGTACGTTGCACCACATAGTAGGAAGTTGCAAACAGCGCGCAACCGCCGAAGGCGAAAATAACTGCATTGGTATGCAACGGACGCAGGCGACCATAGGTCAACCACGGGCCAATGTTAAGCTCGGGCCAGACGAGCTGGGCGGCGATGATAACGCCGACCAGCATACCGACAATGCCCCAGATGACGGTCATCACGGCAAATTGCCGCACCACCTTGTAGTTATATGTAGACTGAGTTTCCGACATGGACCCACCTCGTTTTTTAGAAAAAAAGCGGTTATACCCTCTACCCAAACCCCCCTGTAGACGGCAACGGACGGATAATATTTTAGCGGGGCGCAAGTCAGTTTGATATAGATCAAGAACCGGGAGAACAATATCAAAAACCCGGGACGGGGCGAAAAAAAAGGGTGCGTAAAAACGCACCCCAACCCCAACAGAGAAACCGCCTGAAAAACCACCCCAACAAACCGCGCCCGGACGGTGCCGGCACCGCCAACACCATCAGACTGGGAAGCATTATCCCAGCGAGAAAGAAATTATTTTTGATTCACATCAAGACACTGTTAGATTTGCCGCGATGAGCGCTCAATCGGGTTTGGCCTTGTCATCGTCCATCAGAATGCGATACCCCGGCCCTTCCATGTCGTCAAACTGGCCGCTGCGCACAGACCACCAAAACACCGCGCCGATCAGAAAGACCAGCACGACAGAAACCGGTATCAGCAGATAAAGAATTTCCATTTGGCGTCAACGTTCCCCGGATTGTTGCTCGGTGTTTCGCGGATATTCCTGCCCGTTTTTCTGCCCGTTTTTCTGCTCATTTTTCTGCAATCGCAACGAGTTCACCACCACCAGCAAGGAGCTGCCGGACATGCCGATACCGGCCATCCACGGCGTAATGAAGCCGAACATGGCCAAGGGCAAGGCGACGAAATTATAGGCGAAAGACCATACCAGATTTTGCCGGATTACCCCTAGCGACCGCCGCGCGACGGCAACCCCCTTTTGCAGATGGCGCAAATTCTCCGACAGGAGGATCAGATCGGCTTGCGTGCGCGCCAGCTGGGAGCCGCCGCCCATGGCGACCGACACCTGCGCCTGGGCGAGCACCGGCGCATCGTTGACGCCGTCGCCGACCATCGCCACCACCGCCCCGCCGGCCTGCAAGCGGGTCACGTAGTCGTGCTTCCCCTGCGGCGACACGCCGGCAACCACCTCGTCTACCCCCAAGATCCGCGCCACCTTTTGCGCAACCGCCGCCGAATCGCCCGTCAGCAAAACGACGTGGCGCCCTTCCGCGCGCAGGCTGGCGACCATTCCGGCGGCTTCGGGCCGCACTTCGTCGCCGATGCGAAACAGCGCCAGCCAACCGGTCTCGTCGCCGAGCGCGATCGCCGTATCGCCGCTCCCGCAAAACGCCGCGCCCGTCTCCGGCAAGGGTTGTCCGTGCAAAGATCCGACATATCGGAGTTGCCCGAGGCGGACGCGCTTCCCGGAAAGGAGGGCGCTCACCCCGCAGCCCGGATCGCTCGCCAGCGCGTCCAGCGCCCAGATCTCCGCGCCTGCCGCGAGGCGCAGCGCCGCGCCTATCGGGTGCTCGGACGCCTGTTCCAGCGCTGCGGCAAGAGACAGGCAGCGTTCCCGGTCGAGCGCGCCGAGCGGCATCGCGTCGAGCAGTTTCATCCGCCCCGAAGTCAAGGTGCCGGTCTTGTCGAAGACGAAATGGGTCGCCCGCGCCAGCGTTTCGATAGCGTGGCTGCGCGTCACCAGCAGACCCGCCCGCGCCATCGCCCCGCCGGCCACGGTCAGCGCCACCGGCGTCGCCAGCGACAACGCGCAGGGGCAGGTCACGACGAGCACGGAAACGGTGATCCACAGCGCTTTGGACGGATCGATAAACCACCACGCCACCGCCACGGCGACGGCAATTACCAGCAAGGCCAAAATAAAGTGGCCGGCAATACGGTCGGCCAGCTCCACGATACGCGGCTTCTCCATCGCCGCGCGCTCCATCAGGCGCACGATGGCCGACAGCCGGGTCGCCTCGCCCACTTGCTCGACCCTGATATACAGCGGGCTTTCGATATTCACGGCACCGCCGGTCACCGCCGAACCCGGCCGCTTGGATACCGGGGCGCTTTCGCCGGTCAGCAGCGCCTCGTTCGCGCAACTGACGCCTTCAAGCACCCGGCCATCGGCCGGAATCGTCGCGCCGGGCTTGACCACAACGACATCGCCCGGCCGCAGGTCGGCCGCGATCACCCGCTCGCAAAAGCGGTCCAGCGGATAGGCGCTTACCCGATCCGCGAAAGCCGGCATCAGTTTGGCCAGCGCCTCGGTCACGCCGACGGCGTGCTGGCGCGCCGTCATTTCCAGGAAACGGCCACCGAGCAGGAAAAAGACAAACATCGTCACCGAGTCGAAATACACTTCGCCCGAGGCCGTCACCGTCGCCCAGACACTGGCCGCAAACGCGGCGCCCACACCGAGCGCGACCGGCGTATCCATGCCGGCACGACGCAGCTTCAGATCGCGCCAGGCACCGCGAAAGAAAGGGGCCGCCGAGTAGAAGACGACCGGCAGCGTCAGCGCCAGGCTGGCCCAGCGCATCAACTGTTCGACATCGGGCGCCATGTCGCCTTCGCCGGCCAGGTACACCGGGATGGCGTACATCATGACCTGCATCATGCCGAAACCGGCGACGAACACCCGCCACAGCGCACCGCGCCTCTCCTTGCGCGCCAGCTCCTCGCTCTTGGCGGCATCGTAGGGATAGGCGCGATAGCCGATGGCGGCAATCGCCGCCAGAATGTCCGAAAGCTTGATCCGCCGTTCGTCCCAGCGCACGCGCGCGCGGCGCGTGGCGTAGTTGAGGTCGGCGCCGATCACGCCCGGAAGCCGGGAAAGGTGCTGCTCGTTCAGCCAGATGCAGGCGGCGCAGGTAATCCCTTCCAGAATCAGCGAGGCTTCGCGTTCGTTCTCGCCGAGATCGCGCACGAAGCTCTTCTGGAAATCCGCGTGGTCGTACAGCTTCAGCCCGTCGAGAACCGCCGGCAGAGCCTCGCGCGGCTGATCGGGCAGCGCGTCGCGATTCCGGTAATAGTCGGCCAGGCCGTTATCGGCGATGGCTTGCGCAACCGCCTGACACCCGGCGCAACACATGGCGCGCGGCCTATCGCCGATATTTACCGACAGATCGACATCGGCCGGAACGTGCTGGCCACAGTGATAACAATTACCCGTGTTCATCGCCGCCCAGTTTGCAAAACCAAAATGAAAAAAGGCGCCGGCTACTGCCCGCGCCCTTAGAAACCGGCAAGTATAGGTTATTTCGGCGCCATGCGGATGGCTCCGTCCAGGCGGATCGTCTCGCCGTTGAGCATCGCGTTCTCGAAGATGTGGCGCACCAGCGCGGCGTATTCGGCCGGCTTGCCCAGGCGCGACGGAAAAGGAACCATCTTGCCCAGCGCTTCCTGCACCTCGGGCGACATGCCGAGCAGTATCGGCGTTTCAAAAATGCCAGGGGCGATGGTCATGACGCGGATCCCGTAGCGTGCCAGTTCCCGCGCCAAAGGCAGGGTCATCGCCACGATACCGCCCTTGGACGCCGCGTAGGCGGCCTGTCCGATCTGGCCGTCGTAGGCGGCAACCGACGCGGTGCAGACGATCGCGCCGCGCTCGCCGGCCTCGTTTGGCTCGGACTGGCTCATGGCCTCGGCCGCCAGGCGGATCATGTTGAAGGAGCCGATCAGATTGACGTTGATCGCGCGGGCAAAAGTTGCCAGCCTGTGTATGCCGTCCCGCCCGACGACCTTTTCGGCCGGCGCGATACCGGCGCAATTGACCAGCCCGCGCAAACCGCCAAACACCTGGCGCGCCAACCCGATGGCGCGGCGGCCGCTGTCCTCGTCCGCCACATCGGTTTCCGCAAAACGTGCACCAGCGCCCAGTTCGGCGGCCAGCGCCTCGCCGGCCGCCCTGTTCACGTCGGCCAGCACGACTTTCCCCCCGGCGCCGACAATCATTCGCGCCGTGGCGGCGCCCAAACCCGAACTGCCGCCGGTGACGACAAACGCTGAATTTTCGATCCGCATCCTGGCTCCCTACTGACCGCGAGTGGCGGATCTTACCGCGACAGACGCAATTTCCGAACGGGAGCGTATGGAAAATCGATGCCGGGAGAAGCGGCGGCGGCCCGCCTCAGCGCTTGCCCACCGTTTGCAGCAGGGCGCGGATATTGCTGTCGTGCGGAACCGCGTAATCGTAGGCGGCCAGCACCTGGTTGCCGTTGGGGTGGAGCACCTTGACGTTGACGAACACCATTTCGGTGCTCACCGCATACAGGCCGACAACCACCGCCTGGGCGTTGTGTTCCGCCGCAATGTCCTTGATTTCGCGGGTCAACAACAGTTCGCCCTCGTTGCGTTTCATGTAGACGTTTTTGCGCGCCTTCATCTCGACCATTTTCAACCCGGACTGCGAAAATCTGGCCGAGATGTGTTCGGAAACGAGGCGGCCGAAGGCGGAAGAGCTTTCCAGTTGGTTGATGTTGACCACCGTTGCGATAATCACCGGCTGTTCGGCGGCGAGCGACAATCTGGCCTGCGCGATCAGGGCGTTGGCCGCCTTGTAGTTGGCTGCGATCAGCTCGCTGTTCGCCGCCTCCTCGTAACTGATTTGCCGTACCTGACGGTCGCCGCCGGAGCATGCGGCGAGAAACGCCGCCAACACGATCCCCAAGAAAAGCGACGGTTTCATTTCTCACCCCCCGAGCGGCAACTCTCCAGCGCGCAGTCGCCGACGACCTTCATCACGCTGACTTGCGGGTCGCCCCGTTTGCCCTGTACACACGGGCGAACGATAGAGCAGATTTCCTGGCCGTAAAGCTGCGCGTCGCTATCGGCAACGTAGTAGACGTTGGTGCTGCGCGCCATGTAAATACGCGCGTCGGAAAGCGACAGGGTGACGACGATTTCGGTTTGTGGTGTCTGGCCGGAGGCAAACTGGGTGCGGAGCCACACGTTCGATCCCGCCAGCGGCGGCGACGGCGACAACGAAGCGTCCGCCGGGTTCATGTCGGCCACGTCGCGCAAGGCCCAGACACCGTCCCCCAGTTCCGTGGCAACGCCGGCATACCGGTACTGCGGGCGGTTGCCGGTGAATTTGACCGGCTGCACATCGATGTCCATTTCAACGGCGCCCGGCTGGTTCCGCCTGGCGACGGCGACGCCGTTTTCCACCAGTGCCGTCTTGAGCTGGTTGTAAAAGGCGCGGCTAAACTCGGTCAGATACTCGGGCGTACGCACGAAAACGGGACGGCACTCGGTGCTCCTCGGAATGCAGGCCCCGCCCTTCTGCATGCTTTCGTAGATGGCTTTTGCGCTGTCGCGCGCGATCAGGTTCCAGTGTTCTCCCGATTGCAGTTTGCGTTGCGTGCTGGTCTGGAAGTTGGTCGCCACGGGCACCTCGTTGTTGGGGGCGACCATCTGGGGAGCATCGGTATAAATCACGGCGCGCGCGCAAGCGGAAAGCAGCAAAACCGCCGTCACCGAAAGGGCGATGCGGGAAAAACCCATCGCGCGAAGATCCTTCATGGCGTCCCTCCAAGTATTTAATCCACGACGGATTCTAACCCAAGTGAAGTTTTCGCAAACCGCTTCATTGGCCCCCTTAATGCGGCTCCACCGGCGAGTCTCTTCGCTCCCGTTCCAGAGGAGCGATCCGGCGGGCTGTTGCCACCAGATTACAGAACTGTAATTTTCCCGTCAGCACCGTGTGGGTCACCGTTTGGCAAAATTGCGGCATTCTTTCTAAGGAGTCCGCCATGCGCCTTATCCTCTCGCTTCTCGTCGCCCTCAGCTTTCCGGTTTACGCCCAACACGACCACAGCGCCCACATGGCGGCAGCGGCAAAGCCGGCGGCGCTGACCGACGGTTTGGTCAAAAAGATCGACAAGGCCGACGGCGAAATCGTCATCCAGCACGGCCCGCTCGACAGCATTGGCCTGCCGCCGATGACCATGGCTTTCGGTGTGGCCGACAAGGGCTGGCTGAACAAGCTGAAGGCCGGCGACAAGATCCGTTTCGCCGCCGAAATGAAGGGCGGCAACGCCATCGTCAGCCGCTACGAAATGGCAAAATGAAACCGCCGTTAGCGGCGCTGGCGCTAGCGCTCCTGCCGTTCTTTGCGCCGCTGCACGCCGAGCCGCTGCCCGGCGCCAGCGTCGAATCGCTGTTGGCGGCGGCCCGCGAGCACAGCCCGGATGTGCGCATGGTACGCGCCGAGGCTGCCGCCGCCAGCGAGCGCATCGGCCCGGCGGGCGCGCTGCCCGACCCGGTAGTGCGCATCGAACTGGAAAACCTGACGCGCAGCGGCAGCCAGAATGCCACGCTGCTGCCTTCGCGCGTCGGCGACACCAAATACACATTGATGCAGCCGCTGCCCTTCTGGGGCAAGCGCGACCTGAAACGCGAAGTCGCCGCCGCCGAGGCCGAGCAGGCAAGCGGCCGGGCAAACGACGCCTGGGCCGAGATTGCCGCCAAGGTCAAAAACCTTTATGCGCAATACTGGCTGACGCACCGCAGCCTGGAGCTGATGCGCGAGAACATCGAACTCGCCGGCAGCCTGGAGCAGATCGCCCAAGTGCGCTACGCCGGGGGCCTGGCGGCACAGCAGGACGCCATCCGCGCGCAGGTTGAGCGCAGCACGATGGAAACCGAACGGGTCGCCATCGAAGCCGAGTACCGGCAACTAAGCACTTTCATCAACACCATGCTGGCCCGCAAGGGAAACGCTGCGCTGGCCGCGCCGGAGTCGCTGCGTCCACTGCCGGCGCGGCTCGACCCCGAACGACTGAGCGAACGTTTGCAAGCGCGCAATCCGCAACTCGCGGTCGAAGCCGCCCGCCTCGGCGGCGCCGAAAAAAGCCGCGATCTGGCGTATCGCAACCGCTACCCGGACTTCACCGTCGGTGTCGTTCCGATGCAGATGCAGAACCGCGTCGAGTCGTGGAGCCTGATGCTGGAATTGAATCTGCCGCTGCAGCAGGACAGCCGGCGCAGCCAGGAACGCGAAGCCGAGCGCATGCTCGAAGCGGCCACCGCGCGCCAGGAGGCGCTCACCCACCGGCTGCACGGCGAGTTGAGCGGCGCACTGGCCAACCTGGAAGCGGCGCAGACGACCGAACAGATTGCCCGCAACCGCCTGTTGCCGCAGGCCGAACTGACCTTCAAGGCGGCGCTCGCCGGCTACGAAACGGGCAAGGTGGATTTCGCCACGCTGCTCGACGCCCAGCGCCAGATCCGTAACGCCCGCCTCGCGCTGTTGCGCGCCCAGGCCAGCCAGCAGACACGCCTGGCCGACATCGAACGCTTGCTCGGAGAAGATCTGTGAAAACCGGCCCCACGCTGATTGTCGTTGCTCTGGCCCTCGTTGCCGGAGGTTTCGGCGGTTATTTTGTCGCACCACCTGCCAGCCCCAAGGGCGACGCCGCCGTTCAAACCGCCGACGGTAGCGCGAAGCCGGCGAAGAAGCTGCTCTACTACCGCAACCCGATGGGTCTGCCCGATACCTCGCCGGCGCCGAAAAAAGACCCGATGGGGATGGACTACATTCCGGTTTACCAAGGCGAAGAGGCATCCGAAAGCGGGCTGAAGATAGGCGCCGAAAAAATCCAGAAGATGGGCGTCAAAACCGAGCCGGCCAAGCTGCAAATGCTCGACCGGAGCGTGCGCGCCAGCGGCCGCGTCGAGATCGACGAGAGCCGCACGACGACGGTCGCCGCCAAGTTCGAGGGCTATATCGAGCGTTTGTTCGTCAACACTACCGGCCAACCGGTCGGTCGTGGTCAGCCGTTGTTCGAGGTGTACAGCCCTGAACTGGTTTCGGCGCAGCGCGAGTACGCGATTGCCGCGCAGGGCGTCGGCAAACTGAGCGAAGCGGGCGGCGAAGCGCAGCGCGGGATGCAGCAACTGGCCGACTCCAGCCTGCAACGGTTGAAGAACTGGGATATTTCCGAAGAACAGGTCAAGGCGCTGGCCAAATCCGGCGAAATGAAACGCACGCTGACCTTCCGTTCGCCGGCCTCCGGCGTCGTCACCGAAAAGAAGGCCGTACAGGGCATGCGCTTCATGCCGGGCGAGACGCTGTTCCAGATCGCCGACACGTCTACCGTCTGGGTACAGGCCGATGTGTTCGAGCAGGACATTGCAGCCGTGAAGGTCGGCCAGAAGGCGAGGATTACCATCAACGCCTACCCCGGCGAGGTTTTCGAGGGTCGCATCGCCTACGTTTACCCAACGTTGAAATCGGAGACACGCACGGTGCAGGTGCGCATCGAGCTGAACAACGCCAGGGGCAGGTTCAAGCCGGCAATGTTTGCCGAGGTCGATATTCCGGTGGCTGGCGCAGCGCCGGTGCTGACCGTGCCCAACTCGGCGGTGATCGACAGCGGCAGCCGGCAGGTGCTCATCGTGCAACTCGGAGAAGGGCGCTTCGAGCCGCGCGAGGTCAAGCTCGGGCTGCGTGGCGGCGATTTCGTGCAGGTGTTGGGCGGCGTCAAGGAAGGCGAAGCGGTCGTCGTTGCCGCCAACTTCCTTATCGACGCCGAAAGCAATCTGAAGGCGGCGCTCGGCGGCTTGCAGAAGGCCGCAGCTATCGGCCACAAGGCGGAAGGCATACTGAACGCCATCGATGCCGCGAATGGCGGCGTCACCGTCAGCCACGGCCCGGTTGCCAGTCTGAACTGGCCGTCGATGAAGATGGACTTCGTGCTGGCCAACCCGGCGCTGGTTGAAGGCGTCAAGCCGGGAACGGCGGTCGCCATCGAGTTCGTCGAACGCAAGCCGGGCGAATGGGTGATTACTGCGTTGAGGGTGAAATGAAGCAGCAGACCTGTACAGCCGGCTGGTTTGCTCCCTCTCCCCTTGCGGGAGAGGGCTGGGGAGAGGGGTATAGCAGCGTTTCAGGGACAACCCACCCCTCTCCCCCAACCCCTCTCCCGCAAGGGGAGAGGGGGGTTTTGGCAGGCGGACGCTAGCCATGCTCAATTCCCTGATCGACTGGTCGGCCAGAAACCGCTTTCTGGTGCTGCTCGCCACGCTCTTCGTGATTATCGGCGGCGTCTGGTCGGTGCTGAAAACGCCGCTCGACGCCATCCCGGATCTATCCGACGTGCAGGTCATCCTGTACACCGAGTTTCCCGGCCAGGCGCCGCAGGTGGTCGAGGATCAGGTGACCTACCCGCTATCCACGGCGCTGCTCTCGGTGCCGAAATCGAAGGTCGTGCGCGGGTTTTCCTTCTTTGGCGCGTCCTTCGTCTACGTCATTTTCGAGGACGGCACCGACATCTACTGGGCGCGTTCGCGCGTGCTCGAATACGTCAATTCGGTGTCCGGCAAGCTGCCCAAGGGCGTTTCGCCGACCCTCGGCCCGGACGCGACCGGCGTCGGCTGGGTCTATCAGTACGCCGTGCTCGCCAAGGACAGAACGCTGGCCGAATTGCGCACGCTGCAAGACTGGTATCTGCGCTACCAGCTCGCCAAGGCGCCGGGGGTCGCCGAAGTCGCCAGCATCGGCGGCTTCGTGCAGCAGTACCAGGTGACGGTCGATCCGGTCAAGCTCAAGGCTTACGGCATCCCCTTGATGCGCGTTGTCGACGTCGTCCGCAACGCCAACCGCGATGTCGGCGGACGCACGCTGGAAATGGGCGAAACCGAGTACATGGTGCGCGGTCGTGGTTACCTGAAAGGCAAGGACGATATTGCAGGCCTGGTGCTGAAAGCGCAGAACGGCACGCCGGTACGCATCGCCGACATCGGCCGCGTCGAACTGGTCGCCGACGAACGGCGCGGCTTGACTGAGCTGAACGGCGAGGGCGAGGTGGTCTCGGGCATCGCGATGGCGCGCTACGGGCAAAACGCGCTGGAAGTGATCGACAACCTGAAAGCCAAGGTCGCCGAAATCGGCGCGGGACTGCCGGCCGGGGTGAGCATCGCCACCGTCTACGACCGCTCCGAGCTGATCCAGCGGGCGATCGCGACCTTGAAACGCACGCTGGCCGAGGAAAGCCTGATTGTCGCGCTGGTCTGCTTCGCCTTCCTGCTGCACCTGCGTTCGGCGCTGGTCGCCATCCTGATGCTGCCGGTCGGCATTCTCGCCGCCTTCATCGGCATGCGCGCGCTCGGCATCAACTCCAACATCATGAGCCTGGGCGGCATCGCGATTGCCGTCGGCGCGATGATAGACGCGGCTATCGTGATGATCGAGAACGCGCACAAGCACCTGGAACGCCTGCCACCCGGCGCATCGCCGAGCGCCGCCATCATCGCCGCCTGCAAGGAAGTCGGCCCGGCGCTCTTCTTCAGCTTGCTCATCATCACCGTCTCCTTCCTGCCGGTGTTCACGCTCGAAGCGCAGGAAGGCCGCCTCTTCGCGCCGCTGGCCTGGACCAAGACCTTCGCGATGGCCGCTGCGGCCATTCTGTCGGTCACGCTGGTGCCGGTGCTGATGCTGCTCTTCATTCGTGGCAAGATTCGGCCGGAAGCCGAGAACCCGGTCAACCGCTTCCTGATCCGCCTCTATCGCCCGATCATCGCCGGCGTGATGAACTGGAAGAAGGCGACCATCGCAGCCGCCGTTGTCGTGCTGGCGATCTCCGCGATTCCGGCCAGCCGGCTGGGCAGCGAGTTCATGCCGACGCTCAACGAAGGCACGCTGTTCTACATGCCGACCACGCTGCCCGGCCTGTCGGTGACCAAGGCCGCCGAACTGCTGCAAACGCAGAACAAGATCATCAAGAGCTTCCCGGAAGTCGCCTCGGTCTATGGCAAGGCCGGCCGCGCGCAGACGGCGACCGACCCGGCGCCGCTGGAGATGTTCGAGACGGTGATCAACCTCAAGCCGGAGAGCGAGTGGCGCGCCGGCATGAACACCGACAAGCTGATCGCCGAACTCGATAAAGCGCTGCAATTCCCCGGCGTCGCCAACTCGTGGACGATGCCGATCAAGGCGCGCATCGACATGCTGTCTACCGGCATCCGCACACCGATCGGCATCAAGGTCTTCGGCACCGATCTCGTTGAAATGGAACGCCTGGCCAAGGAAATCGAAACGGTCGTCAAAGCTGTTCCCGGCACCAGCAGCGCCTTCGCCGAACGCATCACCGGCGGCTTTTACCTCGACATCGTTCCCGACCGCAAGGCGCTGGCCCGCTACGGCCTCTCCATCGGCGACGTGCAGGACGTGGTGGCGACGGCGCTCGGCGGCGAGCTGGTGACGACCACCGTCGAAGGCCGCGAGCGCTTTGGCGTCACCGTGCGCTACCCGCGCGACGCGCGCAGCGACCCCCAGGCCATCGCGCGGCAAGTGCTGGTGCCTCTGCCTGGAGAGATGGGCGGCGTGACGCCGATGATCCCGCTCGGCCAGATCGCCGAAATCAAAATCAGCACGGGTGCGCCGTCCATACGCACCGAAAACGCGCTGCTCTCGGCTTACATCTACGTCGACATCCGCGAGCGCGACATCGGCTCCTACGTTGCCGAAGCCCGGAAAGCAGTCAACGAAAAGGTCAAATTCACGCCCGGCGCCTACGTTACCTGGAGCGGCCAGTTCGAATATATGGAGCGCGCCACCGAGAAGCTCAAGGTCGTCGTGCCGGTCACGCTGCTGATTATCTTCTTGCTGCTCTACCTCAACTTCCGGCGCATCGCCGAAACGCTGATCGTCATGCTCTCGGTGCCTTTCGCGCTGGTCGGCGGCATCTGGCTGATGGCGCTGCTCGGCTACAACCTCTCGGTCGCCGCCGCCATCGGTTTTATCGCGCTGGCCGGGGTGGCGGCCGAAACCGGTGTCGTGATGCTGATCTACCTCGACCACGCTTGGGAAAGCACCAAAACCCGTTGCGCTGCCGCAGGTCGCAGCGCGACCACCGCCGACCTCTACGCCGCCGTGATGGAAGGCGCCGTCGAGCGCGTGCGCCCGAAAATGATGACCGTCACCGCGATCATGGCTGGCCTGCTGCCCATCCTGTGGGGCACCGGCACCGGCTCGGAAGTCATGAGCCGCATCGCCGCACCGATGGTCGGCGGAATGGTTTCATCGACCGTGCTGACGCTGGCGGTGATTCCCGCGATCTATGCCCTGCTCAAGCAGCGCGGGGTGGATCGCAACATCGCCGGTTGAGTGCCGGCGCCAGGCGTAAGGGGAATGTTTCCGGCACCGCCCGATTCACCCACCATAAGAACTTGCAAAGACACCCTCTTTGCATTTCGATGAACCCCGCCAGACGCCACGTTTGGCGGGGTTTTTCACTTCTGCTTGCGGACTTGGCACCCGACCGCACCGCCGGTTTTCCGCCTTTTTCGCCCCTCTCTCGCTCTCTTTTCTCTACTTCTTGCGAACGCGCGAAGCGCCAAGTCCGCAAGGTCACGTCCTTTGAAAACATGGACTTACGCGCAATCTGCCTGTCCATCTTTTTTTCAGCATCGCTCTGTCGTTGCGGATTTGAGAGAAAGAGAACCCCGTCAAATCTGCGCAACTGATTCGGTTTGCCGGCATCGGCGCGCTGCTTGATGACTTCCGCTGCCGTCTGACCGTGGGCGGCGTAGTGCAGCTTGTTCTGCACGGTCTTGAAGAAGACGACGCTGGCCTCTGCCTTGGGGTCGTAATCGACGCTGGTGGCGTACAAATCGAGCACCTGCCGGTAGAGCACCTTTTCGCTGGAGCGGATGTCGCGGATGCGCTCCAGCAGTTCTTTCCAGTAGTTGCCGCCGCCCAGGTTCTTGAGGCGGGCATCGTCCATGGTGAAACCCTTGACCAGATACTCGCGCAGCCGCTCGGTGGCCCAGATGCGGAACTGGGTGCCCTACCGGGACTTGACCCGGTAGCCGACCGAGATGATGACGTCGAGGTTGAAATGCTCGACCTGGTAGGTTTTTCCATCGGCGGCAGTTGTTGCAAATTCTGCAACAACTGAATGGCGCTCCAGTTCGCCCTCGGCAAACACGTTGGAGATATGCCGGGAAATGGTGGATTTGTCGCGCCCCAGCAGATCGGCAATCTGGTTCAGGGACAGCCAGACCGTATCACCGATAAGCCGTACATCAATGGCCGGCGCGTCGCCGCGCTGGTACAGAATGATTTCCCCGCCGGGTTGCTCCTTCATGCCCGCTCTCCTTCCAGATCAGCCACGATGGTGTCGATCTGCGTCCGCAATTCCGCCTGTCGCTCCACGATGCGGGCGATCTTGGCATTGAGCGCCTGAATGTCCACCGCTTCGCTATTATCGGCTTGCGCGACATACGACGAGACGGAGATGTTGTAGCCGTTCTCCGCGATGTCGCCGTTATCCACCAGCCGGGCGAAGTGGTCGATGCTCTTGCGCCCGGTGTAGGCATCGAGAATCTTCTGCTGGTGAGTGTCTGTCAGTTTGTTCTTGTTGCCGTTGCGCACGAACGCGGCCGAGGCGTCGATGAACAGCGTCGCATTGTCGCGCTTGGATTTCTTTAGCACGATGATGCAGGTGGCAATCGTGGTGCCAAAGAAGAGATCGGGCGGCAACTGGATGACGGTATCGACGTAGTTGTTGTCGATCAGATACTGACGGATCTTCTGCTCCGCGCCGCCGCGATAGAGCACGCCGGGGAATTCGACAATCGCCGCCGTGCCATTTACGGCCAGCCAGCTCAGGATGTGCATGGTGAAGGCAAGGTCGGCCTTGCTCTTGGGCGCCAGCACACCTGCGGGTGCGAAGCGCGGGTCGTTGATGAGCAAGGGATTCGCGTCGCCGTCCCATCTGATCGAGTACGGTGGATTAGAGACGATGGCCTCGAAGGGTTCGTCGTCCCAGTGGGCCGGGTCGGTGAGCGTGTCGCCGTGGGCGACGTTGAATTTTTCGTAATTCACGTCGTGCAGGAACATGTTAATCTGGCACAGGTTGAAGGTAGTGAGGTTGATTTCCTGGCCGTAGAAGCCCTGACGCACCGCGTCGTGACCCAGCACCTTGGCGAACTTGAGCAGCAGCGAGCCGGAACCACAGGCCGGGTCGTACACTTTGTTGATCTCGGTTTTGCCGACCACGGTGATCGGACTGAACTGCTCCGCAGCTTCGGCAACCCGGCCCTGAAGCAAGGCGGAGACACGCATCAACGCTGCCCGGGCCTTCTCGAAACGGGCGTGCAAACCGGTCAGCGTGATCGTCGTTTGCCCCGCATGCTCTGTTCGGCGCCCTAC
>JACQYA010000119.1 GCA_016208425.1 Betaproteobacteria bacterium
ATGGCCCGGACCGGCATGCCAGACGCGCCCACGGCCAAATGTGACTCGGTGCCGTGCCCCCTTTTGTAAGGCTCATGGCTCGATCGCCGCCCCCGGCCCCCGCGGCGCGCGGATGAGCCTTGACGTGGCCGGCACCAGTCGTCGGCCATTCGCGACCGAACCCGCCGACCGGTTGCTCCCGCAGCGCCCCCCGGGCGCCGTTGTCGCGCCGCCGGCAGAACCTCCGGCGCGTGTTTTTCCAGCCCCCGTACGGGGGCGGCAAACCCCGCCACGGCGCACCCGCTCTCAAAACCGGGCACGCCGCATCGATAAACCGCCGGTTGCCGTGCGCGATACCGCCCCGCACGCCCTTGCGCCCCGGCGATCATGGCTCAAGCAGAGCCCGTGCAGCACCGGAGAGGTCATGCCGTTGGTAGGCCCCGGCCGTTCGCGCCCACCGCAGTTTGTGTGGAATAGTATTATGACATGTATCGTGACGACGTCACCTAAGCGGCCGCCGCCAAACAAGCACGCATTTTCTGCATGGCCTTGACTTCGATCTGGCGGATGCGCTCGGCGGAAACGCCGAATTCGGCGGCCAGGTCGTGCAGCGTCGCCGGTTCTTCTTCGTTTAACCAGCGCGCCTCGACGATGCGCCGGCTGCGCCCGTCAAGGCAGCCCAAGGCAGCCTGCAAGCCTTCGCCGTGCAGGTGATCGCGCGCGCGCGCTTCGAGCACGCGGCCGGGCTCGCCGCCGCTGTCGGCCAAGTAGGCGATGGGCGCGAAAGCGTCCTCGTCGTCGTCGTTCGCTTCCAGCGCGAGATCGTGGCCCGAGAGGCGCGTTTCCATCTCCACCACTTCGTCGGGTTTGACGCTGAGGCGGTGGGCGATATCCGCCACCTGCGGCGGCGTCAGCGCCCCGCTGCCCGGCTTCATGCCGCGCAGGTTGAAGAAGAGCTTGCGCTGCGCCTTGGTCGTCGCGACCTTGACCATGCGCCAGTTCTTCAACACATATTCGTGGATCTCGGCCTTGATCCAGTGCATCGCAAACGACACCAAGCGTACACCGCGCGCCGGATCGAAGCGTTTGACCGCCTTCATCAGGCCGACATTGCCTTCCTGGATCAGGTCGGCATGTGGCAGGCCGTAACCGAGATAGCCTCGGGCGACCGAAATCACCAGACGGAGGTGCGAAAGCACCAGCTGGCGCGCCGCGTCGAGATCCTCGTGGTCGCGGAAACGGGTCGCCAGCCGGAACTCCTCCTCCTCGGTCAGCATGGGAAAACGCTTCGCCGCCTGAATATAGGCATCGATGTCGCCAACGGCCGAAACGGTCGGGAAAGTCAGAGCGTGTGTCATAGGGTGAAATCTCCTCGGCTATTTCCTGTGCCCATTTTAGCACTCGCGGTTTGAGAGTGCTAATGGTCGCAGAAGTTCGGCGGCAAATTGTTGTCGATGTGTAACAATAAAGTCTGTCGACGCACGACGCGCAACACTCAAAATGGATCGCGCCCCCGGCTTCTACCGTTAGGGGGGTGCCGGGCGTAACTAAAAAAAGGGGCGTATTAACGGCCATCACCTTACGCCCGATGCGAGGCGCCAAGCCCAAAAATGAACGGAGGAACCCCTGTATATGAGCATCAATACATCAATCATCGATCAACGGCTCTCCGGTGTTCAGGACGAAATCCGTGAGGAAGCGCGAAACGATCTGGGCATTGATGACGCGGGGCGTTTGAAATCGCTGGCGTTTGTCTATCTGTGCGTCAAAACCATGCTCGATCTGGAAAGGGGCGAGGCTTTTGATTGCCTGACAGATGGCGGCGGTGATTTTGGCGTCGATGCAATGCATCTGACCGAAGAAGTGGATGGCGAATTTGGCGTGACCCTGTTCCAGGCGAAATACAAAATCAGCCTTGAGGGGAATTCAAATTTCGAGGAAAACGGCATCAACGCCTTGATCAACGCGATCCGGCATATCTTTGACCCATCGGCCGAATTGGGAGCCATCAACGACCGCCTGAAAGTCAAGGTCGAGGAAGCGCGGTCGATGATCCGTGACGGCTTTATTCCTCGGGTAAGAGCCGTTGCCTGCAATAACGGCCTCAAGTGGAACGCCGTGGCGCAAGACGCGATTACCCGTGCCGGGTTTGGTGACCAAGTCAACTGGGAACATGTCAATCATGACGTATTGATAGGTGTTCTGCAACGTCTTAAACCGGTCGATGAAACGCTGCGCCTGACGGGAAGAGCCATTGTCGAAGACATGAACTTCAGCCGGGTTTGCATCGGCCGCATTCCGGTGACCGAGATTGCCGCACTGATGAAAGCGCACGGAGAAAAGCTGCTGGAGAGAAATATCCGCCGCTACCTGGGGCTGCACGGCAACCGTGTGAACGAAGGCATCCGTAATACCTTGAATTCGGGCAGCCCCTCGAATTTCTATTTTTTCAACAACGGCCTGACTCTGGTGTGTAACGATTTTTCTTACAACGCGCTCCAAAGCAGCGATTACCAGATCAAGGTCGAGAATCTCCAGATCGTCAATGGCGGTCAGACCTGTATGACCATTTTCAAGACTATCGAGGAAATGCGGGCCGGGGGCAAGCCGGTTCCTGTAGATGCCAGCGTCTTGGTGAGAATTTATAAGCTGCCCAAGGATAACGAAGACATCGTCCTGCAAATTACCCATGCCACCAACAGCCAGAATCCCGTAGACCTCAAAGATCTCCGATCCAACGATGAAATGCAGCAGCAGCTGGACGCCAGCATTCAGGAATTAGGCTTCGCCTATCGGCGCAAGCGCACGGATGGCGCGACCAGGTCGGCCGACATCACATCGGGGGCTGCTGCCGAAGCGATTCTCGCGGTGTGGCGCGCGGCGCCGCATCAAGCAAAATTCTTGACGCGAGAACATTTCGGGAAGCTGTACGACTTGATTTTCAACGAGTCGCTTAACGGCGCCCAAACCGTTGTCGCGGTGCTTCTGTATCGCGTTGCCGAAAATCACCGGCGGCGTCCGGCGGCAAGCGATCCGCTGTTCGTACGCTATGCGTCGTGCTTTATCGCCATGCAGATGGGCCGGCGTTTGCTGAAAGACCTGAACGTCGCGCTGGCAGGACTGGACCATCGCAATTTTGCCCGCGCGCAGGGGCTGGTCGAACAGTCGGGAGAGCGTTACTTCGCCGAAGCCGTCCGGGATGTGGGTCAAGCCTTAACCGGGCTGTATGGGGGGCAGGAGATGTCGATGCAGCAGCTTTCCGCCACCTTCAGGCGCGGCGATTTGATCGGGCGTTTACTTGAAGTGAGCATTTGAAATGCGGGTGGTTTAACGTTTATTCGCCAAAGCAAGGAGTTCCCCATGTCCCCCAGTCCCAGTTATTTCCAGCCAGGCATCCTGGCGCCGCTCGCGGCCTTTGGCAGCTCGCTGACTTTCCGGCTCAAACCGCAGAGCGATCCGCGTCCCGCTCTGGCGCGCCTGCAAAGCGGGTTCGATCCGTCGGCCGGTGTCGTCGGCCTGGGCGAGCCGCTGCTTCGCCTGCTTGGCGCGTCCCTGCCCGGCCTGCGCGGCTTTCCCGCGTTGTCGGGGCCGGGGTGTTCGGTGCCGTCGACGCAGCAAGCCTTATGGGTATTCCTGCGCGGCGACGAGCGCAGCACGACTTTCGACGCCTCGCAACACGTCGGCGCCCTGCTGGCAGAAGCCTTCGAGCGGGACGATGCGGTGGACACGTTCCGGTATCGCGGCGGGCGCGACCTGACCGGCTACGAGGACGGCACCGAGAACCCCGGCCCGGACGAGAGCGCCGCCGTCGCCCTCGCTGGCCCGGACGATGCCGCGCCGGCGGGATCGAGTTTCGTCGCCGTGCAGCGCTGGCGGCACGACCTGCGCGCTTTCAACCGGCACTCGCCCCGGCAGCGCGACGAGATGATCGGCCGCCGTCTCGACGACAACGAAGAAATCGGCGACGCGCCGGAATCCGCCCACGTCAAGCGCAGCGCGCAGGAGAGCTTCGATCCCGAAGCGTTTCTGGTGCGGCGTTCGATGCCTTGGGTCTGCGGCGACGCGCAGGGACTGGAGTTCATCGGCTACGGGCGCTCGCTGGACGCCTTCGAGCAGATTCTGCGTCGCATGCTCGGGTTGGAAGACGGCATCGTCGATGCGCTCTTCCGCTTTTCACAACCAGTCACGGGAGGCTACTACTGGTGCCCACCCATCGTTTCCAGCCGGCTCGATTTGGCTACCACTGTCGGTTGACAGACGGTTGCCTTTTCCATCGTTGTTTGTCAATCTATCAGATTCTACTTATTTACCCTGAGTTTCAACCAAAATGCGCAAAATCAAGTGTCTGCTGGTCGCCAACCGTAGCGAAATCGCCATTCGCGTTCTCCGCGCCGCCTCGGAAATGGGCATCCGTACGGTGGCCATTTTCTCCAACGAAGACCGCTTCGCGTTGCACCGCTTCAAGGCCGACGAGTCCTATCTGGTCGGCACTGACAAAAAACCGATCCAGGCCTATCTCGATATCGACGACATCATCCGTATCGCCAAGGAAGCGAACGTCGACGCGATTCATCCCGGCTATGGCTTTCTTTCCGAAAACCCGGATTTTGCCGACGCCTGCGTGAAGGCCGGGATCGCCTTCATCGGGCCGAAGGGCGCCGTGATGCGCACGTTGGGCAACAAGGTCGCCGCGCGTGAAGTGGCGATCAAGGCAGGTGTACCGGTGGTGCCAGCCACCGGCGCCCTGCCTGACGATATCGCCGGCGCCAGGAAACTGGCCGCCGAAGTTGGCTACCCGCTGATGCTCAAAGCGAGTTGGGGAGGCGGCGGGCGCGGCATGCGCGTGATCGAGACCTGGCGCCGATGATGGAGGTGGCCAAGCGCGAAGCCGCAGCCGCTTTCGGCAACGACGAGGTCTATCTGGAGAAGCTGGTGCGCCGCGCGCGCCACGTCGAGGTGCAGGTGCTCGGCGACACGCACGGCAACCTGGTGCACCTCTTCGAGCGCGACTGCTCGGTGCAGCGCCGCAACCAGAAGGTCGTGGAACGCGCTCCGGCGCCGTACATGGAAGAGGCGACGCGCCGCAAGCTGTGCGAGTCGGCGCTACGCCTGGCGCGCGCCGCCAACTACAGCCACGCCGGCACGGTCGAGTACCTGATGGACGTGGACACCGGTAAGTACTACTTCATCGAAGTCAACCCGCGCATCCAGGTCGAACATACCGTTACCGAGCAGGTCACTGGCGTCGACATCGTCAAGGCGCAGATCCGCGTCACCGAGGGCGCGCGCGTCGGCGACGACGATTCCTTCATCCCGCTGCAACAGGACATCACGCTCAAGGGCCACGCGCTGCAATGCCGCGTCACTACCGAAGACCCGGAGAACAACTTCACGCCGGACTACGGCAAGATCGCCGTTTACCGTAGCGCGGCCGGTTTCGGCATCCGCCTCGACGCCGGCACGGCCTACGCCGGGGCGGTGATTACGCCGTATTACGATTCGCTGCTGGTCAAGGTCACGTCCTGGGGGCACACGCCGGACGAGGCTGCGGCGCGAATGGATCGTGCTTTACGTGAATTCCGCGTGCGCGGCCTTTCGACCAACTTGCAGTTTCTCGAAAACGTCATCGCCCACCCGCTGTTCCGATCGGGCGAATGAACGACTCGCTTCATCGACATGACGCCCGAACTCTTCCATTTCCAGAAACGGCGCGACCGCGCCACCCGCCTGCTCAAGTTCCTCGGCGAAGTGGCGGTCAACGGCAACCCCGAGATGAAGGGGCGCGTGCTGCCGGCACTGCCGCTGGGGCAGCCGATCAAACCGCCATGCGACCTCGCTGCGGCCATCCCCCAAGGCACGCGCGACCGGCTCAAGGAACTCGGCGCGACAAAATTCGCGCAATGGATGAAGGCGCAACCGCAGGCGCTGCTTACCGACACCACGATGCGCGACGCCCACCAGTCTCTGTTCGCCACGCGCATGCGCTCGCACGACATGCTCGCCGTCGCGCCATATTACGCACGCATGCTGCCGCAGTTTTTCTCGCTGGAATGCTGGGGCGGCGCGACCTTCGACGTGGCCATGCGCTTTCTCAAGGAAGATCCCTGGGAGCGCCTGCAACGGCTGCGCGAAGCGACGCCGAACATCCTTTTCCAGATGCTGCTGCGCGCCTCAAACGCCGTCGGCTACACCAACTATTCCGACAATGTCGTGCGCTACTTCGTGCAGCAGGCGGCGCAGAACGGCATCGATGTCTTCCGCGTTTTCGACTCGCTGAACTGGGTCGACAACATGCGCGTCGCGATGGACGCGGTGATCGAATCCGGCGCGCTGTGCGAAGGCGCGCTGTGCTACACCGGCGACCTGTTCGATGGCCGGCGCGCCAAGTTCGACCTGAAGTATTACGTCGGCCTCGCCAAGCAGCTTGAGAAAGCCGGCGCGCACATTCTCGGCATCAAGGACATGGCCGGCGTGTGCAAGCCGCGCGCCATCCATGAGCTGGTGCGCGTGCTCAAGCAGGAAACCGGTCTGCCGATCCACTTCCACACGCACGACACGAGCGGCATCGCTGCCGCTTCGGTGCTGGCCGCCATCGACGCCGGCTGCGACGCGGTCGACGGGGCGCTCGACGCGATGAGCGGGCTGACCTCGCAACCCAACCTCGGCTCGATTGCCGCTGCGCTCGCCGGCTCGGCGCGCGACCCCGGCCTGGATCTGGCCGCCATGCAGGCGCTCTCGCATTACTGGGAGGGTGTGCGGCGCTATTACCAGCCCTTCGAGGCCGACATCCGCTCCGGCACCTCGGACGTCTACAACCACGAAATGCCCGGCGGGCAATACACCAACCTGCGCGAACAGGCCCGTGCGATGAGCCTGGAACGCCGCTGGCCGGAAGTCTCCAAGGCCTACGCCGACGTGAACCTTCTGTTCGGCGACATCGTCAAGGTCACGCCGACCTCGAAGGTGGTTGGCGACATGGCGCTGTTCATGGTTGCCAACGATTTGAAGCCGGACGATGTGCGCGATCCCGAGCGCGAGATCGCCTTCCCGGAATCGGTCATTTCGCTGTTCAAGGGCGAACTGGGCTTTCCGCCCGACGGCTTCCCGAAGGCTCTGGAGCACAAGATACTGCGCGGCGAGCAACCGCTGCAAGGGCGCGCTGGCGACTTCCTGCCGGACGTCGACCTGGAAGCGAAACGCAAGGAAGCCGGGCACGCCATCGGACGCCACGTCGGCGATACCGAGCTGGCTTCATACCTGATGTACCCGAAAGTGTTCAAGGACTACGCCGAGCACCGCCGCCAGTACAGCGACGTTTCGCTGTTGCCGACCTCGCCGTTTTTCTACGGCCTGGCCGACCGCGAGGAGATTTCGGTCGACATCGACAAGGGCAAGACGCTGGTCGTTCGGCTGACCGGCCGCTCGGACACGGTCGACGAAGACGGCAAGATCAAGGTCTTCTTCGAGCTGAACGGCCAGCCGCGCACCGTGCGCGTGCCGAAAGCCGGCGTCGCCGGCGGCGCCCGCGCCAAACCGAAAGCCGAGGAAGGCAACGCCAGGCACGTCGGCGCACCGATGCCGGGCATGGTCGTCAAGGTCGCCGTCAAAGCCGGACAGCCGGTGAAGAAGGGCGACCCGCTGCTGTCGATCGAAGCGATGAAGATGGAAACCATGCTCACCGCCGGGTACGACGCGACGGTGCAGGCGATCCACGCCCGTTCCGGCGAGACGATCAGCGCCAAGGATTTGTTGGTCGAACTGGGTTGAACCGGCTTGTAGAACGCCTATCCACGCTGCTCTCCGGGAGCCTGTCATGTCACCACTCCTCCGGCATTCCCGTAAAAAATGCCGGGCTTTTTTATCCTGCTACAATCGCAAACTCCGCAACTCCGAAGCCGTGCGCCACACCGGCGCTGGACGGCTTTTTATATGGATCTAGCGTTACTCATTTTGCTTGTTCTCATCAATGGCGTTTTCGCCATGTCCGAGATTGCCGTTGTTTCATCCCGCAAATCCCGGCTCCAGAATCTGGCCGACGACGGTAGCCTGGGAGCCGGTGCAGCGCTTTCGCTGCACCAGGAACCCGCCAGTTTTCTTTCCACCATCCAGGTTGGCATCACCTCGGTCGGCATTCTTAGCGGTGCCATCGGCGAGGCGGCGCTGGCTGATCCGCTGGCCGTCTGGCTTGCCGGAGCCGGGTTTCTCGCGCCCTACGAAAAATCCATCGCCCTGACGATTACGGTCGTCGGCTTGACTTACTTCTCTGTCGTCGTCGGCGAACTGGTGCCCAAGCGTCTCGCCATGTTGGCTCCCGAAGGCATTGCCTCGCTGGTCTCCCGGCCCATGATCGTGCTGGCCCGCATCTCGCATCCGCTGGTCGTTGTCCTCTCCGGCTCATGCAGCGCTATCCTCAAGCTCCTCGGCACCAAACAGCGTGAGGAATCGCCCGTTACCGACGACGAAATCAAGGTGCTGATGGAGCAAGGTGCCGAAGCCGGCGTCTTCCACGCCAGCGAACAGGAAATCGTCTCCAACGTCCTGCGCCTCGACGAGCAGCGTATTGCAGCGATCATGACACCGCGCCGCGAAATGTTCGTGATCGACCTTGACGAGGACGAAGACACCATCCGGCAAGCCATCGTCGATAGTGAATACTCGCGTCTCGCGGTCTGTCGCAACGGTCTGGAGCATGTGATCGGCATCCTGCAAACCGGCGATCTGCTAAAAAAGGCGTTGCACGGTCGCTCGATCAGTGTCGCCGAGATTGAATCGGTGCTGCGTCCGCCGCTGTACATCCCAGAATCGGTGAGCACCACGCAGTTGCTGGAGAACTTCCGTCGCGCCCGCCTGCAATTTGCGTTGATCGTCAACGAATACGGCGACGTGCAGGGGCTGGTCACACTGACCGACGTACTCGCCGCCATCGTCGGCGAACTTTCGGTTCCCGAAGCCCTGGAAGACCGCGACATGGTGCAGCGCGACGATGGTTCTTGGCTTATTGATGGCGATGTCGGCGTCGAACGCCTGAAATCCATCCTCGACATTTCCGGTGACTTGCTGGGTGAAGAACAGCACAACTTCCACACGGTAGGCGGTTTCGTGATGCACACCCTAGGGCGCATTCCCTCCGCTGCCGATCACTTTGAAGAAGCCGGCTGGCGATTCGAGGTCATGAATATGGAAGGCAACCGCGTCGACAAGGTGCTGGCCTCGTTTGCACACCACGCCGCCGCCGAGATTACGGCGTAAAAACTCCACGATAAATTGATTCTTGCGCCGCCCCCCCGAATTCCCGTCACACACCCGCCGGAAGCCGCGCCAAATAACGATCTGCGGAGACGTTGCCCGGAGAGCCAACAAACGCGCGGCGCTCCAGCCATACCCTCTGTAGATCGTTTATCCTGAAAACCTCAGTTCGATCCGCAGATTATGCCGATTAACGCAGATTTTCAGATAGTTGCGAGAGCTTGGCGCATCACCCGGAAGGTGTGTCGCCTATCCAGTCTTGCTCGTTGTTTTATCTGCGAAAATCTGCGTAATCTGCGGACAACTGCTTTTTCTAGGTTTATCCATGCGGCTTCCAGCACGGCGCCTCGACTTGCCTTGGCCGCTCCACCAAGGGAAATGCACGCCTCTTGAAACATCCGGGCAGAATAGATCATGATTGACAGCATGTCCCGAAACCAGCGAATCGATAGCGACGACGGTTGTTCGGCGTGGAACCCGGGGGTCGGCACCGGAATCCCCGGCGAATTTCGTGCGCTCGAAACGATCTTCCGCCCGGAATGCGTGTTGGCCGGGGCGAACGAGGTGCGAGAATTCGCCGGCCTGACCGGGCTCCCCGAAGAAGAGCTGGCGGTTTTCCGCCCGCAACGCCTGGTGCTGCACGAGATCATCGTTCGCGTGACGGCCGACATCGCCGTCGCCGAAGGCGCCTTGGAAGAGGACTTCGGCTGGAACTTCCGCCGCATCGCCGGCCAGATACGCGACACCTATGTCGGCCCGCATAAGGACGCCATCGAAAACGCCTACGCGGAACTGCGGCAGAACGCCGACCACCTGATCCGACAGATCCTGGCGGAGACGCTCTTTTGCCCGCCCGCGCCGCCGGAGCCGCGTTCGATCTGGTCGAAACTCTCGTGTAAAGCTCCGGCTGCAGAACCCGAGCCAGAAACGGGCATCGACCGCGACCACCGGGTGATCGCCGAGTACAAGGCGGCCGGGCTGCGCGCCGAAAACCCCTTGCGCAAGGCGGTGTACCGGAGCCTCTACCGCGTACTCGGCGCCATTCTTGGCAAGCGCGGCAGCGTCATTTCGGATCGCGACCTGCTGGCCAAACTCGTCGGCCAGCACGTTGGCAACAGTTACGGCAGCCACCTGATCGGGCAACTGGTCGCGCCGCTCGTCGACGCGGCCATCGCGCGGGAAGGCTACGCGCGCGTCCCCGACCGCGAGACGCCCGTCCTCATTAGCCTTAAGGGCGCATCGGCGTCGGGAAAAAGCTCGCTGCGCCCGACGATCAAGCAGATCATGCGCGATCAGGGGATCGAAGCCGACGGTTACGCCACCATCAGCCCGGATGTCTGGCGACGCCTGCTGCTCGACTACGAGTCGCTGGGGCCGGCGCACAAGTTCGCCGGCCACCTGACCAGCCGCGAGCTTGCCGTCGTCGACGGCAAACTCGACCGCTACATCCGCGACAAGGCCAACCGGCACCACGCCATCCCGCACTTTCTGGTCGACCGTTTCCGTTTTGACAGCTTTTCCAGCGAGAAGGTCGGGCGGGTGCTGCACGATACCTACGCCAAGTACGTGGATACGATGGTCATGTACTTCTTCGTCACACCGCCCGAAGAAACGGTGGCGCGCGGCTGGCAGCGCGCGCTGGAGCGCGGGCGTTACAAGGCGGTGGAAGATTTCCTCGGGCACAGCGTCGAGGCCTATACCGGCATGCCGAAGATTTTTTTCAAGTGGCTGGGTCACCGCCACCCGGACTACCGCTATTTCTTTCTCGACAACCTGGTGCCCAGAGGCGATTTCCCGAAGACTATCGCTTTCGGCGACCAGACCGAAATGACGCTCTACGACCCGGCCGCCTTCATCGACATCGAGCGCTACCAAAAGATCAACGTCAATGCGCACCGGCCGGAGGACGTGTATCCGCCGGCGCCGCTGATGGCGGTAGCGGCCAATTCGGGATTCTTGAAGGAGTGCCTCCGGCGCATACCGCTCGTGAACTTCACCGACCGCGCGAGCGGCGTCGCCTATCTTCGGGTGCGCAACGGCAAGGTCGCAGTGCTCGACGCCGGAATCCTTTTGCAAGTGTTGCATGATAAAGATACCGCCGCTGCCCTCGGCCAAATTTCGGGGTTCGTTGCTCCGGCATGCCTTCTGCCGGAGCCGGAATGACGTCAAGACCCCACGTTGCTGCGAGGGGGCATTCGAGCGAATCGTTCCAGCAACACGATGCTGCCCAGGTGAGCCGCCTTGTCGTGGTAGCGCCGGTCGGCGGTAATGAAAGTGATCCCCGTCTCAAGGGCTGCGGCGTGGTAGAGCGTGTCGAACAGGTGGTGATTCAGCGTCTGTGCCAAGTCGATGGCGCGGCGGTAGATATTCGGCGCGTCGATATATTCGATGCCTTCGAGCAGACTCAAATCGTCTACAGTGTCGGCAGCGGTTTCCGGCACAAGCCGCACCAACACACCCGCGACTTCAGCCTTCCAGTGGACGGGCTGGGTGAATATAACCTCGCCAGCCTTTAGCCGGAGCAAGAGAGCCAGGGCTTCGAGCGTATTGCTTTCGTCGTTTGCGTCGGGCAAGAACCATTTGATCGCGACGCTGGCGTCGATGACGTATTGCTTCACCGTGGCGGAATTCCATGCGAAGCATCCGACTGGGCGCGAATTTCATCAAGCTGGCGCAGAATTTCCTTTTTCGAGACGCCGGGCGCCGCTTGCCTGCGCAGCAGGATGCGCTTGATCGCATCGTCGCTTTGCCGCTTGCGTTCGGCTCGGGCAACAGCTTCTTCAAGCAATTGGGTGACGATGGCGCTCTTGTTCTTGTCGGCGAACGTCCGGTTGAAACGCTCCTTGACGTCGTCCGGGACGCTGAAATTCATGGTTCCCATGATCTGCTCCGATTGTTGAGAATTTCAATAGTGATGCTATCGGTTATAGAAAGCGGCCGCAAGGAGAGAGAGGGCTTTCCTCGACAACAATCCCTTATCTCGGACAAGGCGTCATGACAATCGCCAAAGCGGACGCCGGCAGGTAACTGCGCAGCGGCCTGCAATTGCCCTCCGAACACAGCTCGTATCCGGCCGTGTAGGCGGAATCGGGGAGTGTCAGGCGATCCAGTGGCGCAATCGCCGGCCGGTAGTGCCAGACGCCGTCACGCAAGACGGCGTCTGCCGGGGGTTCCATGCCGGCGCCGGTGCCACGGATGCGGGCGGCGACGATTTTCAGTTGCTTGCCCTCGATCCGCCAGTCTTCCTCCCAGCGCACTTTTTCTATCGAGTGCACCCAGGCCAGCGTGAATGCCTGGGCGGCAATCGCTGCCGAGACGGCGCCGGCGGTCAGGCAAAGCGCCATCAGCCGCGCCGGAGCTTGCGATATCGGACTTCGTGCCAGACGAAAAACATGGCGGCAAGCCCGAAGCCGATCTCGTCGGTGAGCGGAATGGCCGCCACCAGCAGAAGCGCGGCGCCGGCCACTACAACCCGCTCCGGCCAAGCGAGCGGCGCGCGCAGATAGCCGATGGCGGCGGCGCCCCAGAGCACGATGGCGAGAATCGCCTTGGCGACGATGTAGGCCACCCCGGGGAGGCTGGGATCGCCTTGCATCATCAGCATCGGCTCGTACACTGCCATGTAGGGCACGACGAACCCGGCGATGGCGATCTGCGTGGCTTTGAAGCCGATCCTCATCGGCGAAGCCTTGGCGATTGAGGCGGCAGCGAAAGCGGCGAGCGCGACCGGCGGCGTCAGGTCGGCCATGATCCCGAAGTAGAAGACGAACATATGGCCGACGATCAGCGGTACGCCGAGCTTGAGCAGTGCGGGTGCGGCAATCGAGCTGGTGATGATGTAATTCGGAATGGTCGGGATGCCCATGCCGAGAATCAGGCAGACGATCATGGTCAGGAACAACGAGAGGAAGAGGCTGGTTTCGCCGACGCCGAGGATGAAACCGGCGAAATTCGACGCCGCCCCGGTCAGCGTCAACACGCCGACGATGACGCCGACGATGGCGCAGGCGATGCCGACCGGCAGCGCTTGCCTGGCGCCGTCGGTCAGGCTGGCGCGCATCGTGTGCAGCGTTTTTCGGCCGCCCTGGATGCGCAGGCAGATCAAGGAAAGCACGCCGATGGTCGCCAGTACCGGGGTGATCCCCCACTCGGCGAACGAAGCGGCGGATAACCCCATGGCCAGCCAGAAGACGTAGCGGAAAGCTGCCTGGTTGATGCGTGCCGCAATCGCCGCGCCGAGGATCAGGATGGCGGTAAGCGCCAGGCCCATCATGCCCGAGAACATCGGCGTGAAGCCGTGGAACAGCATGCCGACCAGCACCGCCAGCGGCAATACCAGATACCAGCTTTCCTTGAGCGCCTGCCACGGGTTCGGGCACTGGTCCTCGGGCAGTCCCAGCAGGTTCTTGCGCCCGGCCTCCAGATGCACCATCCAGAAGGCGGTAAAGTAGTAAAGCAAGGCGGGAATGACCGCCGCCTTGACGATGTCGGCGTAGGGTACGTTCAGCGTCTCGGCCATGATGAAGGCCACCGCGCCCATCACCGGCGGCATGATCTGGCCGCCCATCGACGCCGTCGCCTCGACAGCGCCGGCAAAAATCGACGAATAGCCGAAGCGTTTCATCAGCGGAATCGTGAATTGGCCGACCGTCAGCACATTGGCGACGCCCGATCCTGAAATAGTGCCCATGAAGCCGGAAGAAATCACCGCCACCTTGGCCGGCCCGCCGCGAGCATGGCCGACCAGACCGAGCGCCAGCGAGTTGAAGAGGTGGATCATCCCGGCGTGTTCGAGGAAAGCGCCGAACAGGATGAAGAGAAATATGTAGGTCGCCGAAACCAGCGTCGGGATTCCGTAAATACCCTCGCTCGACAAATAGAGCTGGCCGACGATCTGATCCAGCCCATAGCCCCGGTGTGCGATGGCTTCGGGCAAGTGCTGGCCGAAGACGCCGTAGGCGAGAAACAGGCCGCAGACGACGGGCAGCGCGAGGCCGAGGATGCGGCGCGCGCCTTCAAACAGGAGAAACATCACGATGGCGCCGACCATCAGATCGGCGTCGCCGGGATCGCCCGAACGCTGTATCAGATCGGCTTCGAAGATCCAGTGATAGGTCGCCAGAGCAAAGGCGCCGAAAGCGGCGATCCAGTCGTACCAAGGGATGCGCCCGGAGCGCCCTTTCCCGCTGGCCGGGTAGAGCATGAAAATCAGCAGCAGCAAAAAACCGACGTGCAGCGAACGGATCACCAGGCTGGAAAGCGGGTGGAAGGCGGCAACGACGATCTGGTAGGCCGAAAACGCGAGCGCGGCGACAACCAGCACGCGATGGGCAAAACCGGACAGTTCGCGCGGAAGCCCGTGCTCGTGAAACTCCTCGGAGAGGGGGTCGCGACCGGTCATGGGATGGCTCCGTGCGCCCGGTCAAGCATCACTTTAGGATGCCGGCTTCCCGGTAGTACTTTTCGGCGCCCGGATGCAGCGGAACCGGCGGCGCCTTGGCCGCATCTTCCTTGCGGATGGCCTTGGCGGCGGCGTGCGCCGAGCCGAGCTGGTCGAGGTTGTCGAACATCGATTTGGTCATGGTATAAACGGTGTCGGGCGGTACGCCTTCATGGGTGACGAGGAAGTTCTGCACGGCGACCGACTGCACGTCGCCGGTTTGCCCTTCATAGGTTTTGGCCGGAATGTTGGCCGACAGGTAGGACGCTTCACCGATTTTGGCGACGACGTCGGGCGGGATCGGTACGATGATGATCTTTTGCGCCACCGACAGATCGCGCACCGCCGCGACGCCGAGACCGGCAGAAATCAAGGTCGCGTCGAGCTGGCGGTTTTTCATCAGCTCGACCGATTCGCCGAACGGCAGATATTCCACCTTGCCGAAATCCTTATAGCTCATGCCGGCGCCGCGAAAGATGTCGCGCGCGTTCAGCTCGGTGCCGCTTTTCGGCGCGCCGACGGCAATGCGCTTGCCTTTCAGGTCGGCGAGCGTCTTGATGCCGGAGTCGGCGCTGGCGACGATCTGGATGTAGTTCGGATAAACGGCGGCTACCGTGCGCAGCTTTTTCAGCGGCGCCTTGAAACCCGCCTCTTCGTTGCCTTTCCACGCCTCGTTCAGCGCGTCGCCCAGCGTAAAGGCGATTTCGCCGCGCCCGGCCTGCAAGAGGTTGAGGTTTTCCGCGCTGGCCTTGGTCGCCTGCACGGAAACCTTGGCGGCGGGCATGGCTTTGCCGTAGATCTGCGACAGCGCGACGCCGAGCGGGTAGTAAACGCCGCTCGTCCCGCCGGTCAACACGTTGATGAACTCGGCCGCACAGGCCGATACGGAGAAGCAGGAGGCAACGGCGGCAAGCAGCAGGGTGCGGCGCAACGGACGGTTCATCGGTTTGTCTCCTCTTGAGTGTTTTGTGGTACGCCCATCGATTCTAGCGCTAAACGATAGCGGCTTCGCACGGGCAAAGCGCCGTACCGTTCCCGCCGCCAAACTCAGAACGCCGCGATGCCGGTCTGCGCGCGGCCGAGAATCAGCGCGTGGACATCGTGCGTGCCTTCGTAGGTGTTCACAGCTTCCAGGTTGACCACATGGCGGATAACGCCAAATTCGTCCGAGATACCGTTGCCGCCCAGCATGTCGCGCGCCATGCGGGCGATGTCGAGCGACTTGCCGCACGAATTGCGCTTCATGATCGAGGCGATTTCCGGCGCGGCGCTGCCCTCGTCCTTCATGCGCCCCAGGCGCAAACAGCCTTGCAGGGCGAGCGCGATTTCGGTCTGCATGTCGGCCAGCTTTTTCTGGATCAACTGGTTGGCGGCCAGCGGACGGCCGAACTGTTCGCGCTCCAGCGTGTATTGGCGCGCCATGTGCCAGCAGAATTCCGCCGCGCCAAGGACGCCCCAGGCGATGCCGTAACGCGCCGAATCCAGGCAGGTGAACGGGCCTTTCAACCCCTTCACTTCGGGGAACTCGTTTTCCGCCGGAGCGAACACCTCGTCCATCGCGATCTCGCCGGTGATCGAGGTACGCAGGCCGACCTTGCCGTGGATCGCCGGCGCAGAAAGCCCTTTCATCCCCCTTTCGAGCACGAAGCCGCGTATCTCGCCCGCCCCGTTCTTGGCCCAGACGACGAAAACATCGGCGATCGGCGAACTGGTGATCCACGTCTTGTTACCGGAAAGGAGATAGCCGCCATCGACCTCGCGCGCGCGGGCTTCCATGCTGCCGGGGTCGGAGCCGTGGCCCGGCTCGGTCAGGCCGAAACAGCCGATCCACTCGCCGCTCGCCAGCTTCGGCAGGTATTTGTGCTTTTGCGCTTCTGTGCCGAACTCGTCAATCGGCAGCATGACCAGCGAGGATTGCACGCTCATCATCGAGCGGTAGCCCGAATCGACGCGCTCGACCTCGCGCGCGACCAGGCCGTAGCTCACATGGTTGAGGCCGGCGCCGCCATACTCGGGCGTAATTGTCGCGCCGAGCATGCCCCTTTCGCCCATCTCGCGGAAAATCCGAATCTCCGTCTTTTCGTGGCGGAAGGCATCCGTCACGCGCGGCATCAATTTGCCCTGGCAATAGTCGCGCGCCGCGTCGCGAACCATGCGCTCGTCGTCGCTCAGCTGGGCGTCGAGCAACAGCGGGTCTTCCCAGCAAAATTTCCTTCCGGTCATGTGCGTTCCGTCCTCCAGTGCGATTTTTTTCTTTGACGGGGGCGATTCCGGCTCCGGTCCGGGCGCGCGGATCGACCGCGATAGCCGTGTATCTGACCCGCTATCCGGCACTATAAAACGCGCTCCGCTTCCGCGCCCGAGATTTCGGCACCTCTCACTATGTTTCGATATTTCCGGGTTGCGGTACTAGAATGGGCTGACAAGAGCGGTCTTATCGGCATTTCGACAGGGAGAGCACTATGCGCGTTGGTCCAGGGTGGGAAATATCGGGCGCGGAGCGTTTGGGCCGCGCGTTCGGCGTCGGCGTTCGCGCGGTTTACGCGGCGGTTTCCGGGTTGCGGGGCGCCTTTGCTCCCGCCTTCGCCGCGCTGTGCGTTTTGCCCGCCGTTGCGGCGTCGGCGGCGCCGGTGGGGATGGTGACCGATCTCGTCGGCAAGGTCTGGGCCAGCGGGGGGGCAGAGGCATCGGGCCGCCAGGCGCTGACCATACTCAGCTACGTTTCCGCCGGCACGGTGATCGAGGTGGAGAAGGCGGCGGGCGTATCGGTAACGCTTTACAGCCCGCCCGACGAGTATGTGTTTGCCGGGCCGGCGAAGTTTCGCGTGGAAAGCGGCGGCTTGAGCAAGATCGAGGGCAAGGCGCCCACGGTTCAACGCCTGGGCGAACTCGCAGCCGAAACGACGACGCAAGCGATCAACCAGGGGTCGCGCCGGACTCTGGCGGTCGCGCGCTTGAGGAATACCGCCTTTGCGCCGTACATCGCCGGCCTGTCGCCCGACAAGACGGCGATCCGCACCGCGTCGCCGCGCTTTGTCTGGAACGGGGTGCCGGGAATCGAGCGCTACCATGTCGCGCTCAACGCCGGCGACGGGTCGGCGCTGCTCGACGAATGGGTTGCCGGCGCCGAGTGGAAGCTGCCCTCCGGCTACGCTCTGGCGCCCGGGAAAAATTACTCCTGGACGGTGGAAGCGACGCCATCCGAGGGTAAAACGGCGCGCGGTCAGGCGCGTTTCAGCATCCTTGAGGCGGATGTCGCGGCGCGTCTGGAGGCAGAGTCGCCGAAGGGCGGGGCGTCGTTCGCCTATCGCCTGCGCCATGCCCTGACCCTGGAAGCGCTCGGCCTGAACGAGGAGTCGCGCGCGCTGTGGCGCGAGCTGGCGCACGAGCGCCCCGGCGAGGCGGCGGTGCAGGAACGCGCGCTGCCTTGAAACCGGGTTGATACCGCTGCGTTCATCGGCGTGGGCGATTTTGCATGACCGCTGATTCCCGACACGGTGCCTGGCTGGTCGGCACCTTCTTTGCCGTCGCCGTCGCGCTCCAGTGGCTCGGCGCTTTTATTTGGCTGGAGCGGCCGGCGCGCGACGCGGGTTTCGGGCTGTTGCGTTGGACGGGAGCCCAGCCGGTCGCCAACGATCTGGTGCTGGTGGCGATCGACGACCCGTTTCTGGAGGCGATCCCCGAGCCGCTGGCGTTGGTCCACCCCTATCTCGGCCGCGTGATGAGCGGCCTCGCCCAGGTGCGGCCGGGCGTTGTCGGGCTGGATCTCGTGCTGCCGTCGAAGAGCTATCGCAACATGCGGTCGCCGCTGGTCAAGGATTACGATCTCGCCTTGCTGGCCGGCCTGCACGCCTTGTCCGGAGTATCGCCCATAGTTTTGGCGCAGGCATGGGATGAAGCGGAGGGGCGTTTCCGGCCTATTTTGCCGTCGTTCGTCACGGTGGCGCGGCGCGGCGCGAAGGGCGATACGACGGCCTCGGCCATCGTTTGCGAAGACGCCGACAGCGTCGTGCGCAGCTATCCCGGCCCGGGATGCCAGCCGACGCGGGCCGCCGTGCCGCTGGCGGCGCGTATGGCGGCGCAACTGGGCAACGTCCAGGACTGGTCGGGAGAGATCAACTTCGCTCTGGGCGAGCCGATGCGCGTGATCCGCTTCGCCGACGTGCTGCGTTGGCTGGACGACGGAGCGACAGAAAAGCTGCGCGACGCCTTTGCCGGCAGGGCGGTGCTGATCGGCGCCGCATTTTCTTACGACGACCGCCATGTGCTGCCGGTGCCGATGTCCGCCGCCGAACCGGGCGAGCGAAAGATTCCGGGGCTGATGCTGCAAGCGCAGATCTGGCGCTCGATCATGAACAGCGGTCTGGTGCAGCCGCTACCCGCGCCGCTGGGGGCGGTTTTCGTCGGCAGCGGTGCGCTGGCGGCGGCGCGGCGAACCCGCCCGGCGAAAATTCCCCTGGTAGGTCTGGCGGTTTTGGCGATGGCGGGCGCCGCTCTGTATTGCCTGGGCGCGATGGCCTTGCTGCTGCCTTGGGCGGGCTGGTCGGCAGTGCTGCTGGCCGCATTTCTGGCGCGGGGCGCCGTCGATCTGCGCGGCATGTTACGCAACCGGCGCCAAATGAGCGACGCATTTTCCGGCTACGTCGGTCCGCGGGTGCTGCAAGCCATCGAGCGCGGCGAACTCAAGCCCGGTCTGGGGGGCGAGTTGCGCCTGGTCTGTGTGCTGTTCGCCAACATCCGCAGTTTCGGCCGCAGCGGCGCGGTGCTCGACCCGGTTGCTCTGGTCGGTCTGGCGAACCGTTTTTTCGCCGTCACGACGCCGGTCATCCAGGAAGCGGGCGGCACCGTCGACCGCTACCTCGGCGATGGCCTGATGGCCGTGTTCGGCGCGCCGCAGCCGCTCGACGACCCGGTGCGCCACGCTTTGGAAGCAACGCAGGAAATCCTGTTGGGCGTCGCGAGCTTGAACCGGGAACTCGCCGTCGAAAAATTGCCGCTGCTGGAAATCGGCTTTGGCGTGCATTTTGGCGAGGTCGTCGTCGGCCACATGGGCGCGGCGGAACGCCACGAATATACGGCGGTGGGGCAGGCAGTGGACGCCGCGTCGCGGCTGGAATCGCTGGGCCGGGAAGTGCTGGGCCACGAATGGGCGTATCCGGTGATCGTTTCCGGTGCGGTATCGGCGGCGATGGGTGCGCGCGCGGCGTTCGACGATCTCGGCGTGCACGACGTGCGCGGTATCGGCAGCATGAAGCTGTACGGCTGGCAGCCGGCCGCACTCGCGGCGGCGGCCGGCGGGATTTGACGGAGGACGGATGCCCCTCTACTGGCGCTGGAACGTGATCCGGTTGATCGGCGCCCTCGCCGTGCGGGTGCCCGCCTTGCGGCAGAGCGCGGTGCGCGAGGTGTTCTGGCGCCAGTTCAACCATCTCGGCCTGGAACCGGCAGCGACCATTTTTTTTCGTGCGGCGATGCTGGGCACGGTCATCATCGCCGCGGTCATCAACCTGCTGTCGAGCAACAGCGGCCTGGCGATCAATCTTCTGATCCACGCCGTGGTGCGCGAAGTCGGGCCGTCGCTGACCGCCATTTTCCTGATCCTGCGCAGCAGCGTGTATGTTACCGGCGACGTGATCGGCATGGTGCGGCGCGACGACCTGATGCGCATGCGGGCGATGGGCGTCGACCCGCTGGCCCACGTTTTTCTGCCGCGCGTCGCGGCGCTGGCTCTGGCCTGCGTCGTCGTCACCTTCTACTTCGAGCTGATCGCCGTGATCGGGGGGATCGTGCTCGCCTCGCTGTGGCTGGAAGTTTCCCTGGCCGGCATGCTGCTCGGCTTCATCGAGACCTTGCGCCTGGTCGACTTCTTCTATTCGCTGCTCAAGAGCGTCGGGTTCGGCATCCTGCTCGGCGTCGTTCCCTGCGTCGTCGCGCTGCACTGGGCGCGTAGGGCAGACGATCCGGTGTCGGTCATTTCGCGCTCGATGATGCGCACTTTGATGTACGTGGCAGCCTTCAACGCCGTATTCGCCTATCTGGTCTACGGCGTCCTGCTGTTCGGCCTGGTCAATGACGGGTGAGCGCGATGAGCGAACTGTCCACAGGGTTATCCGGGCTGGTCGGCGCGCACGCGTTGCGCTTCGACCGGGAGTCGGAGCGCGCGGCGTTTCTCGCCGAACTGATCCGTTCGCCGCTCGCCGGGTGCTGGTGGGTGGTGCCGGCAGATGGCGGTTTGCTCGCCGATTACGGCCTGCTCCAAAATATCCTGCTGCCGGCGCAGGTCAGGGGAGACCGCGCCGCCATCGGCCGCCTGGCCCGCTGGCGGGAGCGGCTCGCGCTGGCCGGCGTCCCGCCGCTGCCGATGTCGGTGGGCTTGAGCGAAATGAGCGTCTGGCAGTTGCGTTTGGCCGCTTTTCTGCGCGGCCTGGTGGCCGATGCTCCGGCGCTGGCTTTCGACGACACCTGCTATGGCTTGCAGGCCGGCGAGCACGAGCTGGCCGCGTTGCTGCACGCCTTCTTTCGCCTATATTTCCCGTTCCGCCCCAGCCTGTATCTGACCTTGTCGGCGCCGCCTCCCGAACTGAACATTCCAGCGAACAACATCCACCGCCATGAAACCTTCCTCGCCTAGCGATTTCGACGAACTTCTCGGCCAGCCGCCGGCGCGCCGGCGCGCCTGGCTGTTCATCCTGCCCGCCATCCTCGGGTTGATTCTGCTGGTGGTCGGCGTCGCCCTCAAACAGGGCTATTTCATCCGCCGGGTGAACCTCAATTTCTACGCGCCGACGGCCGACGGTATTTCGGTGGGAACGAAGATCAAGCTGCTCGGTTTTCCGGTCGGCGCCATTTCCGGCGTGACCTTCGTTCCGGCCAGCGCCGGCCAGCCGCGTCGCGTCAAGCTGCAAGCGCGCGTCGATGCCGAGTACCTCGCCCATATTCCGACCGGCTCGCTCGCCCGCCTGGCGCAGGAAGGCGTGATCGGCGAGCACGTGATCGAAATCGTCCCCGGATCGGACAATGCCAGGCCGGTGGCCGCCGGCGAGGCTATCGAGCTGAAAAAGGAAGGCGGTCTGGGCGGCCTGGCCAGCATGGTCGAAACGCGCGTCATGCCCGTGGTCGACGAGGCCAGGGTGCTGCTCGGCACCCTCAACGACGAGCGCGCCGGGGTCAAACCGGTGTTGGCCGACGTGCGCGGCCTGCTGGCCAGCGCCGGCACCACGGCCCAACGGGCCGAGAACCTTCTCGAACAAAGCGAAGCGAAGCTGGGCAACCTCCTGGGCGACGGCGAAGCGGCCATGAAATCGGCACGGATGATCGCCGGGGCGACCGACCAGCGGGCGACGGAACTGCTCGACGATGCCCGATCCGTATTGAAGAATGCAAAAACCATCTCCGAAGACGGCGCCAACATCGTTCGCGATCTGAAATCGGCAGCGCCGGGGCTGCTCGACGACGGACGCTCCGCAGCCGCCGATGCGTCGCAGATCGCCCACGGCGCGAAGCAAAGTTGGCCGTTCCGGCTGCTGGTCGACGACGCGCCAGCCCCGCCGTCGCTGGGCGTCGATACCGGGCGCGTGCTGCCCGCCGCGAGCGGGGCCGCCAAATGAAGCGCCTGGCGATCGGCCTGGCGACGGTGGCGCTGCTGGCCGGCTGCGCGGGCTCCAGAACCGACGGGCGGCCGCCGTTGGCGCAGCGTGTCGCCGATCTGGGGAAAGAAGGCCAAGCCGCTTATTTCAAGGGCGATCTGTCGCGCGCCCGGCACCTCTTCGAGCTGGCGTTGCGCGATGCGCGGCAGATCGAGGACAGCGAAGGCGTCGCCGCGATGAGCATCAACCTGGCCCGCGTGCTGCGCGAATCGGGCGAGCCGGGCGGCTGGGCCAGCGCGCTGGCCCAGCTCGAACAGTTCCCGGAATGGCAGCGCGGCGTCATTCCCTCCCGGCTCGCCGCAGAAATCGATCTGCTGACCGCCGTCCTGCTGGCCGACGGCGGAAGAGCCGACGAGTCGCTGGCGCGCTTGGCGGTTTTGCGCGAGAAATGCGCGGCGGATTGCGGTCTGTCGGCCGGCATCGAAAGCCTGCACGCCCGGCTGGTGCTTGAAAGAGGCGACGCGCAGCGCGCGCTCGATCTCGCGGATGTGGCGCTCGCCCGCTTTCAGGCCCACGGCAACCGGCTGGAGCTGGCCAACCTGTTGCGCGTCAAGGGCGAGGCCAGCCTGGCGCTGGGCGACCCGGCAACCGCCCGGCAAGCTCTGGAAGCGGCGCTCGCCACCGACAAGGCGCTCGCCCAACCGGCGAAGATCGCGCTCGATCTGCAAGCCTTGGCCGACACCGCGCTGGCCGCCGGGGATAGGGGCGCGCACGCCCACTATCTCGCGCGGCTGGCCGAAGTCAGGCGCGCGCGCGCGGGCGCCCCGCCCAGGTGACGGCCATGCCGGCCAGAGCTTTCGCCGCATTTTCCAACACTCGTCGGCCGCTCTGGTTGCTGCTGTTCGGCCTGCTCGCTTGTCTGGCGGCGGAACTGCTGTACCGTGGCGGGGCGCTCGATCCGGTCGACCGGCGCGTCCAGGATTTCTGGTTCCAGTGGCAGGGTAAGCGGCTGGAGCCGCGCCATGTGGCGATTGTCGCCATCGACGAGGAAACGCTGGCCGCCTACCCCGACGATCCCTTGCTGTTCTGGACCGATCGTCTGGCGACGGCGATCGGTCGCTTGCGCGCGGCGGGCGTCGGGGCTGTCGGGCTGGACATGCTGCTCAGCATGAGCCCCGAACGCTGGCTCGCCAAGCTCGGCGGCGACTTGCGGAACGCGGCGCGCGATTATGACCGCGCTTTCCGCGAACAGCTCAACAGCGGCCATCTGATTCTGGCCGCCACCCGTACCGGCTCCGGCGCGCTGGCGGCGGACTATCTGTTGCCCAGCCCCGACTACCTGCTCGCGCTACCCGGCTTCGACCTTTCCGGGCATGTCGGGCTGGCCGACCTGGCCGACGAGGGCGACGGCGTTGTCCGGCGCTATCGGGTTGCGCCGATAGCCGCCGCCGAGCGCGCGCGACTGGACGGTGAACTGCCGGTGTTGAGCTTTCCGGCGCTGCTGGCGGTGCGCGGCGCCGGGCTGGACGCGCACGCGACACGCTGGCTTCTGGGCGGCCGGGAGGTCTGGCGGGAGCAGCCGGCGATGCCGATCCCCTACATCGGCCCGCCGGGTTCGTTTCCACGGCTGTCGCTGAAACACCTGCTATCCGCCGATGCCGGGCGCGATCCCGTCTTGGCGGCGCTACGCGGCAAGGTCGTGCTGATCGGTGCGACGGCCGCCGGCCTGAACGACGACCACTTCACGCCTTACGCCGCTAGGGCATTTTCCGGGCGCGGCGCGTTGATGAGCGGCGTCGAGGTGCACGCCAACATCCTGGAGTCCTTGCTTGCCGGAGAGCGCGTGCAGCCGTTGGGCGAAGGGCCGCGGATGGCGTCCCTGCTGCTCCTGGCGGGTATCGCGGCGTTCGCGTTCGCGGCGTTACCGGCCTGGCTGGGCGCGCTGGCCTGGGCGCTTGCGGCCGGCTTGCTCGCGGTGTTCGGCTACGCCGCTTTTCGCTTCGGCGTGCTGGTGCCGGTAGCGATCTATGGCGCAGCCACGCTCATTTTGTTGCTCTGCATACTCGGCTGGCGCCTTACCGGCGAAGAGCGCGAGCGTGCCCGGGTGCGCCAAATGTTCGGCCGCTACGTTTCCGCCCAGGTCGTCGAAGCGCTGTTGCAGCCGGGAAACCGCCCGGAACTCGGCGGCAAGGCGCAAGAAATCACAGTGCTTTTTACCGACATCCGCAGTTTCACGACGATCAGCGAGCGCTTGAGCGCCAAGGAAGTCGTCGAGATGCTCAACGCCTACCTGACGCGCGCTTGCGCGGTGCTGCTGGCGGAGGGCGGCAGCATCGACAAGTTCATCGGCGACGCGATCATGGTCGAGTTCGGCGCGCCGCTATCGCTGCCCGACCACGCCGTCCGCGCGGCGCGGGCGGCGGTGGCGCTACGCGGCGTGGCGGAAGACTTTTCCGCCTGGATGCGGGGGCGTTTCCCCGGGCGCGATCTGCCGGCCTTTTCGATAGGTATCGGTTTGCACAGCGGCGAAGCCGTCGTCGGCAACATCGGCACGCCGACACGCATGGAGTTTACGGCCATCGGAGATACCGTCAACCTCGCTTCAAGGCTGGAAAGGCTGACAAGAGTCTGGGGCTGCGCTATCTTGGCAAGCGGGGCGACCATCAAACTTGCCGGCGGCACCGTCGTCTGCGGCCGTAGCGACGTGGCGACCGTCGCCGGGCGCGAAGCGCCGGTTCGCGTTTTCGAGGTGTTGCGGGTGGATCAAACGGATAAGGGGCGTTTTGAAAATGCGTAAAATCTGGTTTTATGGAGTGCTGCCGGCCTTTTTCTCGCTGAACATTTGCGCCGCCGAGGCCGGTCTGATTACGGCCTTGAGCGGAAGCGTGAAGCTGCTTGACGACAAGGAGGCCAGCGCAGAGATCAAGCCCTTCGTGAAGGTGCGGCGGGGCGACCGCCTGAAGATCGGTGAGGCCAACGAGAGCGACGGTCGTGCCCGCTTGCAGATCGTTTACTTCGACAGCGCCCGGCAGGAAACCTGGACGGGGGGCGGCACGCTGGAGATCGAGAGCCAGTCGGCCAAAGTCCTCAAGGGCAGCTTGCGGGCGGAGGTGCGAATGCTGCCGGAGATCCTCGTCAAACAGCTATCGAGAACGCCGTCGTCCGGCGGTAACGTCAAGGCAGGCATGATCCGCTTGCGCGCGATGGCAAGCCTGGAGACCGAGGAATCCGCCGAGAAGGCTTACGCCGATTTGCGCCAACAGGCGGTAGCCGGCGACCGCATCCCCGAACTCTACCTGCTGGTGAGCTATTTCGAATTGCGCGCGTACGACAAGCTCGAAGCGCTGCTCGCGCAATTGGGCGAGAAAGCGCCGGGCGACGCCGAAGTCGCCGCGCTAGCCGCCCTCTACTCGCGCGCCATCGGCGAAGCGAAGGCGGAAAAGCGCTGACCGGGTGGATCGGGCCGATCTGTCGAAGGATCTGCTCGGACGCAGCCACCTTCAGCTACCACTGGCAGTGGCCCGGACTTCCCCCGTGTTAATAAATCAACCACGTTCGTAGAACGTGGTTTTGCTCAATGCACCCCAAAGGGGTGCGTACCTATCGCGCCTTCCGAGAAGGCGCTCTGTCGTTCCTGATGCTGCTCTTCTTTCTCCTGGAACCGCACATATTTCTGGATCATCTCACCGTTCAGGCCCACCGTATCCACACAGTATCCCTTCGCCCAGAAATGATTGCCCCAATAGGGGCGTTTCTTCAGAAACGGTAGTTGTCAATCTAGTGCTTAACTGCGTAGATTGACGATAGTATTACGGAGTTGCGATCCTCGTACTTCGCGCTTGCGCCATCGAAAAGGACTCGCGGTTGGATTGTGGGCGGCAACGAACTGTTCAATGGCTTGGCGCAACGCTCGGACATTCTCAAAACTGGCACCTCGCAGGGCTTTGCGCGACAGGATGCCGAACCGGATTTCCACCTGGTTGAGCCAGCTGGCCGAGGTGGGCGTGAAGTGGAAATGAACATTGGGATGCGCTGCCAGCCAGGCGCCGCATTTTTTGTGGGTACAGTAGTTGTCCAGAATCACGTGTAATTCAATTTCTAAATCGTTAGTGAATTAATGATCCAAGGCCAAGCGACGATGGAATGGACGCGCTGATGGTCAGTTTCCATGTCACGGAGAGCAACCTCCAAATGGTTTTCGAGGGTGTCGATGCTATCGAAAACCCG
>JACQYA010000120.1 GCA_016208425.1 Betaproteobacteria bacterium
GTTGACGATGATCCCTGCAGCGTGCAGGCTGCTATAGGCTTGGGCGCGCGACAACCCCGTGCGTTGCTCGTTCCAGCCAACGGTGTAGAGGTGCCAGGCCGCAGCGCGCCCGGGGTCGCGCTGCGGCAGAGCGAGGCCGCTGTCGGCCAGCAGGCAATCGTAGCGGCCTGCCAGGGCTGTGCGGCGGGCAACGAACTCGTCGATGCGCTGCATTTGCGATAGGCCGAGCGCGGCTTGGATGTCGGTCATGCGGTAATTCCAGCCTAGCTCGATCATCTGATAGTGCCACGGCCCGTCGATTGCGCCTTCCATCAGTCCCGCTTCGCGCGTGATGCCGTGCGAGCGCAGGCGCGTCATACGCGCGGCAAGCTGGTTGTTTTGGGTGACCGCCATGCCACCTTCGCCCGTGGTAATGATCTTCACCGGATGGAAGCTGAAGACGGTGACGTCGGCCCACTCGCCGCAGCCGATCGGTTGGCCGCGATAGCTTCCACCAATGGCGTGTGAGGCATCTTCGATGGTGCGGAACCCGAATTCTTCGGCTAGCGTGCGAATCTCGGCCATGGGGCAGGCATGTCCCGCGAAGGCGACGGGGACGACAATCTTCGGCAGCAGACCGTGGCGGCGGGCAATTTCAAGCTTATCGCGCAGGGCAAGGGGGCAGATGTTCCGGGTCTGTGGGTCGATGTCGACGAAATCAACGTCGGCACCGCAGAAGCGAGCGCAGTTGGCCGAGGCGACAAAGGTATTGGGCACCGTCCATAGCCGGTCGTTCGGGCCGAGACCCAACGCGATGCAAGCAATGTGCAGCGCCGAGGTGGCGCTGTTGGTGGCTACGGCATAAGGTGCGCCGCAGTAGTCGGCGACGGCCTTTTCAAAAGCGGGGACAACCTGGCCTTGGGTCAGCAAGTCCGAGCGCAGTACTTTGACGACCGCTTCAACGTCTGCGGCCGAGATATCCTGTCGGGCGTAGTTGATGCTGGCGTCAGACATGTAATTCCGTTGCCGCAAGATCGCGCAGCTTTTCTGCCGAGAGGAAGTTCGGGTTGTCGCCGCTGTTGGAGGGCAGGATGACGTAGTAGCCGTCAAACTCGAGCGTGTTCAGCGAATCGGTGTCGGTGATCATTTCTTCGTGCAGTTTCTCGCCGGGACGGATGCCGACCACCTCTATACGACATTCGGGGGCGATGGCTTTGGCGACGTCGAGAATCCGGTACGAGGGAATTTTGGGCACGAACAGCTCTCCGCCCCACATGCGTTTCAGGCAGTCGAGGACAAAATCGACGCCTTGTTGCAACGTGATCGAGAAGCGCGTCATGCGTTCGTCGGTTACCGGCAGGATGCCCGACGGGCGGCGTTGCTGGAAGAAGGGAACGACCGAGCCCCGGCTGCCGAGGACGTTGCCGTAGCGCACGACCGAGAAACGGATGCCGCGCGCCCCCCGGTAGTTGTTGGCGGCAACAAAGAGCTTGTCGGAACAGAGCTTTGTCGCGCCATACAGGTTGATCGGGGCTGCGGCCTTATCGGTGCTGAGCGCAATAACGCTCTTGACGTTGGCGGCCAAGCAGGCATCGATGACGTTTTGACCGCCGATAATATTCGTTTTTACCGCTTCGAAAGGGTTGTATTCGGCGGCGGGCACTTGCTTCAGGGCGGCCGCGTGGACAACGATGTCGATGCCTTCCATGGCGCGCTCCAGCCTTTGGAGATCGCGCACGTCGCCAAGAAAGTAGCGCATGATGTCGCCGCGTCCGGCAAACGGAACCCGGTTGGACATCTCGAACTGCTTCAGCTCGTCGCGGCTATAAACAACGATCTTGTTCGGCTTGTGGTGTTCGATCAGTGTTGCGATGAACCGGTTTCCGAAAGAACCGGTTCCGCCTGTAACCAATATATTGCAGCCATTAAGCACGCTCTTGCCCCTCTCGCTATCGTTTATCCGGCTTGAGAGATTTTAAGCAGTATTCAGGCCGTTAACAGTTAAATTTGGCCAAGTACCTGTAACTCCCGTTTGTCCCGGCAGATGAACCGCCGCGTGCCGCTCAAACACAACGCGAACGGCCGCACGCGCGCCCCGCCCGGCAAAACACCACCAGCCCAGCGTGCAACAGAACACGCGAGCAATTCTTTCCGCGCCCTTCAAGCGCTACCAAAACTAAAAATCGCACCCCGCCGGGCAGACGTAGCGCGATAGCGCCGGCACATTGGGGATGAAATAGCCGTGCCCTTGCGGGACGATCAGCCCCTCGTTCTGCAACTCGCGGAACGAGCGCGACAGGTGCGAATCGCTGATGCCAAGACGCGATGCGAGCTTGTGGCGGGGAATCGCCAGGTGCAGGCTGTAGGAGCCATCCGGCGTCGTCGGCGCGCGGTCGAAGTGGCAGACGACGTAGCAGACCAGCCGGGCGGTCGCCCTTTTCGTGCAGAAGGTCAGCATGTCCTTGTAAAGGAAGCTGATGCGCGCCGCGACCAGCGACATCAGGCGCCGCGAGAACGCCGGATAGCGGGCGATCCACTCCGAAACCAGAGAGTTCGGCAGATGCAGCACCGCCGCTTGCGTCAGGCTGCGCGCCGAATATTGCAGCGGCCGGTCGCTGAACAGCGTTTCCTCGGCCAGCGTTCCGCCCGTCCTGGCGAAATCGAGGATCTTTTCCTTGCCGTCGGCATCCAGAACGAACATTTCCACCGTGCCGTGGCCGATAATGTACAGCCCCGGCTCGACCTCTCCGATTTCGATAAACACCTGGTTGGGCGGCAAACCGAACTGCCGTTCTGGATACGCGGCGACCGCCTCCAGAACTTCCGCAGGCGGGATGTCCTGCAGGACGACAGAGGTCTTCAACAGGGCGATTTCGGTTTCGCTGAACGGCATTATTCTTCTCTGAAAAACCCGGCACCCAAGACACCGGAGACCGGGTTTTTCCTGGAGCGAACGTCGGTCAGACGCGCTCGAAGATCACCGCGATGCCCTGGCCGCCACCGATACACATGGTGGCCAGCGCGTACTTGCCGCCCGTGCGTTGCAGCTCGTAAACCGCTTTGGTCGCGATGAACGCGCCAGAGCAGCCGACCGGGTGACCGAGGGCGATCGCGCCACCGTTCGGGTTGGTTTTTGCCAGGTCCAGACCGAGTCCTTTGTTGACGGCAATCGCCTGTGCGGCGAACGCTTCGTTGGCTTCGATCACGTCCATCTGCTCCAGCGTCAGCCCGGCCTTCTTGAGCGCCAGCCGGGAAGCCGGGATCGGGCCTTCGCCCATGATCTCGTTCGGTACGCCGGCGATGGCGTAGGAAACGATGCGGGCAACCGGCTTCTGGCCGGCCTTGGCGGCGACATCGGCGGCGGCCAGCACGAAGAAGGCCGCGCCGTCGTTGATGCCGGAAGCGTTGCCGGCGGTGACCGTGCCGTCCTTCTTGAAGGCCGGTTTCATTTTCGCCAGCGACTCCATCGTGGTGCTGGGTTTGCCGTGCTCGTCGGTATCGAACACGACCTCGCCCTTGCGCGTTTGCTGGACGATGGGAACGATCTGCGACTTGAAACGGCCTTCGGCAATCGCCGCCGCGGCGCGACGCTGGGATTCGCAGGCGAACGCATCCTGCTCTTCGCGCGAGATGTTCCACTTGGTGGCGAGATTTTCCGCCGTAATGCCCATGTGGCCCACGCCAAACGGGTCGGTCAGCACCGCGACCATCATGTCGAGCGCCTTGGTGTCGCCCATGCGCGCGCCGGTGCGCAGTGCCGGCAGCAGGTAGCCGCCGCGCGACATGACTTCGACGCCGCCGCCGATGCTGTAGTCGAAATCGCCGAGCATGATATTCTGCGCTGCGGTCACGATACCCTGCAGACCGGAGGAGCACAGGCGGCTGACCTGCATGGCGACCGAATCCATCGGCAGGCCGGCCTGGATGGAGGCGACGCGGGAAACATAGGCGTAACGCGAATCGGTCGGAATACAGTTGCCGACGACGGCGTTGCCGATCTGCCGGGGATCGACGCCGGAGCGGGCAATGGACTCTTTCATCACCACGCCGGCCAGTTCCGACGGCTCCATGCCCGACAGCGAACCGCCGAACGCGCCGATGGCGGAACGAACTGCGCTAAGAACGACTACCTCTCTGCTCATGGGGAAACTCCTTCTCTTTTATTAATCAACCGCCTGCCAGACCGGCAAGCCACAACAAAAACAACAGCAACAACCAGAGCACCAGCGCGCGCCAGACCAGCCCGACGGCGCTTTGCATGAAATCTGCATCCGCTTCGTCGCCGACGCCGATTGCCGCGCGATCCGCGACTTCTCCCGATTCGAGCAAGGGCATGCCCAAACGCACGCCGAGAGCGCCCGCGCCGCTCGCCAGAACGATGCCGAGACCGCCGTCCGGCCACTTTTCCGCCTGCGTGCGCCAGCAATAAACCGCGTCCTCGAAATCGCCGACGATGGCAAAACCGGTGGCGGTCACCCGCAGCGGGAGCCAGTCGATGATCGCGAAAGCGCGTTGCGCAAATGTTCCAAACTCGCCGGGTTCGACCCCCCTGCCGCCATCCCTGCGCCAGGTGTCCGAGAAGAACGAGGCGGCGCGGTAAAGGACGGCGCCGCACGGCCCGGGCAGCAGGACAAACCAGACGAGCACGCCGAAGACATGGCGGTGCGAGGCGGCCAGCGCCTCTTCGATCGCCAGGCGGGCGATCTCCGACGACGACAGATCGTCGGCCGGACGCCCGCGCCATTCGGCCAGCAGCATTCGCGCATGCGGCAGGTCGCCCATGCGCAGCGCCAACTGGATATCGGTGTAGTAGTGGCTGAACTGGCGAAAGCCCATCGTCAGATAAAGCATCGCGACGTTCCACAGCCAGGCGAACAGCGGGTTGACCCGGTACAGGGCGGCAAAAACGGCGCAGGCAACCAGCGTCAGGCCGCCAACCGCGAACAGCCAGGCCAGAGCCCCCTGTTTGGCGGAACCGGCATTGAAACCGGTTTCGAGAAAATCCGCGAGACCGGCCAGCGGCCCGCGCACGAACTGTCGGTAAGGAAGCGGCCGAACCTGCTCCAGCAGCAGGGCAACAACGAGGGAAAACAGGCTCATTCCGAAAAAACTTCCGTACGGCGCGCGCTGGCGCACGCCGCTTTATCGTTGGAAAAATTTGAAGATACCACAGGTACTTGCCCTCCAGAAATTGGTGCTTCGGCCAGCGCTTGAGCCGACGCTTGGGTCAACGCTCGGGCCGACACTCTGCGGCCAGCGCGTCGTAGAGCGATCTGATGATGCCGGCGGTTGCCCCCCAGATAAAGTAGTCGCCGTAGGGCATCGCATAATAATGCCTGAGCTTGCCCCGGTGCAGCAGCGCGTGTCGCTTGTGGTTGGCCGGGTCGAGCAGAAAGGCGAGCGGAGCCTCAAAAATTTCGGCCACCTCGAAAGGGTCGGGGGCAAGCTCGAAGGGGGGCGTCACCAGAGCGACTACCGGAGTGATGCGAAACCCGGTGCTGGTCAGGTACTCGGGCAAATAGCCGGCGATCTCGACATGTTGCTCCAGCAGACCGACCTCTTCCGCCGCTTCGCGCAACGCGGTATGCGCGGGCGACGGATCGCGCGCTTCGGCGCGCCCGCCGGGAAAGCTGATTTGCCCGGGATGATCCTTCAGATGTGCCGTGCGCCGGGTGAGCAAGACGGTCGGGCAGCCTTCCCGCAACACGACGGGGAAAAGCACCGAAGCCGGCGTCAGCGCCGCTCGACCGTCCGCCTCGTCACAACCGTCCTCGCGGACAGCGGCCTGCACGTGCGGCCCGGGATGCAGCGCGTTGCGCAAACGGGCAATATCTATACCGGGCGCTCCGCCGACAAGGTTGCCGAAGCAGGGTTCAGATGCTGACGCCAGCTTCCTGATCCTCAATTTCGGCGCGCACGGCATTGAGCGCATCCTGCAGCGTCTCTTCGGACAGCGCGTTGATCGTGGTCGCCACCAGATCGGCCGACTCGACGGCGCTCACCGGCAGGCGCTTGCTGTCCAGGCTGGCAATCAGCGCGGCCGTGGCGCCGGCGACTTGCAGCAGGGTCTGCCGTTCGCCCATCAACATTTCGAGCTCGCGGCGCAACATCGTAATTTCTTCGTCGCGGTGTGGCATGGTTACCCCCTAGTAGCGTTTTGTCAGCGTCATGGTGTCGCCATCGCGCCGCATTTCCATACGGTTCAAAAAACTCATGCCGAGCAGCGCAAAAGGCATGTCCTGCCGTAGCACCATCGCATCGACGTTGTTCAGGACGATGTCGCCGACGCGAACGGACTCCAGCTTGACGCGCGATACCGCGACCTGGCCGTTGGCCGTGTTGCTCAGGCCGGGTTGCCCCTTGCCCGCGTCGATGCCCAGCCGGCGCGCATCGGCGGCTCCGAGCGAAACCATCGAGGCGCCGGTATCGACGATAAAACGCACCGGGTTCCCGTTAACGCTGCCGCCGGCCAGAAAATGCCCCCGCTCATCGGCGGACAGAACCGCAGCCGGAGACCGGCTTACGGTAGCTTGCGCGGCGACGTTCTGGCCGACCCGCAGCACGCGCTTTTTGCCATCGACTTCCAGCGTTGCCGTATCGCCATCGGACGAAAGGACTTTAACACCTTCCTCGGTCGCAACCCCGATCGCCACGGTGCGCGGCTTGCCGCCATCGATGGTCAGCAACGCTTTGCCGGGAAACAGGCCGGCCAGGCCGACATCCACGGCGCAGGCCGGAAAAGCGCAAGCACATAGGCAGAGCGCCAGGCCGAGCGTAAAATCGCCCGTTCCGCGACCTATGTCGCCCTTGCCAGAGCACCGCCCACCCATGAAACCTGTCGCCATTTTTCGCCACACCGATACTGAAGGCCCCGGCTATTTTGCCACATTCCTCGCGGCGCACTCGATTCCATTCAAATTGGTTGCCGTCGATTGCGGCGATCCCATCCCGGCAAATACCGACGAGTTTTCCGGCTTGTGCTTCATGGGCGGGCCGATGAGTGTGAACGATCCGCTGCCGTGGATCGCCGAGACCTGCGCGCTGATCCGTCTGGCCGTGGAAAAAGGCATCCCGGTCGTCGGCCACTGCCTGGGCGGCCAGCTGATAAGCAAGGCTCTCGGCGGCGAAATCACGCGCAATCCGGTCAAGGAAATCGGCTGGGGCAACGCCACCGCCGAAAGCGGCGACGCGGCGCGGCGCTGGCTGGGCGACGCGCTCGCCGGCGCACCGGCCACCGTCTTCCAGTGGCACGGCGAAACCTTCAGCATCCCGCCCGGCGCGACGCGCATCCTCGGCAACGAATTCTGCGCCAACCAGGCGTTCGTGCTCGGGCCGCATCTGGCGATGCAATGCCATGTCGAGATGACCCCGGAAATGATCGCCGGGTGGTGCCAGAGCTGGCCGGCAGAAGTGGCGGGCTTGCCGACGCTCCCGCCCCCGGTGCAAACGCCGGAGCGGATGCAGGCCGAAACCGCCGCCCGCCTTCCCGCCATGCGCGCGCTCGCCGACCGGCTGTATACGGCCTGGATCGGCGGCCTGTCGCATGAACCTGCTTAGGGCGCTCGCCACCGTCAGCGGCATGACGCTGCTGTCGCGCGTACTCGGTTTCGCGCGCGACTTCGTGATCGCGCGGGCATTTGGCGCGGGAATGCTGACCGACGCGTTTTTCGTCGCCTTCAAGCTGCCCAACCTGCTGCGCCGGCTGTTTGCCGAAGGTGCTTTCTCGCAGGCTTTCGTGCCTATCCTCGGCGAGTACAAGAACCGGCGCGGCGAGCTGGAGACCCGGCGCCTGATCGACCGCGTCGCCACGCTGCTGTTCTTCATCGTTCTTGGCGTCACGCTGCTCGGCATGGCGGCGGCCCCGATCGTCGTTTACCTCTCGGCGCCCGGCTTCGCCGCCGATCCCGGGAAATTCGCGCTGACCGTCGAGCTGACGCGCATCGCCTTTCCGTACATCCTCTTCATGTCGCTGGTCGCTCTGGCCGGCGGCATCCTCAACACCTGGAGCCGTTTTGCCGTTCCCGCCTTCACGCCGGTTCTGCTCAATGTCTCGATGATAGGCATGGCGCTCTGGGGCGCACCGTATTTCGACCCGCCCGTGCTGGCGCTCGGCTGGGCGGTATTCCTCGGCGGCGCGCTGCAACTGGCGTTACAGGTTCCCAGCCTGCGCCGCATCGGGATGCTGCCGCGTTTTTCGGTCGACGGGAAGGACGAGGGCGTGCGCCGCATCCTGAGGCTGATGGCGCCCGCCGCGCTCGGCGTATCGGTGGCACAGGTGAGCTTGCTGCTCAACACCGTCTTCGCCTCGTTTCTCGAGTCCGGCAGCGTTTCCTGGCTGTACTACGCCGACCGCCTGATGGAGTTTCCGGCCGGCATGCTGGGCGCCGCGCTCGGCACCATCCTGCTGCCCTCGCTGTCGAAATACAACGCCAGAGCCAGCTACGGCGAATACTCCAGGCTGCTCGACTGGGGCTTGCGTCTGACCTTGCTGCTCGCCGCGCCCGCCGCACTGGCGCTGGCGATCATCGCCGTGCCGTTGATCGCCACGCTGTTTTTCCACGGCGCTTTCACCGCCGCCGACGTGTTCAAGACGCGCGACGCGCTGGTCGCCTACAGCCTCGGGCTGCTCGGACTGATTCTGGTCAAGGTATTGGCGCCCGGCTTCTATGCGCGGCAAAACGTGCGCACGCCGGTGAAAATCGCACTCGTCACGCTGTTCGTTACCCAACTGCTCAACCTTGCCCTGATCGGCTGGCTCAAACACGCCGCGCTGGCGCTGTCGATCGGGTTGGCCGCCTGCCTGAACGCCGGCCTGCTCTATCGCGGCCTGCGCCGGCACGGCATTTACACGCCGCAACCGGGCTGGTTGCCGTTTACCGTCAAATTGCTGGTTGCTCTGCTGACGATGGGCTGCGTCCTGTGGTGGGCTACCGGAGACGCGGCCGATTGGTTGCTCCGGAGCTTGGGCGAGCGACTGCTGCGACTGGCCGCAGTCGTCGCAATCGGCGTCAGCGTCTATTTCGCAACGCTCGGACTTGCCGGATTTCGCCTGCGCGACTTCAAACGGCGCGCGGCGGACTGATGCCGTGCCGCGCTACGCGGCGAAATATCGGCAGCGCGGGGGCGTCACGCCCGCCGCCAGCTCGTTCCCTGCGCGCCATCCTCCAGCACGACGCCGGCGGCCAGCAACTCGGCGCGAATGCGGTCGGATTCGGCGTAGTTTTTGGCCTTCTTCGCGCCGACGCGATCCGCAACGGCGGCTTCGATGCGCGCGACCGGCCATTCGTCGGCGCTTTCCGGCGCGGCTTGCAGAAAGGCTTGCGGATCGCGCTTGAGCAAGCCCATCACGCCGCCCAGCGCGCGCAGTTGCGATGCCATCGCCGCAGATTTGTTGCGGTTGGCCTCGGCGGCAAGGTCGAAAAGCACCGCGCAGGCTTCCGGGGTATTGAAGTCGTCGTCCATCGCCTGGCGGAAACGCTGCGCGTGCGGCTCGTTCCAATCCGCCGCCGCTTCGCCTGCTCCCGCCGCCTTGAGCGCGGTGTAGAGGCGCGACAGCGCCTGCCGGGCGTCGTCGAGATGGGCGTCCGAATAGTTGAGCGGGCTGCGGTAGTGGGCGCGCAGGATGAAGAAGCGCACGACTTCGGCATCGTACTTTTTGAGCACCTCGCGGATCGAGAAGAAGTTGCCGAGCGATTTCGACATTTTTTCGTCGTCGACGCGAACGAAGCCGTTGTGCATCCAATAATTCACGAACTGGCACCGGTGCGCGCCTTCGGACTGCGCGATTTCGTTTTCGTGGTGCGGAAACTGCAAATCCTGCCCGCCGCCGTGGATGTCGAAGTGCTTGCCGAGCAGATCGGAACTCATCGCCGAGCATTCGATGTGCCAGCCCGGCCGGCCGTCGCCCCACGGCGAGTTCCACGACGGCTCGCCCTCCTTGGCGTGCTTCCAGAGCACGAAATCGAGCGGGTCTTGCTTGGCGGCGTCCAGTTCGACGCGCTCTCCGGCGCGCAGATCGTCCAGCGACTTGCCCGACAGCTTGCCGTAACCGGGGAACTTGCGCACCGAAAAATTCACGTCGCCGTCGCTCGCCTGGTAGGCCAGCCCGTTTTTCTCCAGCCCGGCGATGAGATCGAGCATCTGCGGCACATATTCTGTGGCGCGCGGCTCGTGGTCGGGTTTTTCCACCCCCAGCGCGGCGGCATCCTCGTTCATAAAAGCGATGAAACGGTCGGTCAGTTCGCCGATGCTCTCCTTGTTCTCCAGCGCCCGCTTGATGATCTTGTCGTCGATGTCGGTGATGTTGCGCACATAGGTCAGTTGCAGCCCGCTGGCGCGCAACCAGCGCTGGACGATGTCGAATACGACGAGAACGCGGGCGTGGCCGAGGTGGCAATAGTCGTACACCGTCATCCCGCAGACGTACATCCGGGCTTTTCCAGGCTCGATGGGGACAAAATCCTGCTTTTCCCGCGTCAGGGAGTTGTAGATTCTCAGCATTGACAGGCTCACGAAAGGGGGTCACGAGAGCGCCCGCGCGATACGTCGGGCATGGTGATTTGGGATTCGATGCGCTTCTTGTTAGAATTGCCACGCCGAGCCACCCACACTTGAGGAGTGTACCACAGCGATGCGCCCGATCTTCGCAAAGCCTTTAACGGCGGGCTTTCCAGCCTTGGCGCTCGGACTGCTTGCGGGTTTCCACCTCTCCGTCGCTGGAGCCAACACAGGTTCCGACGCGCTGTCCGACATTCAAGACATGGTCAAAAATGGGCAACTGCCGAATGCCCTCGAAAAGGTCGACAGCTACATCGCCGCGAAGCCAAAGCACGCGAAGGATGCGCAGGCGCGCTTCCTGAAGGGCGTGATCCTGGGTGAAATGGGTCGCCCGGCGGACGCCATCGCGGTCTACGGCAAACTGACCCAAGACTACCCCGGTTTGCCGGAACCCTATAACAACCTCGCCGTGCTCTACGCCCAGCAAAAACAATACGACAAGGCGCGCGTCGCGCTGGAAATGGCGATCAAGACGCACCCCAGCTATTCCGTCGCGCACGAGAATCTCGGCGATATTTACGCGCAACTGGCCAGCCAGTCCTACGACAAGGCCTTGCAGCGCGATTCCGGCAGCACCGGCAGCCAGTCCCGGCTGGCGCCGATCCGTCAGTTGGGTGGCGCCGCCGTCAGGACAGAGCCGGCCGCCAGCGCGAATGTGGCACCTTCTTCGCAGCCCCCCAAGATCGCCGTCGCCGAAACGGCGCGCCGCATCCCGGAAGCCCGCACGACACCCCCCGCCCAGGCCAACCCGGTCGCCGCCGAGAGCAGCGCCGGTGACGGAGAGTTCGCGAGAATGCTCCAACACTGGAAAAGCGCCTGGCCGCGCCTCGATTTCACCACCGCCCTCGCTTACTCGATCAGCGACCTGACTTGCCGCATCATGCGCGAACGCATCGGCCCGCCCGGTCTGTCGGCCGGCTCCGCGAACACGATGGGCGGGCCGGGCGCAACCGGTTGCCGCTCGGAGCCGAGGAAATCGAGATTTTGGTAGCCGCGACGGAACGCATCGCCCGATGTTGAAAGCGGTTCTTGTCATCGCCTGCTTGGCGCTTTGCGCCAACCTGTGGGCCACCGAGAACGGCAAGCGCCCGCAGAACGTGTCGGGTGGAAATTCAAATCCAAATCCAGATTCGGACGCCGGCCCGGAAGCCCGGCTCGCGCGCATTCTCGACGAAATCGACAAAAACCGCTTGGGCGCCGCGCTGGAAGAGGCCGACGCGCTGATCCGGCGCTACCCGAATTTTCGCCTGGCGCATCTCATCAAGGGCGATCTGCTGCTCGCGCGCAGCCGGCCGATCTCGACCTTCGGCAACGCCGCCAACGCGCCGCCCGAACAGCTTGCCGACCTGCGCGAAGAAGCCGTCGCCCGTCTCAAGGCGTACCGCGACAAATCGTCTGCCGCCCGCTACGTGCCGCGCTACCTGCTGCAAATGCGCCCGGACCAGAGGCACGCCATCGTCGTCGACACCGACAAAGCCCGCCTCTACCTCTACCGCAACGACGGTGGCCGGCCGCGCTTCGTCGCCGACTACTACATCACGCACGGCAAGCTGGGCAGCGAAAAAATCCGGCAGGGCGACCGCAAGACGCCGGTCGGCGTGTATCGCGTTACCGCTAGCCTGCCTGCCGACTCGCTCGACCGCTTCTACGGTAGCGGCGCTTTTCCGCTCAATTACCCGAACGAATGGGACAAGCGGCAAGGGCGCGACGGAGATGGCATCTGGCTGCACGGCACGCCGCCCGACACCTATTCCCGCCCGCCCAGGGCATCCGACGGCTGCGTCATCCTCGCCAACAGCGATCTCGTGGCGCTTTCGCGGAACCTGCAACTCGGCGTGACGCCCGTCATCATCAGCAATTCGATAGAATGGCTGTCCTACGACGACTGGCAAAGCGAGCGCGACGCGATGAGCGAAAAGATCGAGGAGTGGCGCAGCGACTGGGAAAGCCGCGACTATGACCGCTTTATCCGGCACTACGCGAGGGATTTCAAGGCCGGCTCGGCGAGCGCCAGATACTTCGCCCAACTGAAGAACCGGAGAGCTCTGGCGGCGGAAAGCATCAAGGTCACGCTCGGCAACCGCCAGATGTTCCGCAACCCGGGCAAGGAACAGATGGTCGTCGTCAGTTTCGACCTGGATTTCCGCAGCAACAGTCTTAGCAGTCAAACGAGAAAGAGCCAGTACTGGATCCGCGAAGACGGTACCTGGAAAATCATTTACGAAGGAAACGCATGATATCCAAAAAATTCTCTCCCATTGCCGCAGTTGCGGCATTTGCCGCAATTTCCGCCTTTTCCGCCGCCGCACTGGCCGCGCCCGGCGTCGAGCTGCAAACCAGCATGGGCAAAATCGTCATCGAGCTGGACTCCGAAAAAGCGCCAAAAACCGTGCAGAATTTCCTGCAATACGCCAAAGACGGTTTTTACAACGGCACCATCTTTCACCGCGTGATCGACGGCTTCATGATTCAGGGCGGCGGGTTTACCAAAGATATGGAGCAGAAGCCGACCGGCAAGCCCGTCGAAAACGAAGCCAAAAACGGCTTGAAGAACGAGCGCGGCAGCATCGCCATGGCGCGCACGCAAGACCCGCACTCGGCCACGGCGCAGTTTTTTATCAACCACAAGGATAACGCGATGCTCGACTATCCCTCGCGCGACGGCTGGGGCTACGCCGTGTTCGGCAAGGTCACGCAGGGAATGGACGTGGTCGACAAGATCGCCAAGGTTCCGGCAGGCAACCGTTCCATGCACCAGAACGTGCCGCTGGAACCCGTCATCATCCAATCCGTCAAACTCACCTCCGACAAAAAGTAAGGAATTTTCATGATTAAGCTGCACACCAACTTCGGCGTCATCGGACTCGAACTCGACGCCGAAAAGGCGCCCGAATCGGCGAAGAACTTTCTCGCCTACGCCGGAGCCGGCCACTACGACAATACGATCTTCCATCGCGTGATCCCCGGTTTCATGATCCAGGGCGGTGGATTCGAGCCGGGCATGATGCAGAAGCCGTGCAACGAGCCGATCAAAAACGAAGCCGACAACGGCCTGAAAAACGACATCTACACCGTCGCCATGGCGCGCACGTCCGACCCGCACTCGGCCACCGCGCAGTTCTTCATCAACGTCGCCGACAACGGCTTCCTCAATCACACCGCGCCGACCGGTAACGGCTGGGGCTACTGCGTCTTCGGCAAAGTTGTCGAAGGCACGGAGGTGGTCGACAAGATCAAGGGCGTGAAGACCGGCAACGCCGGATTCCACCAGGACGTGCCCAAGGAAGACGTGATTATCGAGCGCGCGGAAGTTTGCTGAAGCGTTTTCGTTCCGGCGCCGCTTTGATCCTTTTCATTTCCGACCTGCACCTTTCGCCGCAGGCGCCCGGCGTTACCCGACGCTTTCTCGGTTTTCTCGGGGGCCGGGCGCGCGCCGCCGGGCATCTCTACATCCTCGGCGACCTGTTCGAGGTCTGGCCGGGCGATGACTGTCTCGATGATCCCAGCGACGTCTACGGCTCTGGGATTGTCGGCGGGTTGCGCGCCTGCGCGGAAGCCGGTACCGCCATCTCCATCATGCACGGCAACCGCGACTTCCTGCTCGGCGAAGCGTTTGCGGTGCGTTGCGGCGCGCGTCTGCTGCCCGACCCTCACGTGCTGTCGACGGAATCCTGGCAGTTCGTGCTCTCGCACGGCGACGCGCTGTGCACCGACGACGCCGATTACCAGAAATTCCGGCGGCAGGTGCGCGATCCCGCCTGGCGTCAGGCTTTTCTCGCCCGGCCGCTGGCCGAGCGCCGCGCCATCGCCGCCGCGCTGCGCCAGCAAAGCGAAAACGCCAAGCGCGAAAAGCGTGACGCCGCCTGTTCGATGGATCTGAACCCCGGCGCGACCGAGGATTTTCTGCGCGATCACGGCTACGCAACCTTCATCCACGGTCACACGCACCGCCCGGCCGCGCACGACCACATCGTCGACGGCATCCACGTTGAGCGCTGGACGATGGCCGACTGGCGCGAAGATCGCGGGGAGTGCCTGTGCTGGGATGGGCGGCAACTGGCGCGCGAGGTGTTAGGTTGAACAGGCCATGACCGCCGCCCGCGAAATCCTGCACCGCGTTTTCGGCTACGCCACCTTCCGTGGCGATCAAGCCGAAGTCGTCGACCATGTCACCGGCGGTGGTGACGCGCTGGTGCTGATGCCGACCGGCGGCGGCAAATCGCTGTGCTACCAGATTCCGGCCCTGCTGCGACCCGGTGTCGGCGTCGTGGTGTCGCCGCTGATTGCCCTGATGCAGGATCAGGTCGACGCGCTGCTGCTGGCCGGCGTGCGCGCCGCTTTTCTCAACTCTTCGCTAGCCTTCCAGACGGCGGTCGATACCGAGCGCCGTCTGATGCGCGGCGAACTCGACCTGATCTATGTCGCCCCCGAGCGCCTGCTGACCGACCGCTTCATCGGCCTGCTCGACCAACTCGTCGAAAGCAACCGGCTGGCGCTGTTCGCCATCGACGAAGCGCACTGCGTTTCGCAGTGGGGGCACGACTTTCGCCCGGAATACATCCAGCTCTCGCGCCTGCACGAACGCTATCCGCAGGTGCCGCGCATTGCCTTGACGGCCACCGCCGACGAGCTGACGCGACAGGAGATCATCAGCCGCCTCGGGCTGGACGAGGCGCGCATCTTCGTATCCAGCTTCGACCGGCCGAACATCCGCTACACCATCGTCGAACGCGACAACCCGCGCAAGCAACTCCTCGCCTTTCTCGCCGACCATCGCGGCGAGGCCGGCATCGTCTATTGCCTGTCGCGCCGCAAGGTCGATGAAACCGCCGTCTGGCTCGGAGAACAAGGCGTCACCGCCTTGCCCTACCACGCCGGGCTCGACGCCGGCACGCGCCAGCGACACCAGCAACGCTTCCTGCGCGAAGACGGCGTGGTGATGGTCGCCACCATCGCCTTCGGCATGGGCATCGACAAGCCCGATGTGCGCTTTGTCGCCCACCTCGACCTGCCGAAAAGCCTCGAAGCCTACTACCAGGAAACCGGCCGTGCCGGGCGCGACGGCGAAGCCTCGGAAGGCTGGATGACCTACGGCCTGAACGATGTGGTGATTCATCGCCAGATGATCGAGGAATCGACCTCACCCATCGAGCAGAAACGGGTCGAGCGACAGAAGCTGGACGCCATGCTCGCCTACTGCGAATCGGCCAAATGCCGGCGCGTCGTGTTGCTCAACTACTTTGGCGAAGAGGCCGCGCCCTGCGGCAACTGCGATGTCTGTCTCGACCCGCCGCAAGTCTGGGATGGCACGGTC